>NZ_CP034563.1:1049427-1411355 GCF_003970675.1 Flammeovirga pectinis
ATGCAAGCGTCTGTTTTCTTAACACCTTTAATGGATAGTTATTTAAAAGAAGAAATTTCTTGGGAACAGATGACAGATATTTATCATAAAACGTGGCAAACAACTTTTGGCAAAAGACTATTTACAGGACGAGTAATTCAACGATTTTTTGGTAATTCTCTTACCACAAACCTATTGATTAAGTTTTTGAATAATTCTTCTTATTTAACTAAAACATTAATTAAGAGTACTCACGGGGAGGTTTTCTAATTTATTACTAGCACTTTTTATTTAAAAGTAGCATTTTTTTCATTGTTCAATTTAAGTGTTATAGTGTACACTTATAATTTGTGCAAATTCAAGAAATGATTTTTTGAATTAATGAATTATGATGCTTCAATTAACCAATACAAAATATATTGTTCCGTTAGTAGTAATCTCGTTAAGTTGCCTTTTTGGTTTCTCAACTTTAGATGATACTATACCAAATAACAAAAGAAACAAGCCTAATGTTATTGTTATTATATGCGATGATTTAGGGTATCAAGATGTTGGCTTTAATGGTTGTAAAGATATACCTACTCCAAATATAGATAAGATTGCAAACAATGGTGTAAAATTTACAAATGCTTATGTATCGTATTCTGTATGTGGACCATCAAGAGCTGGTTTTATTACAGGTAGATATCAGCAGCGTTTTGGCTTTGAAAGAAACCCTCAATATAAAACAGAGGACCCAAATATGGGATTACCTAAAACGGAAAGAACTATTGCGACTACACTTAAGGAAGTTGACTACCATTCAGGTATAATTGGTAAGTGGCATTTAGGTGCACACAAAAGTAACCATCCGTTAAATCGAGGTTTTGATGAATTTTACGGTCACCTTGGTGGAGGGCATGCTTATTTTCCTGAGTTATTAACGATCAAAAATAGTTATGGAGCTGATTTAGAAGAACCGGATAGTTATAAAACATGGATTATGAAAAATCATACACCTGTTAAAACAGATAAATATCTTACTGATGCGTTCTCTGATCAAGCTACTGATTTTATTAAAAGAAATGGAAAATCAGAAGACCCTTTCTTTTTGTATTTATCTTACAACGCTCCACACTCACCATTACAAGCATCAGAAAAATACTTAAAACGTTTTGAAAACATAAAGGACAAGAAACGTAAAACGTATGCTGCAATGGTAAGTGCTGTAGATGTTGGAATTGGACAGGTTTTAGAAGAATTAAAAAAACAAGGTATTGCAGAAAACACAATCATCTATTTCTTATCTGATAATGGAGGACCAGAAACAAAAAATGCATCTAATAATGGTGTTTTAAAAGCAGGTAAAGGTTCTGTATACGAAGGTGGTTTTAGAGTACCTTTTGCAATGTGCTGGCCAGGAACTATTAAAGCAAATCAGACATTTAATAAAGCCATTAGTTCTCTTGATATATTTGCAACTGCAGTGGCTTTATCAAGTGCACCAATTGAAAAAGATAAACCTTTAGACGGCGTTAATCTTATACCTTTTGTAACAGGAAAAGACAATGGTTATCCTCATGAAGTTATTTACCTTAGAAAGTTTGATCAAGAAAAATATGCAGTTAGATATCAGGATTATAAATTAATTAGAAATCTAGCGGATAACAAAGATGTCTATGAACTCTATAATCTGTCAGCAGATATAAGTGAAACAAAGAATATAAAAAACGAACTCCCAGATAAGGTACAACAAATTGAAGATTTAAGAATTTCTTGGGATGCAGAACTAATCGACCCCGTATTTATGGGTTTAATACACTCAGATTATTGGATGAGAATGCAAGAGAAGAAAAAGAAGAAAAAGAAGAAAAATTTAAAATAGATGTTCTTAGTTAGTTTGTGATGAATTGGTGTTGCTCTACATTTATTTATTACAAACTAACACTTGTAACATCAAACATTTAACTAAGTGCTACTTAATTATTTTTTTAGACTACTGCTAAATACTTACGCTCTTTGTATTTAGATAATGTATTAACAAAACAGATTTATGAAACGAATTACTATTATTTTATTTATTGCTTTATTAAATGGTTCTCTAGCTATTGGGCAATCTACTTTTTATGTAAGTAGCGAAGGAAATGACACCAATGCAGGAACACTAAACCAACCTTATGCTACAATAACAAAAGCAATAACAACTGCGGCGGAGAATGATATAATTCATTTGAGTGGTACGCTTACAGAAAATAACATTGCTATCACAAAATCATTAACTTTTACAGGTGATAATGCTTCAACATCTATAGTACAGGCTCAAGAAAGTAAACCGTCTAACACTTTAGAAGAAGCTATTCTAAACAATAGAATATTTACTATTACTCAAAAAAATATTGAAGTAAAATTTCAACTTCTAACATTACGTTATGGCAATATTGTTGGTACTTATAATGAGGACCAAGAGAAATATAATTTTGCAGGAGGAGCAGCTATTTATAACAATAACAACACTTCTACAGTAGTTATAGAATACTGTAATTTCATAGACAATTATGCCTATGGTCAAGGTGGTGCATTAACAGCAAAAGGTCCTTTAACTATTAAAAATTCAGCATTTATTAATAATGTGGGTTTTCATTTTGGAGGTGCAATTTATTCTAATGGAAACACGAACGATGTATCTATTGAAAATAGCCTTTTTACAGGAAATGAATCAGTATCTATGAACGGTAGTGCATTTGTTATGTCAGTAGGAAACTTAAATTTGAATAACAATACTATTGTTGATAATTATGCTGTAGGAAATAGAAAAGTGGAAGGTATTGAGCTTAAAAGTAGCTCAGCTGTAGATCAATCTGTTACGATTACGAATAACATAATCTATAACCCAACAAAAAGGTATGGTGATAATGATGGAGGATTAGACATTTTAGTAAACAATGCTTTAAATGTCACTGCTCATCATAACATAATAAGTGCTACAGATGATGAAAATCTAATTGACGATACGAATGTAGCAATTTCAAGTTTAGATGATTTAGCTTTCGGTGCTTTAACAGTGGATGAAACAACAGGCTTAATTTACCTGCCAATTTATGATATTAGTATTGCGTTGGACAAAGGTGATCCTGTTACAGGAACAGATTATGATGCTTTTAATACAGATAGAAAAACCAATGAAATTCCAGATTTAGGAGCGTTTGAATTTGGTCAGGATGTTGTTTTACCTCCTTCAATTAAAACAGGGGCATACCAAAATTATGCTGAGAATAGCGGATACTTAAAAATAGATATTATTGCTATTGATGCAGTAACTTATACAATTACTGGTGGAGACGATAAAGAACTTTTTTCTGTAAATTCAGAAGGTCATCTTTCTTTTATTAACCCACCTTCTTTAGATCAGGTAAAAGATAAGAATACAGATGGAGTTTATGAAGTTGATGTAACAGTAGAAGGAGCAAATTCAGGAGAAATTACTCAACGTTTTTATTTAGCAATTACACATGCAGAATTAAATGTAGTAATGATTGTCTTAGATGATTTAAATGATTACATCGGTATTATGGGTGGTAACATGCAAACAAAAACACCAAATATTGATAAACTTGCAGACGCTGGTATTCTATTTACGAATGCTCATAGTAATGCTCCACTTTGTGACCCATCAAGAGCTAGTTTTTTAAGTGGCATTTTACCTTCTACTTCAAATCATTTTGGAACAGGAGCATCAAATTTTAAAAGTAATGAGACATTAATTAACTCTAAATTACTGTCTGAATATTTCCAAGAAAATGGTTATACTACTTATAAAACAGGTAAAATTACACACAGTGCTTCAGGAGAAAATAAATTCGGCTATGATTTTTATTTAGAAAATACACATGACTACGGACCTGTTGCTTTTAATGGTAAATCTGGTGTTCAACACCCAGATAATACACTAGAAATGGGAAAAGAAGGAGGAAGTTTAGATGGAACATTTGGACCTCTATCAAATATTCCTAATGTCCCTTATGTGTCTGATGTACTTCTTGGTTTTAATGGTTGGTATTCAACTACGTTAAAGGAAAAGTTTGAATATACTTCTGATGAAGAACGTTCAAAAATGCCTGATGAGAAAAGTGTTGAATGGATAGAACAACAAATCAAACAGTTAGATGAAAAAGACAGCAAAAACCCATTTATGATGTCAGTTGGTCTTATTCGTCCGCACTCACCATTTACAGTTCCTGATAAATATTTTGAACAATTTCCATTAGAGGATATTGAAATACCTGCATCAATATGGAACGATCTTGACGATACTTCAAATAAAGATGGTAGAGGACAGTCTATTTTTAATGCCTTAGAAAATCAGTATACAGATAGACAAGAAGGGATAAGACGTTACCTACAAGGTTATTTGGCAAGCATTGCTTTTGCAGACGAAATGGTTGGTAGAGTTGTTGATGCTGTAGAAAATAGTCAGTATGCAGAAAATACAGTTATTGTTCTTTTCTCAGATCATGGGTATAACATGGGAGAGAAGGATTATGCATGGAAAAACAATTTATGGGAACATGCAACAAGAGTTCCTTTAATTATAAAATCACCTCTACATAAAAGTACTGCTGGACAGAAATCTCATCAACCAGTATCTTTAGTAGATGTATATCCAACGTTAAAAGACCTTTGTTATTTGACGGGTGATAATAAGAAAAATGAAAAAGGAGCAGACTTAGATGGCCATAGTGTAAAGCCTTTCTTAGCTAACCCAATTGATGGAACATGGACTGGGGATGAAGTTGCCCTAACAAGTGTAGGTAACTGGTATTTTAGATATAAAGATTTCCATAATTACGCACTTAAATCAAAAAGATTTAGATACATTTCTAACTACGAACAAGGTGCTGAGTTATACGACCATAATTTTGATAAAAATGAATGGTTTAATGTAATTGACGAACCTGCATACGCTGAAGTTAAAGAGGCTATGGAGAAAAAATTAAACGACATTTTATATAAAAATTTAGAAAGTGTAGATGAATTAAGTGATTTTTCTAACGTAATTGATCGTCATAATTTTGGTCCATCTACTTTACAATGGGGTAACTCTGTAACTGCAGACCCTAGTTTAATTGAAAGGGAAGCAGAAGGAGAAGCGTATATTACTTATGAGATGAATGATATACATAGTTTTTCTGTCGATTTTTGGAACACACTAAACGGTAGAGATTTAGAAGATAATGGTAAAATTGTTTGTTTATATTCAACAGATCAAGTTGAATGGGATACTTTAGTAATGAAACAATTTGTAGGTAATTATACTTGGGGAAATAACCTTGTAACATTTAGTTCTAATGCTTCTTTACCAGAAGAGATGAAATATCTTAAAATTTCTTTAGAAGGTAATGGTGTAGGTTTCGATAAAGGTAATCTAGGTAAAGTAAGGTTTTACAATGATAATAATGAGGTGTCACACTTAGGAATTGATGCTATCACTATTTCTGTAGATGAGTCTATTTTTGAATTAGAAGAAGGACAATTAAAACCAAACGGACCCCTTTTACCTGAAGTTTCTGATGAATTTAATACCACAGACAAGTTTTATTCTAGAACAAATAATTTGAATTTCACGAATGACAATGGTACTTCTTACAGAGGTGATAAGAACCGAATGTTCAGAAGTGATAATAATGCAGGAAGTATTGTTTATGAAATAAAAAACTTAGAACATTTTAAAATTAATGTCTGGGAAAATCACAAAAAGATTGCAAACACTGCATTAGATTTAGGCCTTATAGACCATGGAGTTAATGTTTATGTATCAGCAGATAATATTACATATACTAAAATAGAGACAAAACAAGCGTCTTTATATACTGATGACATTGTATATGAAAGTGGTGAAATAGATGAATGGAGACACACACATGAATTTGCTGTTATTCCTGCAAATGCAATTCCTAACGATACAAAGTTTGTGAAAATTGAAATGATTGATACAAATGAAGAAAACAATTCTGGTTGGAATTTACAGGTTGGTGGGATCCATTTATACGCTAAGACTTCTGGAACTTCTATTAAATCAGAACAAACAATATCAATCACAGCTATAGAAGATAAAGTAATTTCTGATGAAGCATTTACTATTGACGCCTCAACAACTTCAGGTCTTGCCTTAACTTATGCAATTGAAGGCCCTGCAACGATTGAAGGAAACAAAATTACATTAACTGGTGAAACAGGTGAAGTAAAAGTTACAGTTACTCAAGCAGGAAATACGATGTATGAAGTAGCGTCAAAAACGGTTACTTTTAATGTAATTACAGTAGATGATCCAGCAAAGATGGATCAAGTAATTACTATTTCACCTATAGGTGATCAAGTTGGTGTGCAAGTAATTAAAGTTTCTGCAACAACAACTTCTGGTTTAACTTTATCTTATGAAGTAGAAGGACCAGCGACGTTAAATAATAATACAATTACTTTATCAGGTGATGCAGGTGAAGTAACACTTACAGTAATACAAGCAGGTAATGATAAATATAATGCTTCTTCTGCAAGTATTACATTCTCTGTTTCAAACGTAGACAGACCATTAGCGATAGAAGATAAATGGGCAAGTAAATATGTGTTGTATCCTGTTCCTGCAGAACATACAATTTATATTAAAGGTGTAAAATCATCTACACCAATTGCAGTATACAATGTACTTGGGCAGTTTGAATATTCTATTATTTCTAGTGGGAGAGTTGATGTTTCGCGTTTACCAGCTGGAGTTTATATAATGAGGATTAATAACGACGAATCTATAAGGTTCCAGAAAAAATAATTTAAATAACAAAGGGGTGAATATTCTGAGCAATATTCATCCTTTTTTTTGCACAAATTTGCATAGCGTTTGATATACTCTTGATGGTATGTTATTTTTATTACAAAGACTTTTTAAACTGAACGAAAGACACATGTTTGCAAGACCAATATATTTACTAATCCTTTTGTTACTGATTTTCACAAACAGTAATGCCAATCCTCCTGCAAAAAAGATCAAAACTACACCTCCAAATATTATCATATTCTTAGTAGATGATATGGGGTTAATGGATACCTCATTACCGTTTGCAGTAGATGGAAATGGGAATGCAATAGTCCATCCATTAAATCAGTTTTATAGAACACCAAACATGGAAATGTTGGCAACACAAGGCACTAAATTCACTAACTTTTATGCACATAGTGTTTGTTCACCAACAAGAACTTCTTTAATGACAGGTCAAAATTCGGCTAGGCATAAAGTAACCAATTGGATTAAATCAGAAGAAAATAACAAAACACCTTTTGGTCCAAAAGAATGGAATTGGAAGGGTTTAGATAAAGAAAACGTTACACTACCAAGAGTACTTCAAGCAAACGGATATAAAACTATTCATGTAGGGAAAGCTCATTTTGGACCTTATGGAAGCGAAGGGGAAGACCCTATTAATTTAGGTTTTGATGTAAATATAGCCGGGAGTTCAATTGGTCAACCTGGTAGTTATTACGGTATGGAAGGTTTCGGACATATTGCCGGAAATAAAGCAAGAGCTGTACCCGGTTTAGAAAAATACCATAACAAAGATATTTTCTTAACAGAGGCATTAACCTTAGAAGCAAATGCGGCGATTTCTAAAGCAAAAGAAGAGAAAAAACCTTTCTTTTTATATATGTCACATTATGCTTTACATGCTCCTTTTAATCCTGATCCTAGATTTATAGATAACTATAAAGATGCTGGAATGAATGAGAGAACACAAGCTTATGCATCATTAGTAGAGGGAATGGATAAATCTCTTGGTGATTTAATTGAACATGTAAAAAAATTAGGCTTAGGTGAAAATACAATTATTCTTTTTATGGGAGATAATGGTTCAGATGCACCTATTAAATTAATTGATAATTACGGGAGTTCTACACCATTTAAAGGTAAAAAAGGAAAACATTGGGATGGTGGAATGCGTGTGCCTTTTATTACATCGTGGGTAACTCCAAATCAAAAAAATAAAGGTCAGAGAAAAATACCAATTGGGAGTAATGCAACACAAAATCAAATTGGAACTGTAATAGATGTATTTTCAACGGTGTGTGAAATTTCTTCAACAGAAATGCCGGAACAATATATTACAGATGGTTTTTCTTTAACAACTCAGTTTAATGGGAAAGAGAATAAGAAAAGAACAAATGAGTTTATAAATCATTTTCCACACAAACATAGGTCTAGTTATTTTACTAGTTTTATTGATAACGATTGGAAAATAATTTACCATTATCAAATTAAAAAAGCACCAAAATATGAATTGTACAACATTACCAATGACCCCTTCGAAACAACAAATTTAGCTGCTGACAATCCTTTAAAGCTAAATGAAATGATGGTGAAATTAGAAATTGAATTAACACAAATGGAGGCATTGTATCCAGAAAAGGGAGAAGAGATGTTAAGGTTAATTATTCCTCAACAATAGTAGTATAAGCATACTTATTTAAGTATTATAAACTCATATTAATTTAATTGATCAATTTTGTACTAGTGTTGAAAGAATGAGTGCTTATATCACTTTAATTAAATGTCTAGATTGCATTTATTAAACAGCAATTCTATATTTTTTGATTTTACTGACATGAATAGATTACTTATTACTATCCTTTTTTGTTCCTTTGTTTTTGTTCATGATAACTATGCTCAAAAAAAGAAAGACAAACCAAATATCCTTTTTATAATGTGTGATGATCTAAATGATTATCAAGGAGTATTTGGTGGACATCCACAAGCTAAAACACCTAACATTGATAAATTGGCTGAATCAGGTACTCGTTTTCTTAACGCACAATCTAATATTCCTGTTTGTCAACCTTCTAGAAATAGTTTATTTACCGGTGTATATCCTTCAGCATCATCTGATTTTGGTTGGATACCTCATTTCAAACAGAAAGTATTAAAGCACAATAAAACGTTTGTTCAGGTCTTAAAGGAAAATGGTTATTATACATTGGCTTCTGGTAAATTAATGCATGCTAATGAAAAAGAAGTCTGGAATGAATGGGGACTTGATATTAAACATAATTATGGACCATTTTATTATAATGGCGATAAATTAACTGCACATCCATCAGTACCTGCTCCATTTAATAAAATTGGACCAATTGATGGATCGTATGGTAGAATTTCTGAAATGCCTAATCATAATGGAGAAAGAGGTGTTCCTGGTTTAGTTGAAGGGTGGAACATGAAACCTGTTAAATACAACTCTGACAGTGATAGAGATTTATTATATGATGAAAAGCATGCTGAATGGGCAGTCAATAAATTTAAAGAATTAGCAAATAAGAAGAACGATAAACCGTTTTTTATGGGTGTTGGTTTTGTAAGACCTCATACGCCTCTACATGCCCCTGATAAATACTTTGATATGTTTCCTTTAGACGAATTAGAATTGGATAAATGGGTTGCAGACGATACAGAAGATATATTCTATCAAGAAATTTTTGGTACAAAAGGAAAAGGATCTAGATATTATAGAGAATTATTAGCATCGTATGCTGGTGATAGAGAATTGGCTTTAAAAACATTTTTACAAGCATATTTAGCATGTGTAGCTTTTGTTGATGATCAAATTGGTACTGTTCTAGAAGGTTTAGAAACTTCTGGCTTGGCAGACAATACTATTGTTATTTTCACTTCAGACCATGGGTGGCAAATGGGAGAAAAGGAGCTTCTATTTAAAAATACGGTTTACGAAGAAGCAACAAGAGTTCCTTACATTATTAGAGATCCTAAAGTGAAGAAAAATCAAGTGGTATCACACCCTGTAAGTTTAATAGATCTTTACCCAACTGTTTTAGATTTTGCAGGTATTGAAGCATCTAATTTGAAAGCAGAAGGCGGTGCAGAATTAGGAGGATATAGTGTTATACCTTTCTTAGAAAATCCTAATACAATGAAATGGGAAGGACCTGAAGGAGCTTTAAGCGTGAAAGGTGTTTGGGGAGCTACATCAAAAAACTTTACAGTAAATGAGCAAAACTATTCTTATAGAACAGAAAAGTGGAGGTACATTCATTATACCGATGGAAAAGAAGAATTATACAATCATGATGCTGATCCATATGAATGGAAAAATATAGCATCTGATAAGAAATATGCTAAAGTTAAATCTGATTTAAAAGCGCAGATGGAAAAAATTATTAAAGTAAAATTTAATGATATTGTAAATTAGGATTCTTGATAAAAATCTATTTACTAGCTGTGGGTATTATAGTACCTGCAGCTTTTTTAATGTCAAAATTAAGGCTGTACAATTAAATTGTTTGATGGCAATACTGTTACTGTATCTAAATTAGAAGGAGACTCTTCTATAGTATCTTTTATCAATTGAATTTGTGTTGGATCTTTTGGTAAAATAGCTGGTGTTTGTGTACAAGAAATTAAACTTAATAAGAGGAGTATAGAAAGCAATAATGGTCTCATTATCATATCGTTTAAATGAAAAAGAATGGTGGTTCTCTCAGTTGATATGGTGGTGGTCGCATGGAATTGATTTATATGCTTTTTCTTGGTCATGATTTACATACAAATCAACAGAATAGAGACCTTAATTGATATAATATTGCTAGACTTATTAATTTCTTACAATGTAATTTATTGTCTCATATTCTAACTTTACAACAACTCCTTACTTAAAATAGTTTACTTTGAGGATCATTTTATTCTTGTAATAAACGTGAATTGCTGTTTTTGCTACTTTAAACGCTATTTATGTACAGTGTTTATTTTTAATGATATGAAGACTGTTTCATATAAAAATGTTGTAATTGGTATAGAAACACACATTTGTATTGTTAAAAAAAAGGATTGACTATACTACCGACTAATCTATTTTTTTAGCATCTTTATTTCATGATTATATTAGAAGGTGATGAAAAAAATGCATTTAATTTCTTTTCACAACTCCAACAACAATACGGAGGCACATGGGATGGCGAAGAGTTATTAATTGATAATGAAGATTTTGGTTTTGTGAACTCTGTGAGTTACAGTTTTCTAGGAAATATAAATATTGGTGTTACATCATTAAATCTAAAAAAAGGATTTATCTATAATAATAAGAACGGACAGGATGCAGATTTTATCGGTATTCGTATAGGTTTTACGGGTAAATTTGAGGCTGAAAATTCTTTAAATCATGCGAATAGAGAATGCATATATATTTATAATGGCAATCAGGAGTTCTCAATAAAATCAGAAAAAGATTCCCCTTTAAAATGGGTGTTTATTCGGTTTCCTAAAGACAAATTTCATCTATTAGCAGATGATAGTGATACGGTGATTACTAAATTAATGGACAATAAAATGCCTTGGTTCTATTACAGTTCTTTATTGCCAGAAATTAATGTTTTGGTAAATGATATATTTAATGTGATGCATCAAAAAGATATTCGAAGAGGTATATTTTTAGGAAAAGCCATTGAAATATTAACCATGTTTAAACGTGTTTTAGAAACCAATAATCAAAAACACATTGCTTTTAATATTCATCCTTCTGATATTAAAGAAATGGTTACGCTTAAAGACCACCTTTTAATAGATTATGCTGTTCAACCTAATCTTAAAACATTAAGTGAAGATGTGGGTATGAGTTTATCAAAATTGCATAGAACTTTTAAAAAAGTATATGGAATGCCTATTCTACAATTTTTTAATAAACACAGAATAGAAGAAGCAGATAGATTAATAAGAAATACTGATAGGTCTTTTGTAGATATTAGTGATGCACTAGGTTATACGCACTTGTCGCACATGAGTAGAACTTATAAAAAACATTTTGGGTATTCACCTTCAGACGTAAAAAAGGTCTAGGAATACCCTAGACCTTTTAACTTTAAGATTCTATGAAAACTATTATTTACTAGTTGCTGATATCTTGAAAGTATCAATCAAGTTTAACTCCACGTTATTTAAAATTCCTGTGTATTTAGAATTTTTTACGCTATAGTTTTCTGTTACTGCTGTTCCAGAATCTCGACCAATATCAAGTGTTTCATCTAAAGAATATAAGTTAGGTAGTGTTTTTTCAATACGACCATTACCTGCTTTTTTACCATCAAAAGATAAATAGATTGTAGCTGGTGTATAGGGTTTCTTCTCGTCCATAATTACTTTAGCTTCTATTTGTTTTGTACCTGCAGGTACTTTTATAGAAGATTTAATTGAATATTTATCTACTGCATTACAATATTCATAATATACATATCCAGCTTTATCCACTCTAAGAGTAAACCCACCAAATCTACCTCCTTGAGTAATTAATACACCTTGGTTTCCTTTTTTATATCCGTCTAAATTTGCCTTTAATTCATAAGATTGGAATTTTGTAAATGGAGTAGCTCCCTCAGGAATTCTTAAACCATTTGGATATTTAAACGCTGTAAGGCCAGTAGTTAAAGAAGGTCTAAAAGAAGATCTAAAACGTTCTGTTCTACGGTCATCTATAGGAAGTGCATTTGCTTTTCCTGCTTCTGCAAAGAACATATATTTCATGTATTCTAGTTTAGCAGGGTTCTCTTTTGCTAAGTTTTTAGCTTGAGAAAAATCTTCATTTAAATTGTATAATTCCCATTCCATATCTGTAATCTCAATAGCATCAGAAGACATTGATGTCCAAGGAACGTTTCTCATTGCTCCAGCCCACCATCCATCATGATAGATACCAAGGTTGCCAAGAATTTCAAAATATTGAGTTGTATGTTCTTCAATTGCATTTTCGTTATCAAAAGTAGCTACTAAAGATTCTCCATCAATTGGTTTTTGTGTTGCACCGTCAATTTCTTTAGGCATTTCAATTCCTGCAACTTCTAATAAAGTAGGAGCAATATCAGTAACATGCGTAAATTGTGTTCTAACTTCTCCACGTGCTTTTATACCATTTGGATAAGATATAGTCATGGCATTTCTAACACCACCTAAATGCGAGGCAACTTGCTTGGTCCATTGATAAGGTGAATTAACCGCCCAAGCCCATGCAGCAGGCATATGGTTAAAGTAATCTTCAGAACCTAAACGTCCGCTTTCTACTGCTTCAACTTTATCTTCCCATTTCTCAGGAATTCCGTTAAAGAAAGCCATCTCATTTAATAAACCTTCTACACCACCTTCTGCAGATGCACCATTATCACCAGCAATATATACAAAAATAGTATTGTCTAATTTACCCATTTCTTCAATAGAATCACGCAGACGTTTTACTTGTGTATCTGTATGTTCTGTAAATGCAGCAAATACTTCCATCATGTTTGCATATACCTTTTTTTGTTCTGCTGTAAGAGAATCCCATGCTGGTAAAGAAGAAGGGCGAGGTGTTAATTCTGTATCTGCAGGAATAATTCCTTTTTGTTTCATGTTATTGAAAGCAACTTCACGGTACACATCCCAACCTGCATCAAATTTACCTTTGTACTTTTTAATATAGTCTGCAGGTGCTTGATGAGGCGCATGTGTAGCTCCTGGAGAAAAATACACAAAGAATGGTTTATTTGGCGCAATAGCATTTACAGATTGTACATAATTAATTGCCTTATCTGCCATATCATGTGTTAAATGATACCTAGATCCATCTACATTTGTTGCTGGAGCTTCTTTTCTAGATCTGTTTTCTACTAAAGCAGGGTGAAACTGATCTGTGTCTCCGCCTAAGAATCCATAGAAATAATCAAAACCTAAATCGTTTGGCCATCTATCAAAAGGACCTGTAATGGATGCTTCCCAATCTGGTACATTATGATTTTTACCAAACCAAGACGTTGAATAACCTTCTTGCTGTAACACTCTTGCAAAAGAACCAACTTCTTTAGGTAACATCATTGTATAACCATCATTACCTGTACCTATTTCCATAATAGCACCAGTTTCTGCTTCATGGTGATTTCTACCTGTTAGTAAAGCAGCTCTTGTAGGCGAACATAAAGCTGTTGTATGAAATCTTGAATAGGTAAGACCTTCGTCTGCAATTTGATCAAAGGCAGGCGTATTTATCTGACCACCCATATGACCCATTTGTGCATATCCAACATCATCTAATAAAACCAACACAATGTTAGGTGCAGATTCTAAATTATTTTCTCTAAAATTTAATTGAGCAGGTTTAGAATCTTTAGACTCATGTACTGTTAATCCTTTTACTTCTTGTGCGTTAGATATAAACGGTTGCACCGATAGGCAAAGACCTAATAAAATATTTCTTGATTTCTGTAAGCTTTTTGTAAACATATTCTTTGTGTTTGATTATGTTTCAAATGTCTTACTTTTAATAAGTAAACCTTTTCAAAAAAAAAGCAAGCTGTTGCACAAAAATGTCAAAAAACAAAAATTGAAAAATTGTCTTTGGCTTAGAATGAATAACACTAATTATCAGACAATCTGATTGTTAAGCATTAAAAGTTGTATGAAATACCGTTTTTTAAGGTGTAATTTAACTGATCAATAGGCACATAAGGTGCATTGTCATACCATAATGTGAAAGAATTTTTAAAGAATAGGTTCTTAGTGATACGGAAATTAAGGTTTGCAATTCCGCTAATTCTAAATTCTTCTATAGAAGTATATTTGGGTTGGAAATAGGTAGTTAAATTAAAATAAACATTATCATTAATGTCTGTTCGGTATGTAAAATAGGCATTAAACCTAAAAATAGAAGGGTGGGCTTTTGTGGTAATTGTAGCATCGTTGGTGTATTCTTCCCAATACCATTCTTCATTCTCATAGAATGTTCCTGCAGCTAACACAAAACTATTTTTATCTTTATTATAAACAGACCACCTTAAGTTACCACCAATAAGAAAACGTTCTTGCATACCTTTTACTTGGTCGTATTGAATTTGTGTAAAGAGCTCATAAGATAACTTATGGTCTTTCATCATTTCTGCTCTAGCATGAACATATCCATTCTGTAATAGGTTAAAACCTTCAGAATTTAGATAGGAGATATCACCAATTAAAATATAATCATTTGCTTGCCCCACATGTGCAAGATTTGCTTTAATTCCACCTCCTTGTGTTTTTATTTGCTGATTAATCAATTGATAAGTAAGAGATATATTTCCTACCCAATGTGAGGAATCTCCAGCATCCAATCTTGATTTTTCAATATTTAAAATTTGTCCTATTGAAGAATAAGAAAGGAACAAAAAAGGTATTAAAAAGTATAGTTTGCAGTTAGAAGTCATGTGTTAGATAACGTTGATAAAAAAAATTCAACTGAATAACTGCAAAAATATAAAATAGAATTGATTTATGTTAAAAATATTAAAAAGACTTTTGCTATTTAATACTAAATCAAGTTATTTTTTTCTGAAAATATTTATTTCGAAATCAATAGTAGTTTCTAATGTCGTCAATTCATTTACTTTCTCAGATTTTTCCTTAGAAGAACTATAATAATAAGGTGTCATTCTAAATAAGTTCATGATATCCGTATTGTTATCAAGATTTAAGGTAAATGTAAGGATATCATTCTTTTCAAGGTCAAAATTTTCACCTTCTAAATTACCAATTTTACTGTCGTGTTCTTTTGCTTTATCATAGATGATATTAGCGAGACCAGATAAATGTTGTTTATTTGGTGTTACAGTAATAAGAATCCCATTATCGTTTAAAATTCTAGCAAATTCTTTCTCGTTAATAGGAGAGAAGATTGAAATAATACAATCAGTAGATGAACTCAATAGTGGTACATTATTAATACTTGCTACAAAAAAATCAATTTCTTTATATTTTTTTGCGGCCAATTTGATAGCATCTCTTGACATATCAAAACCAATAAAATTAGTTGTGTTCTTTACTAATTTGTTGATAGAATCCATGTAATAACCCTCTCCACAACCTGCATCAACAACAGCTAAAGGAGAAACATTATCCTTGTATTTTTCATTAATAAGTTGAGCAATCCTTTCTACCAATGGAAAATAGGCTCCTGAATTTAAGAATTCTCTTCTCGATGCAGACATCAATTTATTATCACCAGGATTCTTAGATTTTTTTTGATTTGATAATAGTAGATTCACATAACCTTCTTTGGCTAAATCAAAAGAATGACCATTACTGCAATGCAATGTTTTATTTTCTTTCTCTAATTTTTCGTTGCAAATAGGGCAAGATAAACTTACTGAATCAAATTTCATTATCCTTTTTTCTATGGTTTTTAATAAAAATGTAATGATAAACATAAATTACCATAGTTAATAAGTAATCATGTAAATAAGGATGAAGATATACTAGCCTATATTAAAAACTCTTTATAAAAGCTCCCTTTAAGTTTACATCAGAAGTATTTTCTACTAATTGATTTTTAAACTTAATAGCCGCATTTTTATCAGGAAAATTATTGATGTACAATCGGTAATAATCTTTACCATTAACCTGTACTTTTTCAATATATGTTTTTCCCATACCAACACTTTTATATTCCTTTGCTTTAGTTAATGTAAAACTCAACATAGGATCAGAAAATACTTGAACACTATATCCTTTTAATGTTACTGTAGTTAAACTGGAAGTATATATTGTGTTATAATTTAATGTAGAAGAGGGAGTGATTTTTAGCTCTTTTATAAAAGAAGCTTGAATATTTTGATCTGATGGATGGCTTTTTTTTAAGATAGATAGCTGTTTCTGTGCATAGGTTTTATCATTAAACCCTCCAATATAAAGTCTATACCATAATTTACTGTTAATAGTAATTTGTGACATCTTAATATCAAATTGATTGTATTTTTCTATACTCTTTTCCAATTCTTGAAACGATGGTTCTGATAGTAATTGTATATAGAATTTCTGTACAATAACTTCTTCAAAATACTTATCATAAACTACACCTTCTTTTATTTTCGAAGCTGCTCCTCTATGTACTACTTTCTCTTTAGGAGGGGCCATTTGTTCCTGTAAAACCTTACCTTTTGATGAGTTTGTGATGCCAACAACATAATCGGCTGCGGGTGCATTACTTCCAAAATAACCAATAATTGGCTGCGATTCCATCATAGCAACGTAGTTGTATAAGTCGTTACCCGTAATTACGGTTTTTTGCTCTTGCATTACCCTTAATCCCTCAATTAATTTATAGGCAAAAGGAGAGTGGCTACCTTTAATTCCATCTAAAACGGGATCAATACCACCAGAAGTTAAAACAGATCTTGTTGTTAATTTTAATTTTTTCTGAACATAACTTTCTGCAGACATAGCGGAATACATATTCGTAGATTTACTACTTCTATATTGTTTTAACTGACTATTAAATGCTCCGCTAAAGCAGACATCCATGCATAAGAAAATTTGTTTTGCCGGTAATTTATTAATCAAGTTATTGAGTGTTGTATAAGATATATACGTCTTTCTATTGGGATCTTGATTGATAGGTTTTGAATCTTTAGTAACTAAGAAACCATCATCAAATATTTTGTCATCAAAATCTCCATGTCCTGCAATAAATATAAATAATCTATCTGTTGGATTTAAGATCGTATGATAAGAAATAAGCGTTTGTAATAAAGAATTTGAAGTAGGGTTACGAAGAACTTGAACATCATAATTAAAATCTACTTTAAGAATTTCTCCAATTGTCTCAGCATCATAAATTGGGTTATTTAAATTCACCCAACTAGGTTTGCCATCATAAAGATCACCTCCAATAACTAAAGCAAATTTTCTGCTAACAATATACTCATCCGTAGTAGAGGAGGTTAAAAAAAGTCCCCTAGTTTGAGCCTCAGTTATTATGACAGTTTGTAGAAACAAAAATAGGAATAGAAAACCTTTCATCAATTTTAATACTTTTGGTGTATTTATATGACATAAAGATAGAATAAATAATTGAAGAGTGTTTCTAGACTTTTTTATACTTGTAGTATACTATGAAAAATTTATTGTCTTAATATATTGAACTTTAGTCTTATAATTCTTAATACTGATATAGTAGAATTTTACAAAAGTTAAAGAGTTACTTAAACTTATTATTTCTGCTTGATTTCTTGAAAAAAGGGTAAGTTCAGTGAAAAAGTCAACAACTATTTGATTTTGGAATCGAAACACAAAAAAGCCCTACAAATAGAGTAGGGCTAATTCATTTTTTCCTGTGTTATTGATTATTACCTTTCCAATACTTTTATGATATATTGTTGGATTACTGCTTCTTCATAATAAGCAGGATATTTACCAGCAGCACCTTGATGACCTGCACCCATATTTACTTGTATATAAATTGGGTTCTTTGCTGTTGTATATTCTCTAATTTTAATACCAAATTTCACTCCTTCCCAATATGGAACGTTATAATCATAAAAGCCTGTGGTTATTAACATATTCGGATAAGGTTGTTTTTTAACATTATCATAAGGTGAATAGGCTTCCATATATTTAAAATATTCTGCTTCATTAGGGTTACCCCATTCCTTATATTCTTCAATAGTTAAAGGAATTGTTTCATCTAACATAGTGTTCATAACATCAACGAAAGGAACTTCAGCCACTACTGCTTTATATAAATCTGGTCTCATATTAACTACAGCACCTACTAATAAACCACCAGCAGAACCACCACGGGCAATTATTTTTCCTTTAGAAGAATATTTATTTTTAATAATTGCTTCTGTACTAGCTATGAAATCTAAAAACGTATTTTCCTTTTTTAAATATTTACCATCTTCATACCAATCGAGACTTAAATAACCGCCACCTCTAATATGTGGTCTAACGTAAATAATACCTCTATCTAAATAACTAATAAATGAAGAGTGATAGAATTCTTCTAAAGTTGCCCCATAAGAACCATATCCTTCAATAACAGCAGGGTTAGAACCATCTTTATTAAATTTATCTTTTCTATAAATAATAGTTGTAGGTACTTTAACACCATCATGAGAAGTAGCCCAAATGCGTTCTATTGCATATAATTCTTTATTAAAAGCTTAAATTTCATCAGTATATTCAAGTACTTCTTTATTTGTATCAATCTTTAAACTGTAAGTTTTTTTTTTTGAATAAAAGAGTAATAGCTATAAAATAAAATGTTTTTATTATAATCAGAATGAGAAGAATTTATTACAATAGTATAACTTTCTGCCTTGAAATCTATTGATTTAAATAGTGAATTATCTTTACCAATAATCTGAATACTACTCAAGCCTTTTTTAACTACTTTTATAGCGATATTGTCTAGTCCGTCCATAGCGTTACAGATTTAGACTACTATATATTGATAGCATCGGGTGTAGACTCGGTGCTATTTTTACTTTTATAAGTTCTCATTTTTATTTCACTTTGCTGATGCATCTCAACAGGTGTCTTCATATAATTACTCCAATGAGGCCTTTCATTATTGTAAATATATACAGATTCTCTAATAAATTTATTCATCAAATCGAGATCATTAATTTTTATTCCTAAAATAAATTCTTGCTTAAGAATTCCGTTTATTCTTTCTGCTACCGCATTTTGATAAGGGTTGTAAGATTCCGTCATCGAGCACACTATTTTATTTTCCTGAAGATGTCGTTGATACTCATGACTACAATATTGTAGTCCTCTATCTGAATGATGTATCATTGGTAAATCAACATAGCTTCTATTGTGTACTGCTTCTTTTAATGCTGCAATAGCTCCATTTGCATTCAAACTATCTGATATATTTAACCCCATTATTTTCTTAGAATAGGCATCTGTTACCAAGGAGAGGTACATTGGGTTACTTCGCTCACCTATGTAAGTTATATCAGAAACTAATACTTGTTCAGGTCTTTTTATTTCCAAGTGTTCAATAAGATTTTTATGCTTTTTAAACCTGTGATGAGAATTTGTAGTGACATGATATTGTTTTTTAGGCTTGATATCGAGTCGATTAGCCCTCATGATATCAAAAAGCTTATCTCGACCTACATTTAGTAATTGCAATTCAGGAAGAAGTAATTGATATAATTTCCTTGTCCCTATTTTAGTTTGCTTCAAACGAATTTTTTTCACTAAGTCTACTACTTTAGATGCAATACTATTATTGTTTTTTACTTTCCTTTTCGAACGATAATAAATTTGTCGATTTAACCCAAGCAATTCACAAGTCGGTTTGACTCCTATTTTTTCTTCGTTTTTGAATTGGTCAACTGCTTGGGTAAAGACTTTTTTCTAATCGGAATATTAAACTCATCCTCAGCAATATCGATCATCATATCAAAGAAAATTGCTTTTTTATCTGTTACGTAGAGTTGTTTTTCTAAAGAAGCTTTTTGCTTCTCTAATAATAGAACCTTTTGTTCTAGCTCCAATAATTTTTGTTCTGGTGTCTTTCCCATTTTTAAATCAGATTTATTATCCCAATCTAAATTACCATACTTTCTTATCCAAGTACGGACCGTAGCATGACCTTGGATTCCATATTTAAGTCTTGCAGCTGTTATACCTATTTCTCCTCGTTCCACTTCATCTACAACTTGTAATTTAAAAGAGTAGCTGTAATCTTTTTGTGTGCGCTTAGTGTACTGATATTCTTGATGATCATTCATAATGTTACGTTTTGTGTAACACTAATTCAGGACGAGACAGTTAATTAAAAAAGGAATAACATCATCAATATATTCACCCTCTTTTGGAGAATATATTTCGACCCAGTTATTTATTGAATCTATAGAAGTTTTGTAAAGAGCAAACCTGTTTCCTTTTGTATTATTGAAATCGTAAAAATATTCTCCAGCTTGGGTAATATTATGCTCTATATTTTTTGACAATGGTATTAATTCTTTGAATTTTGAATTAGCTAAATTAGCATTGATATAACTTATTTTATTGTCAGATTTACTAATAGAAGCTAGGAATATATAATCTTGAGATTTTGATTTATAAATATCTAAGTTATAAGTAGCATCCTTTTCATTAAATAATAATATATCCGTTTTATTACCTAATTGATGTTTATATAATTCATTTGTTCTATTTGTGATATTATCGTCTTTAGTATAAAATAAAGTAGCATTATCGTTTGCCCATAGTACAGTGCTTACTTTTTTTATATGATCTTTTAATATTTTCTGTGTTTTTACTTCAAGAATATATAAATCCTTAATATCACTACCATCTTTATCTACACTAAAAGCTATATACTTACCATTAGGACTAATTGACTCAATATCTGTTATATACGCTTTAAATTTTTGAGTAAATATATTACAATCAAAAAAAACTTTTGCATCAGCTTCTGTCTCATTTTCTTTCCAACGTTTGTAGATCGGAAAATCTTTATCTTTAGGACTAGTTGTTAAATACCAATATCCATTTTTAAAAACAGGTAAAGACTTTCTATCTAAATTTGTTAGTTGTAACATCTCGTTATATAAACTATCAACTAGGAGAGAAGTAGGATTAAAAGCATTCTCAAAGAATTCATTTTCTTTAGTTAGTTTTTTTTTAATTTCCTTTTTGCGATTTCTCATCCAAAAGTAATCATCAACTAATGTATCACCATGAAGAATAGTTTCGTGCCGTTCTTTTTTATATGTTGGATAACTCTGAGCAAAAATAATATCAATAGATAAAAACAAAAGGCATGTAAATAGGAGTGTAATTTTATTAATCATAGGTTTTTATATTTAGGTTAAACCAAAATAGATTTAATATTTTATATACCCAAAATATCAAAAGCTCAAACCTTCTTAATTAAATTAGATCTTCTATTGTTACTATCTAATAACTTATATTGTTACAAATCACAAAAATTCTATTTAACATAATCAATATTATATGATAATCTATTATTTTAGAATGAATAGAGTAATTACGTTAGAATTTTATTTATTTAACTTTAGATTATAGGCATATATATACCCGTTCGCATCTGAGAAATATATAGTTTCGTCCTCAATTATTGGTGTAGATATAATTGAACCTAAATTAAGGATCTTTTCTTCTGCATCTTTAAAATCCTCTCCGTACAACTCAAAGCCATCTTTAAACACTTCCTTTTCATTATAGACTGTATTATAGTTTTCCTTGCTTGCAGTAGTCTGGAAAATTTCCACTAATTTTTCTTCTGATCGATCTATCTTATATAATTTACCATTAAAGCAACCAAAGTATATATCATCTTCAAACAAAATGGCTTCACCATAGACGCGCATATTTAATGGGAATGAAAATTTCTCATAGCCATTATCAGCAGACAGTCCACAAAATCTATGAGAATCTGAGGTGCCAAAATAGGCAATATCGTCTACAATAAGTGGACTAGCAATAATCCAGCTTCCTTTTTCTTTCATGTTCCACATTCCTCGGCCTGTTTCTATATCTAAAGAATAGATGTTGTAATCTCTACTCCCAAAAATCACAGAGTTTTTATATATTGTTGCTCCTTTTTGTATCTCTCCTTTAGGGAAATAAGCATCACCAACTGTTTTAAACTTCCAAATTAACGTTCCATTATTACTATTTAAAGCATAAAAGAAACCATCAAAACTACCTATAAACACTTTCTCATTATAGATCAATGGAGTTGCGTGTATGCTACCATTTGATTTAAATTTCCAGAGTAATTTACCATTCTCAGGGTCAATTGAATAAAGGTTTCCATCTCCACTACCAATAAATATTTTACCTTCTGCATATACAGGAGATGATAGAAAATAATCCCAGATATCTTGTCTTTTTTCTCCTTTAGTTTTAAACTTCCACTTTAATTGTTGGTTCTCAATATCTACAGCATAGATAAAGCCATCCGTACTATTAAAAATTACAGTCCCCTTATACAAAAGTGGTTTAGATTTAATTTCTCCTGCAGTTTGGTATTTCCATTTTAAACGACCATTTACTTTGTTTAAAGCATATAAGCACGAATCGCCACTTCCAATGTATAGTGTGTTTTTATCAATTATTGCAGATGAATAATTCCTGTTATTTGTAGCAAATTTCCACATTAAAGAGCCTTGTCCATAAACTGAAGAAGAGACAAGAGTTAGTAGTAAGATTTTTATTAAAATGTTCATTTATATTACTTGTTAGGTAGCTCAAACTGTTATTACTAGTTTGAAATTGTTAGTTTATTATTTTGTATTTCTTAATTAAAAATACGTTCTCATTCATCAGTAAATATAGAACAAACTATTTTGGAGTCCAATTCTAACTAGTATTGATACATATTAAGTTTACTTTAAGTAATACCTTATTTATTCATTTTATATGTAAAATCTTATCAATTATTTAATCAATCGTTTAATATAATAATACTATCAAATTTGATTATGTAAATACATGATTTCATTTAAAATATAATACCCGTTTATATGATTTTATATTAAAATAAAAACATCTCATTGTAAGTTTACTTCAATAAATCACATAAAAAAAAGTCTCTTACAATTCCATACTGTAAGAGACTTTTTAGAGGACTATTAAATTAGACTGTTTTGAGTAACTCTAAAGCCGATTCAAAATCATAATTACTAATTTGTTCTCCCATATTTCTCAATACTTCCTTTTTCTTTGCTGGAAGATCTTGAGTAAGTAACTGATCAATAATTTTTCCCGCATCAGGATCGCCAGATGCAAGTAAATCATTTAATTCATCTATAGAAGATGTAATATCTATCTGAACTGCTTCTTTAATAGGAGCTTTCTGTAATGGAGCAGATTCATTCTTATGTGCATCAAAATAATTATTGATTACCATAATAGATTCCATCACTTTAAGAATAACATCTTCAACATATTCAATTTTATAGCCTTTTGCGTATTTTATAGAATGTTCCAATGTTTCTGCCGAAAGTTGAACTTTAGCAATACCCAAGTTTGCAGCTACTCCTTTAATAGCATGAGCTTCAGCTTGTAAGCCTTCATAATCGCTATTAGCAGCTAAATTTGATAAAGTCTCTTTTACAGCAGCTTGCTTTAATAAATACTTCTGTAATACACTAATGTATAGTTTAATATTACCACCACAACGTTTAATAGCATCTTCGGTATTTATTCCCTCCAATTCTACTGTCTGTGGTTCTTCTTTTATCACTTTTTTCTTTTTAGGTGTAGAGTATTTTTCAGGGTGTTTAGCAGTAATCCACTTTCCTAGAGTTGCAAATAAATGACTGTTTTCTATTGGTTTAGCAATGTGATCTGTCATTCCTGCTGTTCTTGCTCTATCTCTATCTTGCGACATAACGTTGGCAGTCATGGCAATAATAGGTAATTCGGCAAATCTCTCATCATCACGAAGTACAGTTGTTGCTAAATATCCATCCATAACTGGCATTTGAATATCCATTAATACACCTTCATAAGGTTCTCCACTTTCGTAGGCATTAATAACTGCATCTACACCTTTCTGACCATTTTCTGCGATATCAATATATACACCATATTTAGCCAAAATTTCTGAGGCAATCATCTGATTGATCTCATTGTCTTCTACAAGTAAGATCTTTGCTCCTACTACGTTCTCAGGAAACTCAACTGCTTTTTTGTATTTAGTCTTACTAGCAAAACCAAATCTAGATAATAAAGTATCGAGTAAATCTTGTTCAGAAATTGGTTTAACAACAATCCCAGAAACGTCTTCTTCACCAAGTTCTTGCGTTAACTCTTCCTTATCGTGTGCAGTAACCATTAGGATATCTGTTGCAGAATGGATTTTTGATAATTGGCGGATTCTTTTTGTAGTTTCCACCCCATCCATACCAGGCATTCTCCAATCCATTAAAATGAAATCGTATGTTTTGTTATTACCATCGATTAAATTTAAGGCTTCTTCCCCACTGTTTGTGATATCAATTTTACACCCAAAATTATCTAGGTATTTTTCAAGAATCATACAAGATTCATTGTTATCATCAACTACTAAAACCCTACTACCTATAAGGCTTTTGATTTTATAAGGTTGGTTAGCTACAATTGAATTTTCACTAATTGTGCCCACTTTAATCGAGAACCAGAATGTAGATCCTTTTCCATATTCAGAATCAACACCAATTTCTCCGCCCATTAAACTGACTAATTTTCTGCAAATTGCCAATCCAAGACCAGTACCACCGTATCTTCTTGTAGTAGAGGTATCTGCTTGGTTAAACTCCTGAAATAAGTTAGATTTTTGATCTTGTGTTAGACCAATACCCGTATCAATAACTTCTACAAGTAATTTTGCATCTAATGATGCAGATTGATTTAATGAGATTCTTAATGTTACGCCTCCTTTATTTGTAAACTTAACTGCATTGTTTAAAAGGTTAAGTATAATTTGAGATAAACGTAATGGATCACCTTTTAATAACTGAGGTATATTATCTAGTAATTCTAACTTTAAATCTATATTTTTTTCTTGTGCTTTTAGGCTAATAACATTCTTGATATTCTCTAAAACATCGTCTTGCAAACTGAAATGGATAGATTCAATATCCATTTTCCCTGCTTCAATTTTTGAGAAATCTAAAACATCATTTACAATACCTAATAAACTATTCGATGATAAGTATATTTTTCTGAGGTAATCTCTTTGTTTGTTGTCTAAATTAGTATCTAACGCTAAATTTGTAAGGCCCATTATGGCATTCATTGGCGTTCTAATTTCATGACTCATGTTAGCCAAGAACATACTTTTTGCACTTGCCGCTTCTTCCGCTAATATTTTTGCCTCACGTAATTCCTCTTCTGCTGCTCTTCTTTCGGTGATGTCCATTATGATATCAGCAAGATACATCGGTTCACCTTTGTCATTTTTAACCAAGAAATAGTTTTCCATTGTAGATAGATGTCTATTCTTGTTCGTAATCATTTCTAATTCACCCGTCCAATGCCCATTTTTCATAATGCTTGGAAGCATTTCTGTTTCAATCTTTACTTTAGATGCGTCTGTATAATAAGATTGAATATTTTTTCTGTAGACACTTTCTATTTCATCTTCATCAAGTAAAGCTTTTAAAGCATCATTTACATAAACAATTGATTGATCTTTCATATCCGCCATTCCAAAACCGTTGGAAGATGAATCTGCAAATCGTCTAAAAATTGTAAGCTCTTGTGTTCTTTTTTCTACTCTAGAATCTAACGTAGCATTTAGTTCTTCTAACTCGCTTAATTTTTCGTTAAGCGTGATATTATTTTTGAATAAGTTTTTGTGTAGTTTTCTATTATTTCTAAACACTAAAAACCATCCAATTACGGCACCTATAATTGCTAAAATTACGCCCGTTAAATCAAATTGAATTCTATCAACTTTTTTATCAAAAACTCTTTTGATTTGAGAACCTAATTGTTCTGAAAAAAGCAACATAGAATTCGCATAAATCTCTTTTTGCTTTAAATATTCATTACTATTAAGTAATGCAAGAGCCTCACCAGTTTCCCCTTTATTAATATGTGTAAAAACTTCTTCTTCTATTTCAATGAGCTTTTTGTTAGCGCTACTCGTTTGGTTTAGAAGTTGTCTAATCTCATTTGATTCTTCTAGAACAAGTACATTTTTAATTGCATCATCTAACTTCTCTTCGTATAATCGGTATTTTTTTTCCCATTGGGGATCTCCAGTAAATGCAGCAAGCTGGGTAGATGTAGTAAGTACTTCATCATAATAAATAATTTGTTTTTGTAAGGAAGATACTTCCCAAATCATTTTATTTTCTGTTTCAGAATCTGAATAAGAGTTGTAAAGTTCCCACCCAAAAAAGCCAAACGCAATTCCGGTTAGTAAAGAAGCTAAAACAAAGAATATTGTTTCTCTTAAATTTTTATAATCGTGTTCGATTAATAATTTTTCGGGCATAATATTAATAATTAGAATTAACGAGCACTACCGTACCTAGAGTCAACATAAGAAAGCATTTCACTTGGTTTTAGTGACTGACTTGAGTTACCCATGCGAACATAAAAAGCTTCATCTCCATCTCTAGACATAAAAACAGGTCTTGGAGAAGGGTCACATTTTATAACCAATACTCTTTGCTCTTGTATTGTATGCATATTTGAATGAACACATTGAGCCATATCTGCACCAAGATATTCTCTTAGTAAATTATGCCAATGCAACATTAATTTATCTTCGTTTTTAAACGCATCGTTTTTTAAACCCAAAGCAACACCTTCATCATCTACACCTACAAAAAGATAACCTCCTGTGCCATTTAAAAATGCCGCAACACTTTTAAGACATTGGTTTTCCATTCTAGACTCGTTCTTTTTTGTATAAAGATTAAAACGAAGTGTCGATTTAAATTCTGATGTTTCGTTCTCTCCTATTTCAATAATTTTCTGAAGTTTACCTTCATCTAATACTTGAAGAGAATCGTTTTTTAATTGCTCAATTTGTTCTTTAAGTAAACGTTCTTTCTGTGTTACTGCAATACGAGTTTTAATTCTCGTTTTTACAATCTCTGGATCGAAAGGCTTTGTTATATAATCAGATGCACCTAGTAAGAAACCTCTTTGTTCATCTTCTGGCGTAACCATAGATGTTAAAAAGATAACACCAATATGCGCAGTTTCAGGATTAGATTTTAAGATTTCACATACTTCATAGCCATCCATTTCTGGCATCATGATATCAAGTAAAATTAGATCTGGTTGCGGAATTGCTTTCGCCAAATCTAAAGCTCTCTTACCATTTAAAGCAATCTTTATTTTATATTCTTCTCCTAATAAACCGCGGATAATGTCAATATTTTCTGGAGCATCATCTACTACTAGGATACAAGGTTTCGTATTTGTCATGTTAATTTAAAGTTCTGGTTAAATCGTATAGGTTTGTTTGATAAACAGGTGACAAAGATATAACTATTTAAAGAATTTTATCAAATATTATTCAATAAGATAAATGTGTTAGGAGTACTATTACAAACAGTTTAGAGGTTAATCTAAATCAGCTAAGTAATTTTTTCCTTTATGGAAGCCTTCTGCCATTAATTTTTGCCAAACAAAAAGTGTCATAAAACTATCAGAAAGTGAATCATGTGCATTATCTAACAATATTTTATCCTCTAGAGTTAACTTATCAATAAAATGATTAAATGCTGTAGAAAGACGTTGCCATTTGTAGTTATTGTATTTGTCGTTCCACTCTTTTTTTATTTCAGTAGAAAAAACATTCATAGCACAATACACACCCTTAGCATTTGTAAGATCTAAATAGGCCATATCGAATGGAGCATTATAAATAATTACATTCTTGTCTTCTATTAAATCATTTATCATGTCTTGCATGGCAAAGTCGTAAACTGGAGCATCTTCTACCATTTCTGGAGTAATGCCGTTTACAGCCATAGCTTCCGGCCATGTTTTTCTAAACTTAGGTTTTATATAAGTACTTAAAAGTATCTCTCGATCATCATTTATTATACTTAATTGTAATGCTTCATCTACACCAGCATCCAACCCAGTAGTCTCAGTATCTAAAACTATGAAGTCTTTTTTTATCTGAGGAATTGTATCTTTTCTCTTCCCTTTTGTTTGTATATGTTGGTCGTGAAGCATTTTAATATAAAATACAGTTTATTAAAATTAAAGCTGAAGCAATATAGTTTTAATTTCTTTGAGTTTATAAAATTTTAATTCAAAAGTGATAATCTATGATTGAAAAGTTATACTACTTGGATAAATGAATATCTACTTTTGTAATGTCATAAAATAGTAGACAATAGTAATAAAAGTTGCTAAAAGCAGACTAATTAAATAAACACTTATAAATGGGTTATTAAGTGTATTAGTAGAGGTGTCTTTTAATTAAGGACACCTCTTTTTATTGGTCTCATAAATGGGTTTAAAACCCTGCACTTTCAGTGCAGAACTTTAGTATTTCGAAAAAATCTACTACATTCTGAGTATTATGACACATGAGTATAGAAAAGGTCATCATACAGTGACTAGGTTGACCGTCCATATAGTTTTTGCGACTAAATATCGTTATCAAGTTCTAGAAGGAGATATTCAAAAACGATGTAGATCTCTTCTCATTCAAATTTGTGAAGCAGAAGGTATTGAGATCCTAAAAGGAGTTGTAAGTAAAGATCATGTTCATATCCATATAGAGTACCCTCCGACTAAAAGTCTTAGTGATATTTTGAAACGTATGAAAGGTCGAACTTCAAGGTTACTTCAACAAGAATATCCTAGTTTAGGAAAAAGGTATTGGGGTAAGCATTTTTGGGCAGGAGGTTACGGCGCTTGGAGTACAGGTAACATTACAGACGAAATGGTCAACGACTATTTAGAACATCATAGGAGCGATATGGACGATAATTCCAACTTCATGTTGGAATAAGAGGAAGTGAGCGTAGGACTTTCAGTCCTACCCCCAAACCTCTGCACTTTCAGTGCAGAGTGGTTTAGTTAGTAATTTTGTGTACCAATTGGGCAACCTATAATAATAGAATTAGTAACTGTAATACTGCTAAAGTTTGATGCCTTAATGCCATTCTGAAATTGTGGATCGTACATATCAGAACCTTCAGCTAAGTATAATGTACCAACTGCGGTTACATTAGAGAAAACACAAGATGTTATAGGTGATGCACCTGCATTTTTAGATGTTGTAGATTCAAAACATTTAGACCCACTAATGTCTGCTGCCAATTCATTTCTCAACACATATACATATTGTACATTCCCTGAATATCCTGCATCTGTATCGAAATCATCGTCTAAGGTATTGTAGGCTACTAAATGATGAAGATTAACATTACCTCCAAACCATTCATAGGCATCATCTCCTGCAAAAGAAGTGATAATATGGTCTATTTGTGTGTTATCTCCTATACTTCCTAAAGTTAAGGTATTAATCTCATTACCAGGAGATAAAGCAATACCTGCATATTCAATTCGTACATATTGTAGTATTCCAGAATTATCATGAGGATCATTTCCTCCATACTGTCCATTTCCACCCGTAGCATCAATCCCTTCAATGGTAACATCTTCTCCTTTATTGTTGGGTGATCTACCTAATAAAACCAAACCACCCCAATCTCCTCTATCTCTTTGTCCGATTGCCTTTGTGGATGTAAAAACTATAGGGTTTTCGGCAGTTCCTTTTGCATTAATTTTCGCCCCTCTATTAATAATTAAAACGCCCGGTTCAGCATCGCCTGTTCTACCAGATCCAAAAATTATTGTCCCTGCCTCAATTGTTATTGTTTTACCTTCTTGCACAAAAACTTGACCTATTAGTAAATACTGTTTGTTTGCATACAATGTGATATCTTCTGTAATTTCGCCACTAATTTTAATTGCCTGTTCTTCATTATAATTGTACTCTTTTGTAGAAGGATCAATCAAAAACCAATTTGAATTTGTCGACCAACTTTCTGCTGCAGAAGTACCAAATGCACCGACGTAAGAGGGAGTTTCGAAAAACGAAGGAAGTGCCGTATTTAATTCAAAATCAGTAATAGAAGTTGAAATTAATAAAGGGAGCTCATCTCTATAATTTTCTTTTCCAAATGTAGTGGACGTGAAAACATCTTCTACTTTTAAATCAGAAATAGATGTAATTGTATCTTCTTCATCAATATCAATATATGTTGTATTATTTTCTATAAATAAGCAATTGATTATATCTCCAGTACCTGTTATTGCACTACCATCATCTCCTTCTGCTGGTTGTTCTGGATTATAATCAGACGGTGAGCTAATAGAACAAGAGGTACACAAAGATATTGTTACGATGAGTAATTTATATAAATAGTTCATTTTTAAAAGATTTAGAATTTAACACTTAAACCAAAAGTAAACGAAGGACCAACCTGTACTTCTCTTATTAACTTATCACTTCCATTTCCTGGATCAATTTCTCCATCCATATTTCCATCTTCATAAAAAGTTGCTTTTGCATTTAAAATATTTGCAGCCTTAAACGAAAGATCTAATTTCTTTGTCATGGTTTTCTTTACCATAAAACCCAAATTATGTGTTGGCATTAAGTACCAAGGATAGGTTTCTTGTCCATCTCCTACAGTATATAAACTCTTACCTTGTGTATTGTACATTACCGCAAAAAGTAAATCGTTGTGTGTATAATTAATGGATGCATTTATAATATATGGCGCCTGTCCTTGTAATGCTCTAGTAGAAGATGCTTCTTGAGACTCTTCACTCAATTGTACCTGAGAATAGATATACGAAGCATTAACCATTACATGGACTTTATTTAACCAATGGTGTCTATTTGCACTTAAAGGAGTTGCAATTTCTACAGAAACCCCTGCCAATTGAGCTGATTCAGAATTTTCGTACGTAAACATCGGGCTTTCAGATCGTATTTTATAGGCTTTCTCAATAGGGTTATTCATGTATTTATAAAACAAAGAACCGCTTACTTTTAACCCATAAATAAATTGTTTGGAGTAGCTGAAATCTATATTCTGAATTTCTGTATTTTCTAATTCTGAGTTACCCGCTATATCGGTACGCCATTCAAAATCGTAATACGTAAAAGGAGCTAATTCTCTAAATGCAGGTCTGTTGATTGATTTAGCATAAGACATCTTTATAACACCACCTTTATCGTCTGCTTTTACATAGTTTACATAAGGCAATACATCTGTACTTTGGTTATTTACATTTACAGTATCGCACACTAAAGTTTGATTAAAAGATTCTACTCTTACTCCTACACCAAGTTTACTTTTATAAGCTACAGGAATTTCTAAACCAACATATTCAGCCAATAATTTACTATCTGCTGTATAAGCATCTGTTGGTCTTGTTCCGTCAATCATATAGTAGCCATTCTCACCAAAATTTTCTGATTCAAAAATACTTCCTATTTCACTAGCAGAAGGGTATCTCAATTCATAATCTGTATTATCATCCTGTGCGAATGAAGTTAATCTACTATCAAACCCTCTAGCAGAATATTCAGTATAAACACCCGCTTTAAGTTTAATACCATCATTATAAGTAGATATATTTCTTGTGAAATCAACTCTTCCAGAATATGTATTTTCTTTTAAAATTGATGCATACCTACTTCCAGCATCTGCTTTTGAACTTCTTGGAATCAGTAAATAAAAATCTTCAGTTGTACCTAATAACCGTTGTGCAGCGGCTACTCTATAATCAGGTTCTTTTCTTGTAGTATGCGAATACCCTGCAGCCCAATCTAAAGTAGTCTGTTCATCTGTTCCTAATACATGATGTCCGTTTACACGACTTAAGTACATTGATTTTGAAACATAATCAGTGGCATAAGCTACTCTTTCATATTGGTTATCATAATCTAAACCATATCTAACAGAGAACATATTATTTGCTGTATGAGTATAATAATTCGAAAACGTAATGCTTGATTTTGGACTGAATTCAAAATTCCAATTTGATACTAAATTTGTACTTGTGGTTTGATTGTATGTATAGTTATCGTTATAATATTTAGTTTTAGAACCTGTTACAGTCCCATTGTCATCTGTAGTATAACCAGTGTAACCATACCTATCACCATAATATGTTTTGGATGATTTATTAAACGTAAAACCATTGACTGTGGTAACTTTTACTCGACTTCCTCCTAAGTCTCTTCCCATAATATAAGATAACCCCATATTTGGTAAGGCTTTTGATTTATTCACTCCCCAAACATTTTCTAATTTTTGGGCTTCTAAAGCAGCTTCATTTCTAGACATATTTTGTATCTCATCTGGAGAGGCTATATCATCAGAAAAATTTCTTTTCTCTACGCCTGCTCCAAAGAAGTCTGCTGCCCCCCATAATTTTGAGGCTTATAAAAATCTTGTCCTGTTGTATAGGGTAAGAAGCCTAGATTTACAGATAATGTTGTGAAATTTTTATCTACTTTTGCCTTTGTATGAATATCTACAGCAGCACCAGTAAACTCTCCAGTTATCCCTGCTGTACCATTTGTATATACGTTTACAGAATTTACAAAGCCAGATGGCAAACCATTAAAAGAGAATGCCTTTGTACTAGTCTCTGTACTTGGTGCAAGAATACCATCTATATACACTGCATTATACCTAGGTGATAATCCTCTGTATTGTAATTGTGCTTTACTATTAATTAGAGAACCTTGTTGTAAGGCTAAAGTACTTACCACACCACCTTTTTGATTCAGTTGCTTAGCATTGTATTTATATACAGGCTGAACACTTGTATTATCTAAAGAATCTAAAATAGTTTGAGCATATACTATATTTGTACTTAAAAATAGCACTAAGCAACTAAATATAAATATAGGTCTGTTTAAATAACTCATTATAAACTAAATAATTAATAACTCTATTCATTTCATCTAACACTGCAAATGTATAACTTGAATTTAGTTTGATATTGAATTAAATATTAATTATATAGTATACTATGTTACGAATACGTTAAGATTGTTATCGGGTTTAAATGCATCGTTTGATATCAACCTTTATTTGAAATCATTACTTTATGGTATTTATGTAAAATGGGTACTACTATTGGTATTAATAGTGTCAGTAAATCTTATACAATTGGATTATCTTTAATTATTTAACTATTAATAATAGACTATGTATAAGCACATTGTATTATGGAAATTGAAAGACAACGTAGAAGGTAAATCAAAAGCTGAACTTTCTATAATTGTAAAAGAAAAATTAGAAAGTCTTAAAGACGTTATTCCCGAAATCAAAGTACTTGATGTTGGGGTGAATGTAGGTAATTATGGTGCTTCTTTTTTTGATGTGGGAATGTATATTACTTTCAACTCTAAAGAAGATTTTCTTAAGTATATAACGTACAAGGAGCACGATGAAGTTGTTGCCTATATTCAAAGTGTAATGGTAGCAGAAGAAATTGTTGATTTTTAATATTATTGAAAGCACAAAAAACGGGTAAGATTATAGTTAAATAATCTTACCCGTTTTTTTATAAAATTGGTGCAATATTACCCCGCTACATTAATAGCTTTAGTAATTACATAACCATTGTAATTTACTCTAATGTAACATTTACCAGTAAGTAGAGGTAATGCAATTGTTTTAGTATCGTCTTCTATAACGTACTTTCTAATTCTTCCATATTTGTCAAAAACCTCTACAGAGCAATTTTGAATTGAGGCATTCACTTCTACAGATAATACTTGACTATCCATTTGTACATTGAAATCGTACACACCTACCGCATCAGAACGTGTTAACTTAATTTCTGATGTACTAATTTTATCACCTGCTTTAACTTTCAAGTTACAAGCTCCAATATTTGGTGTAGGATCATTTGGGTTGATAGGATTACCATAAAAATCTATGCGAGGTTGACTAGATACATATTTAAAAATACCCGTACGAGCACCCGGTAGTTCAGGACCAGCTTTATTAATTCCTGCATTAATAATTGTGCTTCCTCCCTCAGTAATAAATCCATCTCTAGAACCATTGTCAACGTTTAAGAAGTTTACTTTTCCTTTTATAGATTTTTTATCTTGTGAAGTAAATTTATAAGCAACATCTCCATGATAGTAGTTATTACTTATAAAAATTTCTCCACCATTGTCTTCAATCAATACTTGTTTAGTACCAATACTACCCTTTTTGATATAAAAAAGGTTATTGAAAACATAAGAGTTTAAGCCCTTCATATCTATAGATGTTGCATAAGCAGAATCCATATATATTGTATTGTTATAGATATAGTTATTATCTGGCAAATGATGCCCTCCAGGTGTTTTACTGTTTAACCAAATAGTATGGTTACTCGTCTTCCATTTTAGATTATTTCTCCATCCATCGTTCACAGATACATTATATCTATAGACGGAGTTCATGTTTCCACCAAGAATTTCTACAAATCCTCCTTCACAATCTTCCATGTAATTATATTGAATAAATGTATTTACATTTTCATGATCGATATGTACACCATGAGAATCTAGATAACCACGAATATGTAAACATTGATTGTATTGAATAACCGTATTTACACATCTCCAAGTCCAAACAGAACTACCTCTTGCTGGCATTCTATGGTCTGAATTATCGCCTGGATAATTAAAGATATTCCCCTCTATTAAACAATTATATGTTCTAATTGGTAAAATGCAAGTACCACCAGTATGATGAAATTCATTATTCCTAAAAACAAAATTCACATTGGAGTTACTCTCTTCTGTTCCTATTCCTTTTGCTGCACCTTTATGCTTTATGTGTACTCCCAAACGTTGTAGATTTTCGAAATAACAGTTTTGCATAATCACATCTCGGATTTGTTTAATGTCTCCAACGTCATTTCTATTAGTAAGGAAAGTAACTGCAGATACCTCAAGATTATTAAATGCTTGTTCTCCTTTTTCTTTTAATACAGGCTTAGGGGCATATACATTTCTAAAAACTACCTTATCGAAGCTAAAATCTTCCATTGTAGTTTTATTTGTATTTAAAATTAAGATAGCATAAGCATCTTGTTCACTAATTCCCTTTCTATTGCTCTTTCTTTCGTTGTGTACTTCTATCTTCTCAAAAGAAATATGGTCGTTATTTTTAACTAGAATTGCCTCTCTATAATCACCACCTTGTTTCTCTCCTACTTCACCAGTAATAATAGGCAGTGCACCTTTTCCATAAGATGAAACAACTATCGGTTGTTTAATGTTACCAGAACCATTAACTACAAAGTGTCCATCAAACCGATCTCCTTTTTTAAAGAAAACAGTATCTCCAGGATGTAACTTTGTATTCGTAATTTTTTCTAACGTTTTCCAAGGTGATGTTTTCTCACCGTTATTTTTATCACTTCCTATTGTTGCACTCAAGTAATAGTTTCTAGGAGTAGGTTTTGTAACAATTATTTTCTCCTCCCCTTTATTGATTACCTCAAAATCATCAATTGCTAAAGTACCAGACCAGTTTTGATAAACAACCAATTTGATTTGGGAATTACTTCCAGAGTTAAAAGTAACCGTTGTAGTAATCCATTCATTCTCATTTTCTGATTGAAATAAGTCAGATTTTATTAATGTAGAGGCATTTTTATTGTCTCTAACAGCAATGTATCTTTTTAAACTCGATTTTGTCTTTACACTAAATGTATAGTTCGTATTTGGCTTTACCTGAATATTCTTTAATAACTGAATATTAGCCGCACCATTGGCTGTTGTTATTAATTTGAGGTAACCATTGCTATTATCTTTAGCAATTTCTCCAATTACTTCTCCCTTATAACTTTTGTTATATTGAATTTTAAAACCAGTTTTAGCTATTAAAGTTCCAGAAGAATAATTATTGAAATTATTTTCAAATTGAATTTTATCAGCAAAACAGTTCACTCCTAGTAAGAATAAACCAATAGTCACTAAAAAGTATCTCATCATCGTAGTATTATTAAAAAATGTTCGTGACTCAAATATAAAGTGATATAAGTGTATTTTATAACCTTAATAGAACAAAAATAAGTACTATTTATACAAAAGAAAGATTTTAAGTCCTCTAACACATCAAAATACTACTCTCCTTATTAATTATTTCTAATGGAAGATGGAGATATACCATATTTCTTTTTAAACTTTCTACTCATGTAAGACTGATTAGTATATCCTAGTTCATTACTTAAATCACTTAAGCTTTTTGAAGAGTGTTTAATCTGATTATACAATTCAATCATTCGGTATTCATTGTACATGGAGTTGATAGATGTTTTATATACTTCTCTAAATAGTCTATTTAATTTTGATGCGCTCATACCAACCTCTTTGCAAATTTCTGGAATGACAGGAGTTGAGGATAAATCACTTAAGATCTTCACTTTTAGCTTACTCATTTTTTCTAAATCATCTGGATGGATAGCTTTAGTTTTCTCGTTTTTTAAAACAAGCTGTTGATTTAAAAGCATAATTATCTCATAAGCTCTAGACATAAACAGACAATGTGCCTCCGCTTTATTGTCTATTACATTGTAACAATCCATAATCAATGATTCAATTTTTGGATCTAAATCTTGAAAATAATAAAACGGTTCAGTACTAGAAAAGAGCTCATTCAGTACCAATCCATATTTATGCTGTGGTTCTTTTAAATAATCAGATGGAAAACTGATTACAAACCATCTTACGATATCATTTTCTGGATAAATTATAGTATACCCTTGTACAGAATTATATATGCTTATACCTGCGTTATTCCCTTTAGAAAAATTGGAATCATAAGACCACACTCCTTTTATCCCAATTCTAATAGTGATTATATTTTCATTAGAGGGTAAGAATTTAATAGTAATAGTTTTGTCAACTTCTGCTTCAATTAAGCTTACACAAAATGAATTTTTATATTCGAAAGAAGTTGCTTTTATTTTTCCGAAAATATCTTTTACAGACAAAATTGGGGGCTTCCATAAGCCATCATAATATTCGGAAAACCCCTTATATAAATTATACGGGTAAGCTGATTTAGATGTATACGTAATCATTTTTAACAGTCTAGTCTATTGTTAAATATCAAACTAATATGAGTTATAACAAATTATATATATTCAATAATTTTAAATTTTTGATTTTAGTATCAAAAATTTAAAATTATTAGTACGTTTTTAAAGTTCACATAAGTGAGTTTTAAACCGACTTTAAATGATATGTACTTAAATTTAGTAATAAAACTATGATTAGTATAAACAAATCTTCATATCATGATAAATGATGAATGAATTAATCCTTTTAAAGAGTAATACTGACAAAAAGCATTCTTGTAATATTTTAATTATTAATTTCACTTATCAAATATACTTTTTGGCATGGTATTAACGTATATATAAATAACAGATTAAGTTTATCTATTTGTACTTACAAAAAAAAGAACTGTAACTTATATAAATATGTGCCAATTCTGCATAAGAAAAAGGTTGATTCCCCTATTATCAATCTTTTTATTACTTGGATTGGCTGTAAACGCTCAAGACCCTCAATTTTCGCAATTTTATGCCGCTCCATTATATTTAAATCCGGCTATGGCAGGAAATACTTACGATGGAAGAGCGACATTAAATTATAGAAATCAATGGGTAGGTTTACCAGCCAATTTTGAAACTTATATGGTAGGATATGACCAATATATCCCTTCAAAAAATATTGCTCTTGGTGGAACAATCCGACAAGACAGGTCGACTGTAAATGGTTCACAAAGTTTTACGAATACTTCTGTTGAAGTTATTGGTAGTTATTTATTATCAATTTCTAATAACCTAAAAGTAAATTTTGGATTACAATTAGGTTTTATGCAATCTTCTTTGGCGTTCAATAATTTATTATTTAGCGATCAGATTGGCACTGGAGGAACAATTGGAGGTCCTACAGCAGAGACGTTATTAAATGACAATGCTTTTGCTCCCGATATTTCTGCAGGAATGTTAGTTTACGGACGTGGTTTTTGGGGAGGTTTGGCTCTTCATCATATCAACTCGCCGAATGTTTCTTTTATGGGTGGTAAACAACATTATCCCATGAAATTTTCTTTAATGGGCGGCTACGTTATTCCATTAGAATACGCTAATAGAAGACAAACGGTTAAAAGTTATACAGGTAAATCTATTTCGCCAGTCGTCTTATTTATGCAACAAGGGCAAGCTACTCAATTAAGCCTAGGTGCTTATGCTAACTTATCGCCACTTCTTATAGGTATTTGGTATAGAGGATTACCTTTAATTAAACAGAATGATGCACAAGCTATTAATCATGATGCAATTATAGCAATGATTGGTGTAAAGGTTCAACGTTTAAAGTTTGGCTATAGCATGGATTGGACATTAACTAGATTACCACAACAAGGTGCAATATCACATGAGATATCTTTAGGATATGATCTTAATATATACAAGGATTATAGAAAGAAGAAGAAAAAGAAAGCACAACTATTACCCTGTTCTACTCCATGGGTAAATTAAAAATACTAGATACCAACTTCATTACAATAAAAAATGCTTAAATCGATACACTATATAAAAAATCTAATTTTACTTACCTTAATGGTAATAGGTGTGGATTTGTATGCACAGCCTTTTATTTCTATTGATGATATTTTACTGTGTCAAAAAACAAATAATGGTACCATAAATTATCAATTAACAGGATTAGACGCAAGTAAAACTTATAATTATAAATGGACACTCTTTGATATTACTGGCGATTTACACTTTACAGGACAAACGGATAGAGACAATGTAAAAATACAAGGTGATAAAAATATAAATAATGGAATATCATTTGCAACTTTAAAAGTTGAAGTTTGGGAAGTTGGTTGTACAGAAGATCCTAATAATAATAGTGAAGTTGCTACATCTTGTTATAATTTCAAAAATGTTTCTGTAGGTTATTATACGGCGCCTCCTATTACGTTATCTGTAGATCCATATGATTCTTGTATACCAAGCGGAGGTTCACAAAGTGCCACTATTCGCTCTACTTTTGATGTAGCTAATTTACCTAATAACGCTGCAATTTCTCCACAATGGTCTATAGAAAGTACAACAGGTACAACAGCTTCAGCATTAAATGATTACCAAACAGCAGCTACAAATGCGACAAATTCAGGAGCTTCAGAATTAACATTAACTGTTAATAATACAGCTTTTGATGTTGGGGAAAATGAAATTACCATTACAGTAAAAGGAGTTTCCTCTTGTGGAGATACTTCTAATGATGAATCTGATATTTTTGTTTTAACTTTTTATAGAACTCCTGAACCATCTATATCAGGATTAGTTGAAATTTGTGCTATTTCTGGTCAAAATTTAGGCGAAATAATTACACAAACTACAGATCCATTTACCTATACATGGTCAATAAATACGATTACAGGAGGTACTGTTGTTTTTAATGGTTCTGGTACAAATTCTAGTGGGTTAACAATTACTGATATTCAATTTGACCCTAATACATTATTTATTGACGCTACTTTTGATGTTGCCGTTTCAGGTGGTGTAGGTAGTTGCCCAGGAAGTACTTTCCAAATAGATGTTCAATTCATAAATTCAACTTTAACTGACGTTACAAATCCTTTAGAAATCTGTTTGCTTGATGGAACAGCTTCAATTCAAATCGGAAATCAAAATGCAATAGTAAGTACAGGCGTAAACTATTCTTGGTCATTAAGTGGAATAACTGGCGGAACTTTAAGTGTTTTAGGTTCTGGAAATAATAATTCAGCAGTGTCACTTACAGGAATAAATTTCAATACTTCTTCTGCAGTAATTAATGCAACTTTAGATTTAACGGTAACAGGTGTCAATACAAGTTGTACAACCACATCAATACCAATTACAATAAATAGACAACCAGATCAACTTAATTTAAGTGATTTGATTTTGTGTGCTTTAGATGGTACATCTAATGTGATTGGAATTACTGAAGATGCTAATCCAATTATAGGATATACGTATACTTGGTCAAAAGTTTCAGTAAATAATGGCTCTTTCGATGTAACTCCGAGTGCCAATGGAACAGGTTTTAATTTAGACAACATAAACTTTAACGCCAATCAACAACAAATTACAGGAGTTGCTCAATTGGTTGTTAATACAGGAAATAGCTGTGGAGATATTACTGTTACTATTGCAATTACTATAGATAAAATTCCCAGTGCAATTAATACCATACCATCTTTTATATGTGTAGATAATAATGTTTCTAACATTCAAATTATTGCACCTAATTTATCCGCTGATATTATAGCTGGTTTTAATTATAATTGGACTTATACTTTAGATACCCCTACTGATGGAAGTTTATTATTAGGGACTTTAGGTACAGATAATTCTGGTATTGAGTTTAATTCTATCAATTTTAATACTGATGTAACTGAATTAACTGGCACAATAAACTTAACGATTACAGGTGCTGTTTGTGCAGCTACATCCACTTCCATTCCATTTACTTTATACCGTAGACCAGATATTTTAAATACAAATTCTGTCGCTGTTTGTTCAAAAGATGGCAACACTTTATTAAATGCAATTACAGCACACACCGATAACTTCAGTGGTTTTAATTATGTATGGTCACTTAGTGGTCTTTCTGGTGGTACTATTGGGAGCATTTCTTCTAATGGAAATAATAATAGTGGATTAGCACTAAATACAATAAATTTTGATTTTAACAGTCAGCAAATTACAGGTACAATTAATCTTACTATAAATGGATTAGATGCTACTTGTGGTAATGTAATGGCACTACCACTAACTATTGATAGGTCTCCTGATGTATTGTCTAATTTAATTGATTTTGAAACTTGTTTATTACAAAATTCAACACCCAATATTGATATTATTTCTCCTTATACCGAAGATTACCCTACATTAAGTTATTCATGGTTAAAACAATCAGAAAATGGTGGAACGGTAACTTTACTTCCTTATGGAAATGACAATAGTGGTTTGCAAATTACTAATGTCGTATTCTCTACAGGTAGTGAAGTTATAACGGGTACAGTAGAAGTTAGTGTAAATGGAGCGAGTGTAAATTGCTCTACATCACCTCAAACTTTTAATTATATTATACACAGACTACCTGATGGTTTACAAGTAATTGACTTTGCAAGCTGTCAACTAAATGGTGCTACAAACCTTCAAGTACAAGCAGTTAATACAGATATTATCACCAGCTATACCTATTCTTGGTCTATTTTAACAACAAATGGAGGAACTCTTACATTAGCAAGTACAGGGGCTGATGGTTCTGGCTTATTACTTAATGATATTAACTTTACAAGTGGTGAGACTGAAATTACAGCTATAATTAGGGGTACTGTTACTGGAGTTGCTCCAAGTTGTGCTTCTTCTACACAAGATTTTAATGTTACTATATATAGAGTTCCAGATGCAATTAACTTAACAGCACAAATGTTCTGTTTAACAAATGGTGTAACTACTGAGATTATTGCAGCAGATCAAATAGAAAATTTAAACGGGTACACTTATTCTTGGCAAATATTAAACGAAACAAATGGTACGATAAATACATCTACATTTGGTACTCAAAATTCTGGTTTAAATCTTGATAATGTTTCTTTCACTGGAAATAATAATACAATAACAGCAACAGCAAGACTCATTGTAACTGGAGCAAATGCCAGTTGTGGTATTCTTCAGAATGACATTCCAATTACAATTTATAGGTTGCCAGAATTATCAGCTCTAACTTCTGCAGTAACATGTGCCTTTAATCCTGACAATAATATTGAAATTATTGCTCCAAATATAGGAAATGACATTGTAAATGGTACAACTTATAATTGGGTAGTTTCGGGAGTTACAAATGGTGCTGTTACAATCAACCCAATAGGAACAGATGGATCTGGTGTTGAATTTACAAACATCTCTTTTACATCTAACGCAACTTCTGTTAGTGGTAATTTAGAAGTTACAATTACAGGAGTGAATGTAGCATGTGGTAGTATTACAAACACAATACCATTTACAGTATATAGAAAACCAGATCAATTATCATTAACTGCCATTAATGCATGTATTTCTGACGGAACGGTTTCTTATGAAGCAGTAGTTCCAAATGTAGATTTCTTTGTAGGATATTCTTATGATTGGACAATATCAGGTATTACTGGTGGTACGTTTGGTGTTTTAGAAAAAGGTAATAATAATAGTGGTCTCGATTTTACTACAATCGATTTTACAACGGGAAGTGAACTTATCACAGCTACATTAAATTTAACAATTAATGGTTTAGATGTTTCATGTGGGAATACACTTTCTATTCCTATTACAATTAATAGAAATCCTGACGCATTAGCTAACTTAACTGATTTTGAAATATGTATTTTAGAAGGAACAACTAGTATTGATGTGATCACTCCATCTACAGAGGATCTTCCTACTATATCGTATTCATGGTCAAAAATTGGAATAGAAACGGGTGGCTCTACAGGTGCTTTGGTGGGCTATGGAAACGACAATAGTGGTTTGAGATTTAGTACTATCAATTTTGACGTAACTAGCGATGTAATATCAGGCACAGTTCAATTAACTGTATCGGGGTTATCAGGGGCTTGTGCTACATCAACAGCTACTTTTAATTATACATTACATAGATTACCTGATGGACTAGAAATAATTGATACTGAAATTTGTGAGACGGATGGAGCTACTAACGTTAGTCTTTTTCCTGTAAATGCAGAAATTATAAATACTTACAATTATACGTGGTCAATAAGTAATATCTCTGGTGGTTCAGTAACAGTTCAAGGTACAGGAGCAGATAATTCTGGTGTCTTATTAAATGATATTAATTTCAGTACAAATTCAACTCTTATTACTGCTACTTTAACGGGTACAGTAAATGGTATGGATGCTAGTTGTACAGGAGCTACCAAAGATGTTACAATAACAATAAATAGATTACCAGATGCTCTTTCTTTATCAGCACAAACATATTGTTTATCAGATGGAGCAGTTTCAGAAACAATTGCGGCAGAACAAGGTGAAACCTTAACAGGATATACTTATAATTGGTCTACAACGGTTACTGGAGGTACAATAGGAACATCAACTTTTGGTACGCAAAATTCAGGATTATCACTTAGCACCGTAACATTTAATGCAGGTAGTTCACAAATAACAGGTACTGCAACAATAACTGTTACTGGAGCTGCAGGTAGTTGTGGTACATTATCAACAACTTTTCCAATTACTATTAATAGATTACCAGATACTTTAGCATTATCAAGTGTTGATTTTTGTTTACTTAATGCAACTACAGATCAATCTATTTTTACAGAAAATGCAACTGCAATAAATGATTTTACTTATAATTGGTCGTTTGTAAGTATCTCTGGTGGAACAATTGATTTAGATGTAAAGGGCACTGATCAATCTGGTTTAGAATTCGATAATATAATATTTACAGGTGCAAGTAATCAGATTGTTGGAACGCTTCAACTGTCTGTAACTAGTGCAAGTGCTTTATGTACTATTCCATCTATTTCAATACCTGTTACAATAGATAGAATACCAGATATGACTAGGTATGCTTCTGCTTTAGAATTTTGTAAATACACTAACGACACAGATCATGTTATTTATACTGAAGAGCCAACCTTAATTAATAATTTCAATTACACTTGGAATACTGCTAATGTAATTGGCGGTTCAATAGTATTAGACCCTTCTGGAAATAATAATTCTGCTTTAGAATTCGATAATATAATTTTTGACCCTGCCTCTACTGTCATTACTGGAGATTTAATTGTTACTGTTGCCATTCCAAATGCTAGTTGTGGTACTTTTACACAAACAGTTCCATTTACAATTCATCTTATTCCAGAAATTGTAAAAATTAGCGACTATAGTATTTCATTATGTTCATTTACGGCAAATGATGATGAATTAGTTGATAGTGGTAATTCAACAGCTTTAAATAACTATACGTATAATTGGTCTTTTTCTGTGGCTCCTTCTGGCGGTACATTTAATTTACCAACACCTCCTACTGATCACAATAAAACAGATCAATCGGATTTAAATTTTTATGATATTAATTTTGATGCAAGTAGTACTGTTATTACCGCAACCTTGCGTCTAACAATTACTAACCTAGATGCCATTTGTGGTTTTACTGAAAAGCTAATCCCTGTAAGAATAGATTTAGAAGCAGATGATATAAACTTAGCACCACAGGCTTTATGTGAATTTGATGGGCAAACTAATGTAATTGCGTATGCAGAAAACGTATCTTCACTAGCAGGTGTAACATCAACTTGGTCTTTAAGTGGCACGAGTGGTGGATCGATTTTAGGGTTAACTCAATATGGAGTAATTGACTCTGGACTCTTGTTTGATCAAATTGATTTTGCAGATGGAAGTGACGAAATAACAGGTACAATTACATTATTACAAGAAACGCCGGATTGTGTAGATAAAGCGGCTTCTACAACTTTCAGTATCAAAAGAAAAATTGATTCAAGTACTTACACCTCACTTAAATTATGTTCTTTTAATGATAACGGGACTTTAGTAGGTTATTCACCAATTACAGAAAACATAGCGAATACAACATACTCTTGGGCGAAAGATGGAAATCCACAAATAGGTGGTACTTTTGATATTGTTACAACAGGAAGTAATAATTCTGGTGTTAATATATCGAATATAGCTTTTACAACAAATAGCTCAATAATTTCTGGAAACTTAGTATATACTGTAACTACAGACTGTAATACAGAAACTAAAACTATCCCTATTACAATCGAAAGAAAAGTAGATATCACTAGTCTATCGTTTATTGATCTTTGTGTGATAAATGGAGCGACAAATCAAACTTTACTTGCAGAGATATCAGAAAACATACCTGGTTTTACATACTCTTGGGGTGCTGTAAATATAATCAACGGGGGTACTTTTACATTAAACAGTTTTGGTAATAATGCTTCAGGATTAACTGCTGATAATATTAATTTTGGTTCCAATCAAAATCAAATTATTGCTGAGGTTACATTAACTGTCGGAGGATCTTGTGACGCTTCTTCTATAACAATTCCGATTGAAATTAATAGATTACCAGATGTTTCTAGTATTTCTGACGCTACTATTTGTGCAATTCAAGACACAGATAATGAGATGGTCATTGTGCCATCAACAGAAACTTTATCAGGAATAAATTATACTTGGTCTATTCAAGGAGGATCATTATCTGGGGGTACTATTACATTAAGACCTAATGGAAATAATAATTCGGGATTAATTATAGATGATATTCATTTTGATGATACAATTGCCCCTTCTTCTGCGCAGTTATCTTGCATAATTGATGTAACAATTTCTGGTGGGTGTACTCCTGTAACTACATCTTTCAATCTAATAATTGATAGAGCCGTTGACATGAGTGTATTTACAGCAGCCTATGATATTTGCGAATTGGATGGTGAAACAAACGTTTCTTTAGTTTCTCCTTTAGCTGAAACTGTAACAGGCTTAGATTATGTTTGGTCTGTAGTTTCCATATCGGGCGGTACATTTACCCTTTTTGCACAAGGCACAGATAATTCTGGTTTACAAATTAATGACATTACTTTTGATAATACTATAAATCCTAGTAGTGCAGATATTAATGCTGTTTTACGTGTGCAAAATACAAATGGGTGTTCTGTAGAAAGTAAAGATATTACTTTACATATTGGCAGGCGTCCTTCAATAGTAAACGTAAATAATTTTGAAATTTGTTTACCTACTACAGCCACAAATGAAATTGTAGTTACCGAATTTTCTGAGTTGGTTAGTGGATTTACATATAATTGGTCATATGATAAAACAACTTTTATTGGAGGTGAGGCTGATTTTAGTGGATATGGTAATAATAGCTCTGGTTTACAACTAGATAATCTTATTTTTAATACCAACAGTACAACAATTACAGGTACTGTTTTATTAACCGTAGCCAATTCTTGTGGACCTTATCCGCATACTGTTAGTTTTACAATTCATCGTGAACCCGATTTATCTTCTTGGGCATTCACAACCTTATGTGCTACTGATAATAATGATACAGGAATTTTAATTTCTGGAATTACAGAAACTCTAACGGATTGGAATTACACTTGGCAACTAGATGCAGGATCTCTAAATGGAGGAACTTTTACAATTTTACCAAATGGAAACCAAGATTCTGAATTAACGGCAGAGAATATTAATTTTGATGACAATAGTGCACAGATTACTGCAAATATTACCCTTACAGTAAGTACAACATCTTGTAATGACATTACTACTACCCTACCTGTTATAATCAATCGTAAGGTAGATTTAAATGCAATTAATTTAAATACTTTATGTGTAGTAGATGGGGCTACAAATCAAGAAGTACTTACAGGTATTTCAGAAACCATTCCAGGATTTAATTATACATGGGGAGTACTAACAAATAGTACTGGTGGTTCTTTTAGTGTTTCCTCAGCAGGTAATAATAATTCTCAATTAGTTATTAATTCTATTGATTTCAATGATAATTCACTTGGTATTACTGCTGATATAACTTTAACCGTAGCTGGTAGTTGTGATAATAGTACGGTTACCAAACAAATTAATATAAATAGAATCCCTGATCTTTCAATATTCACTAATCAGAATCTATGTGTTTTACAAAATTCAGTTTCTGAAGTAATATTTACACCAAGCACAGAAATGTTGACAGATGTAAATTATAGTTGGTCTGTAAGTGGTGCATCAATAAATGGTGGCAACTTCTCTTTACTACCTAATGGCTCTAATAATTCTGGTTTAACTTTAGAAAATATTATTTTTGATAACACAAGTGATTTAATTACAGCAACGATAGATGTAACTGTTACTGGTGGTTGTAAAGATGTTTCTACATCATTTAATTTAATTCTTGATCGTAAGGTTAATATGGATTTGTTTCCCACATCTTTAACAATGTGTGAGTTAGAAGGGACAACCGGACTACAAGTAATTAATAATCTAACAGAAACCGTAAATAATCTTTCTTATACTTGGGAGGTAATTACAGGAAGTAGTACAGGCGGTACTTTTTTAATTGAGAGTACAGGAGCAGATAATTCTGGGTTAGTTTTTAATACAATAGATTTTGATATTTCTAGCAATGTAATAACTGCACAGTTAAGAGTAATTAACACTACTGGTTGTAGTTTAGAATCAAAAACAATTCCTGTAACTATTAGCAGAATGCCAGAAGCAACAACATTAACACAAGTAGATGTTTGTTTGCCTAATGGAACTACTGCCTATATTGCAATTCCAGAAAATGTAGAAGCAGTAACAGATTTTATTTATACATGGAATGTAATTAATCAAAATGGAGGTTCTGTTACGTTTAGTCAAAATGGTAACAATCTTTCTGAACTCGTTTTTGATAACGTCACTTTTGCAACGGGGGCTACACAAATTACAGGTACAATTACTTTAAATGTTGCCAATGCTTGTGGAAACTACCCACTTAATTTACCATTAACGATAAATAGATCAATTGCACCTTCATCTATAAATTTATTAGATGTGTGTGCTTTAGATAATGATCCAAATAATTTTGAAGTATATGCTGGAACAAAAGAAACATTACCAGGTTTTAATTATGTATGGCAACTTAATGCAAGTACTGTAACTGGTGGTTCTTTTAATATAAATCAGAAAGGAATTCAAAACTCAGGATTAGATATTAGTACGATTAATTTTGATGATGGTAGTATACAAATAATAGGTACAGCAACTTTAACGGTTTCTGGTACTTGCACAACATTTAGTGAAACCTACCCTATTACAATTAATAGAAAAGTAGATACTAATGCCATTACTTTAACTACTCTATGTGTTGTTAATGGTGCTACAAATCAAGAGTTATTAGCAGCTTTAACAGAAACAATCCCTGGTTTTACGTATACTTGGGGAACCGCTCCTGTAAACTTAAATGGTGGTGCTTTTAGTACAGTAAGTAGTGGAAATAGTAATTCTGGTTTAACTGCTAATACCATAAGTTTCGATAACAATTCATTACTAATAACTGGCGAAATTTCTTTACAAGTAGCCGGAGATTGTGATTTCCAAACGGTTCAAGTTCCTATTCAAATTAATAGAATCCCTGATATCTCTACATATTCAAATCAACTACTCTGTTTATTAGAAGGAGCTACAAACGAGAATATTATTACCGCATCAACAGAGCTTCTAACAGGTGTTGGGTATACATGGTCTATACAAAACAATTCATTAATTGGTGGTACTATTGTCTTATCACCATATGGTAACAACAACTCAGGCTTAGCATTAGACAATGTAGATTTTGATACAAATTCCAAAGTTCTCTCTTTTACAGTAGATGTTACCACAACAGGAGGTTGCCAAGCCCAAGCCACTTCTTTTGACATTATCATTAATAGAAAAATTGATATGTCTCTCTTTCCAGATCAAATAGATATATGTCAGTTAGAAGGGGCTAAAAATGTAGAGGTGTTCACAGGTTTAAGTGAGATCATTAATACAATTGATTATACTTGGGAAGTGATTCCTGCAACAACAATCGGAGGTACTTTTAGTATATTGGCACAAGGCACTGATAATTCTGGATTACTTCTTAATTCTATTAATTTTGATCTTTCAAGCTCTCAAATTAAAGCAACACTTAGGGTGAAAAATAATTCGGGATGTAATTTAGAAACGAAAGATATTCCTTTAATTATTGGTCGTATGCCTGAAGCAACAACGGCCCCATCTGTGGATGTTTGTCTTTCGGATGGTCAAAATGGGTATATAGCAATTTCGGGTAATACAGAAGCTATTATGGGCTATGTGTATACTTGGAGTATTATTAACCTAAATGGGGGTTCTTTAACTGTTGCACAACAAGGTAACAACCAATCAGAATTAATTTTTAATGATGTAAATTTTGATGATGGCAGTACAGAAATTACAGGTACAATTCAATTAGATGTTGCGGGTGCTTGTGGTAACTATCCATTAAATTTACCGCTAACAATAACTAGAACAATTGAGCCAACAGATATTGTATTATCAACACTTTGTGCATTCGATGAAGAGGGTAATAACTATGAGTTATATAATGGTTTAACAGAAACAATTAATACATGGAACTATGTATGGTCACTAGACAATACTTCTCTTTCTGGCGGTACTTTTGATATAATTACTAAAGGAAATCAATTGTCTGGAATAGATGCTACAAACATAAATTTTAATGATGGAAGTGATCTTATAACTGCACAAGTAACTTTAAGTATTTCTGGAACATGTTCTAATGTAGTGCAAACCTATCCTATTACTATAAATAGAAAGGTATCTTTAGCTCCTATTGTTGATTTTGAAGAATGTGTTGATGGTGTAAATTCAATTACTATTTTTACACCAAATTCAGATCCACTTGCATCAATTAATTATTCATGGGCAACCTCAGTAACTGGCGGGTCTTTCATAATATCACCTAATGGAGTAGATCAATCTGGCTTAACGCTTAATAATGTTACTTTTGCTGCAGGAAGCTCTATTATTGATGGCACAATTACTGTGGCACAAACTGGTAGTTGTTTAGATGATACTAAAACAATAAATATTCGTTTATCAAGAAGTGCAGAATATTCTACCACACATTTATTTACCATCTGTTCGGAAGCTATAATGAACTTGACTGGTATTGTTTCAGAAGAATTATTATTTGATTTAAATTGGAATATTGTATCTATATCAGGAGCCAATACTACTGGACTTGCTAAATTGACAACCTTCAATGGAAGTACATCAAATACTTTAAATGGAATTAGTGTAAATAACAATGATTTTGACAATGGTTCTGGTTTAATTACAATGGTTATTGCACTAAATTCAACCAATAAATTATTCCCAACTTGTCTAGCAACGCAAGAGTATACTATCAACTTTACAAGAATTCCGGAAATTATAATTCCAGATGCTACTGCCGAAGGCTGTTCTGCAGTACCTGTTATAATCTACCCATTTGGAACGGAAGATTTTTCTGCTGATTATTTATACAATTGGCAATTAGTTGGTGGTAGTATAAACGGTGCTTCTACTACAGGTATTAATCATATTACATCAATAATTAATAACTTTGTAGATCAGAATTTAGCCGTAACTCTAAATGATACAGATTACCTTAATATTGGAACTCAACAGATTACTTTTGATGTAGACGTAACTGTATCAAATAAAAACAAACAAGATTGTACAGGTGCTGCAAGTACAAAAAGATATTCATTTACAATTCATAGGTCTCCACTGGTTGGTTTACCTACAGCAAGGCAAGAAAGTTGTGAAACTGGGAGTTTAACTTTAAATTCTTCTTTTGCACAACAATCTAATATATCTTACTCATGGCAAATACTAAATACTGTTGGTGGTACACTTTCAGGTAGTAGTAATTCTGCTTTTTATTATACCGTTTCAGGTCCAGTATTCAATACCGATACGTATGAAATGACCGCAGATGTTGTATTGACCACAGTAAATAATGCAATGCCAAATGTTTGTCCGGGTATAGATACGGTACAAGTGTATTTCCAAAGGATTCCTTCTCCAGATTTTTCTTTAGTACAAGCAATTGGTTGTGCGCGTCAAGATGTTGTTTTTGACGCTTCAAAATCTGGTATTCCAAGTGGTACATCTACTTATGAATGGGATTTTAATTATTTAGGAACGTTTACAGCAGATGCGAGTACAACAGATACTCAAATAACAAAGGAATTTATAGGGGAAGGGAATTATGAAATAGCACTAAGAATTACATCTTCTTTAGGTTGTACTAGCACTATTGTTAGTAAAAGTATTACTATTCACCCTACTCCAACAGCCAATTTTACAATACCAAGTCTTATTTGTGTGGATGAAGAGTTTAAACTAGATGGTACTTCTTCTACATCTGGAAATCCAAATGCTATTGCAAATTGGGAATGGTATTTCGATTATACAAACAATCAAAATACCGCTTCTATTACTGGAAATAATTTAGCAAAACATAAATATAGTAAAGAAGGTATATATGATATTGCTTTAGTAATTACTAATAATTTAGGTTGCCAAGACACACTTCAAAAACAAGTTGAAGTTATTAATGTTCCTCAAACAACATTTAAACCTCAAGTTTATATTTGTAATGGACAAACAGTTAAGTTAGAAATAAATGGTGGTGTACGTTGGGAATGGGAAGACGGACAAACAACGAATACAATTAGTGTGTCTCCTACCATTACAAGGTTTTATAAAGTGACCTCTTTTAATAAGAGAGATTGCCCTACAATAGATTCTCTAGAAGTTATTGTTTTACCAAATGGAAGTGGTTCTTCTACTGAAGTGGCTTGTGAATTTTCTAATGTTGAATTGCAATCAATTGTATCGGACCGAGGAGTTATAAAAGGTATTGAATGGGATACAGGAGAAACAACTTTAAGTATTACAGTAAATAAAGCAGGTAAGTATTCTTATAAATTATGGGTTCAAGCCAACGAAAATGCAGAAGCTTGTTTGTATGAACATACTATAAACTTAATTATGAATCCGTTGCCAGAAACAATAATGCCAACTGATACTACTTTCTGCTTTGATGATGATGCAACGATTGATATTACAGCCACCAATAATGCTAATTATGCTATAGTATGGCAAAATGGAAACGAAACTACATCTACACTAACAATTGATGAAGAAGGTACATATACTGTTGTTATGACAGATTTAAGTAATGATACCCACTGTACAGAAGAATTTGATATTAATATTGTAGAATTATGTCCACCTAAAATAACACCACCAACAGCATTTACGCCAAATGGTGATGGTTTAAACGATACGTTCTTTATTGAAGGTAAAGATTTACGAAATATTAATTTAACTATTTACAACCGATGGGGTGAGATTATCTTTTATAAAGAATATGCCGACGAAACAGAATTACGAGATCCTACACTTGGTTGGGACGGTTATTATAGAGGAACAAAGGTTCCTGTTGGAGATTATATATATATAATTATTTATGAAAATGAATTATATCCTGGAAAGACATTTAAAAAAGAAAATGGAATTTCAGTTGTTTATTAAAAAGTAAACAACTTTATTTGCGCGACTGTTTAATTATTTACTACAAAAATTTCCCTAATGAAAAAGTATTTATTTACTGCTTTAGCCGCAATGGCTATGTTTACATCATGTAACAATGATGATGACGATGTAGCTACTGCAAAAACTGATGTTTCTTTTGAAGCTGGTTCAATTGCTCCGTCTGCTACTCGTACAGCACAACAAATTCCTGGTGTTGATTCTGTAATTGTTGCAGTTTCTACCCTAACACTAAATGTAAATGGTCAATCTGTTACTTATACTAAAGAAGATGGTAACGGTTATATTGATCTTTTAAGCTTCGAAAGTACAGATACTTTAATCTGGACAGAAGAAACACTTCCTGTAGGAGAAGTTGAAGATGCTACTTTATCATTAGATAAAAATGATATCTCTTATGTAGTTGAATCAGCGGATTTAACAGAACAAGTAAACTTAAAAATAGCTCACAAAGAATTAGATTTTACAATTGAATCTGACTCAGCTGTTGCCGCTAACACTAAGTACATTATTCAATTAGACATGGATGGTAGCTTAAGATTAGTTCAAAATGGTAATGGCGATTATGTTTTACAACAAGGTACTGCAGGTGCTCCAAAAACGGGTGTACTTACTTTGGTGAAAGCTCAATAATTGTTTAGATATTTTCTACTAAGTACTCTAGTAAAATTAATTTATATACAGTATAGGTTATTTTAAGTAGAATACTTAATTATAGGGGAAGTCACAGAAATTAATTTTTCTGTGACTTTTTTTTATCTGTATGGTGACATTTTTATAAACTAGATATAAGAGAATGAAAACAATAAAAATTTAGATTATGAAAAAATTATTAATTACTATTTTTGCTCTTGGTACAATGTTCACTTCTTGTAATAAAGACGATGAAGGAAGCGATATATACGCATCTACAAATGTTACACTACAAGCAGGTGACATCTCTCCTATTTCTGGAACAAGAACAAGCATTGATGGAATAGACTCTGTTGTAGTTGCTGTTTCTGGTTTATCTGTTGTTGTAAACGGACAAACAGCTAATTTTATAAAGCAAGAAGGAGAATGTTTAATTGACTTACTAAGTTTTGAAAGTACAGATACTTTAATCTGGACAGAAGAAACATTACCTATTGGTACTTTAGAGGTTGCAGAACTAGAGCTTGACAAAGCAGGGGAAAGTTATGTAAAAGAAACAGGTAACGACACTCCTGTTACTTTACACATAACAAAACCTAGATTAGAATTTATGGTTGATGAAAACCTAGAAGTTGCGGCTAATGTTAAATATGTAATTCAGTTAGATATGAACGGAAGTCTTCGTTTAAATCAGACCAATAATAAATACAATTTGCAGCCACAATCATCTGCAGAAAATAGTTATGGTTTACTTACTTTAGTAAAAGTTGACTAAATAAAAAAACAAGTCTCATCAAATAATAATTTGATGAGACTTGTTTGTATATCTTAAATATTTTCATCAATAATTTTAAACCATGGTTTAGAATAAATAATCTAATGTTGACGATGAATTGTCGCAGAGGTTTTTCCAAGGGCCAGCATCAACTACATTTATATTCATGCTTTCTTTTAAGAATTGTTTTGCTTTTAGAGATGAATCTCCATTTTCACTACAAACAATTAAAGGAAAACTCAATTCTGAAATGACATCTGGTCTTGTAATTAAGTCTTTTAAAGTAATATTTACAGCTTCTGCAAGGTGTAAAGTGTCAAATTCTTTTTTCTCTCTTACATCAATTAAAGTAGCTCCTTGCTTTATTAAAACACATAATCCGTTATCGCCCATGATACTATAGTTAAATGATTTTTAAGTGTACATAAAACTATTAATAATATTACTCTTATACGTTATCGGAAATCATTGGTTTAAGATGATGTAGATCACTGGTAATGTGATTGATCGAAATAAAAAAAGGAAGCCTAAATAAATAGACTTCCCTTTTGTGTTTAGAAAATGTCTCGTCCTGAATTAGTGTTACACAAAACGTAACATTATGAATGATCATCAAGAATATCAGTACACTAAGCGCACACAAAAAGATTACAGTTACTCTTTTAAATTACAAGTTGTAGATGAAGTGGAACGAGGAGAAATAGGTATAACAGCTGCAAGACTTAAATATGGAATCCAAGGTCATGCTACGGTCCGTACTTGGATAAGAAAGTATGGTAATTTAGATTGGGATAATAAATCTGATTTAAAAATGGGAAAGACACCAGAACAAAAATTATTGGAGCTAGAACAAAAGGTTCTATTATTAGAGAAGCAAAAAGCTTCTTTAGAAAAACAACTCTACGTAACAGATAAAAAAGCAATTTTCTTTGATATGATGATCGATATTGCTGAGGATGAGTTTAATATTCCGATTAGAAAAAAGTCTTTACCCAAGCAGTTGACCAATTCAAAAACGAAGAAAAAATAGGAGTCAAACCGACTTGTGAATTGCTTGGGTTAAATCGACAAATTTATTATCGTTCGAAAAGGAAAGTAAAAAACAATAATAGTATTGCATCTAAAGTAGTAGACTTAGTGAAAAAAATTCGTTTGAAGCAAACTAAAATAGGGACAAGGAAATTATATCAATTACTTCTTCCTGAATTGCAATTACTAAATGTAGGTCGAGATAAGCTTTTTGATATCATGAGGGCTAATCGACTCGATATCAAGCCTAAAAAACAATATCATGTCACTACAAATTCTCATCACAGGTTTAAAAAGCATAAAAATCTTATTGAACACTTGGAAATAAAAAGACCTGAACAAGTATTAGTTTCTGATATAACTTACATAGGTGAGCGAAGTAACCCAATGTACCTCTCCTTGGTAACAGATGCCTATTCTAAGAAAATAATGGGGTTAAATATATCAGATAGTTTGAATGCAAATGGAGCTATTGCAGCATTAAAAGAAGCAGTACACAATAGAAGCTATGTTGATTTACCAATGATACATCATTCAGATAGAGGACTACAATATTGTAGTCATGAGTATCAACGACATCTTCAGGAAAATAAAATAGTGTGCTCGATGACGGAATCTTACGACCCTTATCAAAATGCGGTAGCAGAAAGAATAAACGGAATTCTTAAGCAAGAATTTATTTTAGGAATAAAAATTAATGATCTCGATTTGATGAATAAATTTATTAGAGAATCTGTATATATTTACAATAATGAAAGGCCTCATTGGAGTAATTATATGAAGACACCTGTTGAGATGCATCAGCAAAGTGAAATAAAAATGAGAACTTATAAAAGTAAAAATAGCACCGAGTCTACACCCGATGCTATCAATATATAGTAGTCTAAATCTGTAACGCTATGGACGGACTAGACAAAACAATAAATTATTTCAATTCTAATTGGGTTGTTTTCTTATAACCTTTACCTCTTAAGGTTTCAAATTCTTTAAGCATCTGAGCTACTAATTCAGGATTTTCTTTTGCAACATTATTTTGTTGCGACGGGTCTTGCTTTAAATTATAAAGTGCTACCGTTTTAGAATTACCTAATTCAATATTAACATGCTTATTAAGTGCTGGGCCTTTATAAGCAGGAATAAAAATCCAGTCACCTTTTCTTAAAGATGTTCTAGTAGTTGCTTCTAAAATTAAAGATTCTCTACCTACTTTAGATGTACCTAAGAATGCAGGTAATATATCTTCAGAATCAGGACCTTTAACATCACTTCCAACTAAATCTGCAATAGAAGAGAATAAATCCATTTGGCAAACTAAAGCGTCTGAAGTTGCTGGTTGAATTTGTCCTTTCCAATAAGTAATAAATGGCACGTGTGTACCCGCTTCGAAAAGGCTGTATTTACCACCTCTAAATGGACCTGCAGGTTTGTGATCTCCAATTTTTTCTACGGCATCATCATTGTAACCATCGTTTAAAACCGGTCCGTTATCAGATGAGAAAATAATTAAAGTATTCTCTAAAATTCCTTGTTCTTTTAATGTTGCCATTAACTCACCAATACACCAATCTGCTTCTAAGATTACATCACCTCTTGGACCTAAACCAGATTTACCTGCAAAACGAGGATGTGGTGTTCTTGGAACGTGAGGTTGTTGCATTGTATACGTTAAAAAGAATGGTTTCTCTGACTTTGCATTTTCTTGGATGTATGTTTTTACACCACCTAGAAAATGATCTGCCATATCTACATCACTCCAGATAGCAGATTTACCACCTTTCATAAAGCCAATTCTAGGAATACCATTAATAATTGATGAATTATGACCGTGATGCCATTTCATTGTAGTTAATTCTGGGTTTTCTTTACCAGAAGTTTGTCCAGGGAAATTGTTTTTATAGTCAATTTCTATCGGATCGTTAGGGTCTAACCCTACTACATTACCATCTTCTATATATACAGTAGGAACTCTATCTTGAGTTGCTGCCATAATATAAGAATAATCGTAACCTACTTCGTTAGGACCAGGAGAAATATGTTTGTTCCAATCTTTGTTCGCTCCACCTAAACCAAGGTGCCACTTACCAATAATTGCTGTTTTATACCCCACGCTCTGTAACATTTTAGGTAATGTTACTTGTGCTGTATCTATTAATAATGGAGCTGTACCCGGTAATATTCTTGCATTTTTTCTCCAAGGATATTGCCCTGTTAAAATTGCATATCTTGATGGTGTACAAGTTGCAGAAGAAGCATAACCGTTTGTAAAATTAATTCCTCCATTGGCTAGATCATCAATATTTGGTGTTTTAAAGCTTTTCGCTCCGTTCACTCCAATATCTCCGTATCCTAAATCATCTAGATAAACCAATATAATATTTGGCTTTTTTACTTCTTTTTTAGATGATGTGTCTGTGTTGCTTTTTTGACATCCTAAACCTATAAATGCGAATAAGGTTAAGAATAATAAATTTCCTTTTTTCATGTTAAAAAATTAGTCGTGTAGAACTACTATAATAATAGTTGATGTTTAAGAAAAACACTTGTTTGCTTATAAATAAATTCACTTCAAAAATTAATGAACATTAAATATGTATGTAGAGATACATTTAAATGTACGCTTAGATAATTTGTTTGCTTGCAATATACAATATGATCCAACTAAAAAGGATACACATTTTGATCAAAAATAAACACAAAATGTGCTATTTTCGTCATTTTAGCATTATTTATTAATAATTAGTTAAAATAAATTATTCGTCTCATAAAATACCTTAAGGTATCTAACTTTATAAATGATATTTTTAGAAAATTTAAAGTTTTGAAATCTATAAACACAAAAAAAGGTCAACCCATTTAAATGAATTGACCTTCAATTTTGTATATCTAAATCAGACTATTTTGTCTGTTCAGCTTGTTCCTCTCCTATAGTAACAAACTCAACAAGTCTAATATCTGTTTTTCTGTTTGTTGTTACTTTAACAGTATATTCTTTGTATTCGTTATGAAGATGAATCTCTTTAACAATTTGAAATTGATCTTCAGTGATTACTGTTTCTTCATCAAATTCTGAACTTGTAAGGTTCTTAAAATGATTAATTAATTCGTACTCTTGATATTTGTCTTGTACTGTAAAAGACTGGATGTTATCCACCTTTTCAGCAAAGATACCTAAAGAGAACAAAGAGATTAAAACAGTTAATATTGACTTTTTCATGAATGCGTTTTTAAAAATAGTTATTTCTTAAATTATATATATTCTTAACGGAGCAAATTAGATTGAGTTAGTGCCTGTAAACGTTCATTATCTTAATATGAATAAATATTCATTTTAAAAATAATGAAAATCACCTTATCTATATGATTCTGTGTGGATAAGAGAATAATATTATTGAGTTTAACTTTTTTAATAAATTTTCCATACTTTTAGGATAAGCTACGTTAACTGTAATATAAAAACTGGTTAACAAAACTATAAACTATTATTTAGCAACTATTTTACAAATCATGCAAACAACTCTAAAAGCACAAGTACTGTGCATACTCCTATTCCTAGGTCTTTTTTCATGTACAACAGAAGAAACTGATCAAGAACCTGTTGAATATACAGGTACATTCTCTTTAAACATTGCTTTAGACAACACTACTGAAGTCAGTTTCGGAAGAATTGCCAACACTACTTCTACAGATAATTTCTTAGTGAAAATTCTTAAGAATGATGAAGAAGTTGCTGTATTTGACAACTATGCTGACATGGCACAACAAGAAGAATTAGAAGTAGGAAAATACTCAATATTGGTTACTTCTGGAGAAGAACAACCTGCCGCTTTTGACAATCCTTTGTATTCTGCTACACAAGAGTTTACTATTACAAACAGGAGTAATACTGCTATAGATATTACTTGTGCTTTATTAAATGCGAAGGTGAAACTTACTTTTTCTGATACTTTTAAAAATAAATACCCTGCTGCTTCTGCAGATGTTTATACAGAAGATGCACTATTAAATTTCACAGAAAATAAAGAGGGTTTCTTTAGTATAGTAGAAAATACGATCAGCCCAATTGTTCGTGTAAATTACACCAAAGAGGATGTTGATAGAGTTAAACTGACTCAATTTTCTGAACTAAAGAGTAACTATGAAGTTGCTGTAATTGTAAACTACAATCAAGAGAATGATGTAGTCTTTTTTGGTGAGGAATATACTCCAATGACGGAAAAAGAAGTGTTGATGGAAATTAAAGAAACACTACATCCTAATGGATGGTATTTTAATTGGGAGGATGATATACCTTTTAATGAATGGAATGGAGTAAACGTTAATGAAAATGGATTTATTGATTCTTTAGATCTTCATATTATTAAGCCTTTACCTGCTTCTATTGAAAATTTAACGCATCTTAAAACATTAGAAATTAGTCATAGAACTATTGGTGGTGGTATTTCTAATGAAAATACATTCCCAATTCAATTTTTCTCAATGAATCAACTAACTTCATTGACTATAACAAGTGCTAAGTTTAATTTTAATAACATATTCAATTTTGTGAACTTAGAAAAATTAGATTTTTCTAAAATATTTTCTGAAAAAGCAATTGGAAGTAATCTAAGCTCTTTAAAAAAGCTAAAGTTTTTAGATATAAAAACTTATCCAAAACCTAATTATCCAGATGTAAATAAATTAGCAGCTGATTTTAATAATGAGTTAGGTATGTTAACTCAATTAGAATTTATAAAACTAGATATTGATAATGATTCTTCATTAGTTATCCCTCCAAATATTGGTAATTTTTCTAATTTACATTATTTAGATATAGAAAATAAAAACATTCATTCAATACCTATGTCTATTGGTAATTTGAAAAAACTTACAGAGATTAAAATTGTAGGAACAGAAATAAAAATACCAAATGAACTGTATTATGTGACGAGTTTAAAAAAATTATCAATATCTAATATATCTGAACAAGAAATCTCATCATTAATCTATAATTTAGAAAACTTAACCTATTTAAGTTTAATAGGAAAACTAAAAGGTAATATTCCAAATGCATTAGGTAATCTTACCAATCTTACTTATCTCATCTTAGAAGGTGATTTAACAGGTACAATCCCTAATGCAATTGCAAATTTGGATAAGTTAACTAACTTATATTTATCAGGTAATAACCTAACTGGAAGTATAATAAGTGAAATTGGATTAATGGAAAGCTTAGTTAGCCTAGGCCTACAGAATAATCTACTAACAGGAGAGATACCTAAAGAATTAGGTAATTTATCAAAATTAGAATATATAGGGTTTTCTAATAATCAACTTTCTGGAAGTATCCCCCAGAAATAGAACAATTAAATAGACTACGAAGACTCTATCTTTCAAATAATCAATTTTCAGGAACGATACCTGATTTTTTTGCTACACATAATAACCTTAGAACTTTAGAACTTCATAATAATAATTTTGAAGGGCCAATATCCCAAGATATTATTGATCGATTTGATGGTTTTGATTTAAAATTAACTTATGACGATAAAAATGCTCCAGAATAAAGCATATTAAAATATAAAGAAGGGAAAGTGGAGACGCTTTCCCTTTTTTTATTTCTAAATATTATTTCATCAAAATGAATTTCCACCTATTATCTTTTATATACTTAGATTACTCAAAGAGTTATCATTACATAAAACCTTTGATAACAATTTACCCTTTCCCCTCGCATCATAGTTAAAAGAAATTACTTTTTCCCTAAATTGCATCCTCAATAAAAATCAACTCAGTGGCGATAGATTATTCAAAAATAGACCTTCCGGTAAAGGAAATTATTCCTAAAGTAATTGACCTATTAAAAGAGGAACCAACAATTATATTAAAAGCCCCTCCGGGTGCAGGAAAAAGTACTTTAATACCTCTTACATTATTAGATGAAGAGTGGCTAAAAGACAAGAAAATTTATATGCTAGAACCTCGTAGACTTGCAGCTAAATCAATTGCTACAAGAATGAGCGAGTTACTTGGTGAAAAAGTTGGTCAAACTGTCGGTTATAGAGTTCGGTTTGATACCAGAGTATCCGAAGAGACACGAATAGAAGTACTTACCGAGGGGATTCTAACACGCATGATTCACTCTGATAATGCATTAGAAAATGCTGGACTTATCATTTTTGATGAATTTCATGAAAGAAGTTTACATGCAGATGTGGCAATGGCTTTGTGTAGAGAAACACAACAAGTATTACGAGATGATCTTAAAATAATGGTCATGTCGGCTACTTTAGATATGCCACAACTTTCTGCCATGTTAGACAATTGTCCTATTGTAGAAAGTGAAGGTAGAATGTTTCCAGTAGCACTTAATTATGTGGGCGATTCTGATAAATTTCTCCTTCCAGAGTTAACTGCACGTACAATTATGAATGCTGTACAAGAGCATGATGGTGATGTTTTGTGCTTTTTACCTGGACAGGGTGAGATTAGAAAATGCGAAGGTATTTTAAGAGGTCAGTTAAAAGACTTTGCGATCCATCCTTTATATGGTCAGCTATCGCATGGGAAACAAAAAGCTGCAATATCTCCGAATAGAGAAGGAAAACGAAAAATTGTTTTGGCTACTTCTATTGCTGAAACAAGTTTAACAATACAAGGTGTGACAATTGTTGTAGATACTGGTTTTACAAGAACGCAACAATTTGATCCAAATTCTGGTTTGTCACGATTAGAAACCGTTATGGTATCGAAAGATGCCGCAGACCAAAGAGCTGGCCGAGCAGGTAGATTAGCTCCGGGTGTGTGTTATAGAATGTGGAGTGCTGCAACAAATTCTCGATTAGACGAACAAAGAATTCCAGAAATTGAACAAGCTGATTTAGCTTCTTTAGTATTGGATATGGCACAATGGGGTATTATAAACCCTGCCGAATTATCGTGGGTTACTCCGCCTCCACGAGGGCATGTTTTACAAGCAAGAGAAACACTCGAACAATTAGAGGCATTAGAAAATAATAAAATTACCACTCATGGTAAAGCAATTCATAGATTGCCTTGTCATCCAAGGATTTCACACATGTTGTTATATGCAGAGAAGCATGACTTACTCGATTTAGCAACAGATTTAGCTGCAATTGTTGAAGAAAGAGACCCTTTACCTAGAGAAGCGGGTATTGATATTAATTTAAGAGTTGAAGGTTTAAGAAGATATAGAGCAGAAAAACATACAGGAGGAAGATTTAGACAAATTGAAAAAGTAGCGGAATCCTACCGTAGACTATTTAAAATGCAACCCGAAAACGATGAAGTTGATGATTTTGAAACGGGTGTACTTTTAGCACATGCCTATCCAGAAAGAATTGCTTGTTCTAAACCAGGTAATAATGCACAATTTCAATTGGCAAATGGTAAAATTGCAGCTGCCGGACATAGAGATGATCTTGCAGATGAACAATGGTTAGCCGTTGCCCATATTGACGCTAGAGATGGAATGGGTAAAATTTTTATGGCTTCTGCCTTAGACCCTAAAGACCTTGCCCCTATGGTAAGGGAAAAAGAAATTGTTACATGGGACACAGAAGATGGTGGTTTAATTGCTACAAAAGACCTTAGAATTGGAAATATTGTACTTAAATCGACTCCACTTCAAGACCCTGACCCGTCTCACCTTATTAAAGCGATAACTGTTGCTATTAAAAAAGAAGGAAAACAACTCCTTAATTTTGATGAGGAGGTAGAACAATGGCAGGCTAGGATTATGAGTTTAAAAAAATGGAACCCTCAGGAGAATTGGCCAGACGTTTCTACAGAAACCTTATTACTTACAAATGAGGAGTGGTTATTACCTTACTTGGATAAAGTAAAACGCCCTGATGATTTAAAGAAACTGAAGTTAAAAGATATTCTTCACCATAGTTTACCATGGGATAAGCAAGAAGTACTAGATAAACTGGCTCCTTCTAAAATTTCTGTACCAAGTGGTTCTCACATAAAATTAAAATATTTACAGAACGGTAACGATCCCGTTTTAGCTGTACGCTTACAAGAATGTTTTGGTCTTTCTGAAACACCTACTGTAAATAATGGTACACAAAAGGTGGTGTTACATTTGCTATCACCAGGTTTTAAGCCTGTTCAGATAACTTCTGATTTAAATAGCTTTTGGAACAATGCTTATTTTGAAGTCAAGAAAGACTTAAAAAGAAGGTATCCTAAACATAGTTGGCCAGAAGACCCTTGGACGGAAGAAGCGGTTAGAGGTGTAAAAAAGAAAAAAAGTTAGTCCATAAAACATCTGTTAAGCACACTATTTCTTGCATTATAGACAATGCTTGCGAATAAATCATTTAACTAGGTTTTAATTACTTAACTTACAAAAAATATAAGAGCATGGAATCAGAAATTAAGATTAATAAACCAACACCGATTGGTTCAGATATACAATACACTTCTTTTACAGAAAACTCTCCTATTAGTGCTACTATTGAGGCACTTCAGGATGGAAAATATGTTCTTGTAGAAGAAGCGTACAAAGATGGAATGGATTTATTACACCAAATCCAAACGAAATTAAAAAAGCAATACGCTGGAGATTCTTTTAAAGAACAACGTGCTTTTAGAAAGGAATACAGAGACCTTTCGCACAGAGTTCTTATAAAAATTAAGGACCATAAATTAGCAGTTAAGAAAGCACCATCAATTGGTTGGTTAGAAAAACTTTATGCGGATACTCCCGACTTTATTTTATCATTTCCAGAAATACAAGGACTAAATAGTGCTTGGCAATGGAACAAAAAAGGATTGGTAGTACCTGTTTTAAGAAATAAAGTACATCCTTATTATGGTACGTACTTCCCTACCCGTTTTGATCATTTGGTACTTTTTGACAACTGGTTAAAAAGATACGAAGGACCTAAAAAAGCGGCTTATGATATTGGCGTAGGTTGTGGTGTTTTATCCATGCAAATGGTACAACATGGTTTCCAAAAAGTATTTGCTACAGATACAAACCCTAATGCAATTGTAGGTTTAAAAGAATTTATGGGGACAACAAAATTGTCGCGTAAAATTGAATTAGACTACGGTAACTTATTTGGGAAATGGGAGAAACCTCACGAATTAATTGTTTTTAATCCGCCTTGGTTGCCTATTAAAAGCGATGCAGATAAAAATGACATTGCTATCTATTATCCAGATAATTTATTTCCAGATTTCTTTAAAGATGCTGTAAGTCATTTAGCAGAAGACGGGCAGATTGTAATTATATTCTCTAATTTAGCTGAAATAGCAGAGACAACAACAGAACACCCTATTCAGAAAGAAGTTGATGAAGGTGGACGTTTTAAGCTAGAATTGAAATTAACTAAATCGGTTAAGAAAGCTTCTGATAAAACAAAACGTACAATTAATTTACGTGAATCTGAAAAAGTTGAACTTTGGGTTTTAAAACATAAATAAGTTCAAAAAATACTATAAGCAAAAGGCTATCTCATTAACTTTGATATGAGATAGCCTTTATTTTTTTTATGAAATGATTACTTTGTATTAATGCTTTCATTATTTTGTCCTCTTATAACTTCAAGTAAGGTTGGATAACTAACTGTAGACGTTTTCTTTTCCTTTTTTTCTACTGATTTTTTATCAGTACTTTTTTTAGGAGGAGTTTTTGTCTTTTCTTGTTTTTTATCCTTGTCCTTATCCTTTTTCACTTCTTGAGGAACAGAGTTTTCTACAATAGCTGTATTAAAAAAGCTATTACTTACTTTAGAAAAGTTTAAATTAAATAAAAGTAAGATTACTGAAATCGATATAAATGCGTGCTGCCTTAGCATTGTTTTATTATTTTATATTTTGTGACTTATGTCACTATAATAGACGATTATTAATCATCATTTGTCGCAACAAATGTCTTAACATCACTTAATACAGTGATATTTATCAATCTTTTTAAAGAAAAGTCCTTATTTCTATAATTTTGCACTGAAATTATTATTAATCAGAACATCAATTACAGAAACAAAGACTTATAATTTTTGATTATTAAGTAGTACACTCAATAATTAAAGTTGTAATAATTCTTGTTGATCAGTATATATTTTTCTTAAAATATCTTGTGTTTCATCCGTAAGACCTTCAGAAAATTTAGGTATATTCAAATATGTAATAAAGACAGCTTTATCTTTATTTTCAATTACAGAAATGCTACAAGGCATTAAAACTGATAAATATTTATTATCATCAATACTAAGTATTTCAGCAGCATATTCAGGTTTACATAATTCTATAATTTTTACTTCACCTCCTATATCCCTATTCACTTTATTTTGTAATTTCTGTTTCATATCTCGGATTGCTGTTACAGACCAACCCAGATGTAAAGCATTCTCCTTTATCTGGTTTATTGTGACATCAAGGGATTTATCACTTTTAATAGAAATTAATAACTCATCATTATTGGTTGAGCAACTTCCTAAAGTAATTAAACCAAGTAAGAATAAAAGTATTTTTTTCATAACACACCTTTTATAAATTCATTACAAATTTTTTCCCACTAATATCCACAAGTTCAATTGTACGAATATTGTCTACTATTTTATTAGGAATTTCTAAAGATAATTGTGCTTTTCCACCCAAAGGAAAAACTATAGATCTCTCATTAAAAAATACTTTATTTAAATAATAATTAGAGATATTAACTTCATCAAAATCACTACCTTGAACACTGTGAATTAGCTGGTTCATTTTATTATATATATTGATTTCGACAACAAAAGCACCATAAGTTTCTGGCCCTTTATCTCTAAAAGTATCAAACGATAAAGTAGTTGCATTACTTTCAATATTAGATATTTCTATATTCGGTTTTGTAGAGAAATTATGCAATGTTCCCCAAACACCACCATGTAATAACTGGTTGGTTCCCATTACATACAAGAGCGCTACTATAGAAAAACCAATAATAGTATTTTTATAATATTTAGATGAAGTTAATTCTGTAAGTTGCGTACCATACAACCAGATACGATTACTTACTAACTTTGGGTATTTGTTTGTTAAATAACTATCTAATGAATAATCTCCACTACCAAAAAGTAATAAAACACCTCCTACTGTACCTAATAAAGAAGCAATCTGCCACTCGTCTAAACACGTTGGGCCTAACCAACCTGCCGTATGCATTAAGCCAATTGCAAGTGATAACAAAAAGGCCCCTGTGAATCTAGAAAAGAACCCAAACAATAATAATATACCAACCAATAGCTCTGAATAAGTAAATACATAAGTAAACCAATTCATTTCTGTAGGGTTAACAACTAAGTAACCCAAAACATCTTGAAAAATACCATTTGCATGTGGGTAAAAAGTATTAATCTTATGTCCAATCCACATTGGGCTTTCCATGTCGTGCTTTGCAGGGTTTAAGAACAATCTGCGTAACACAGCAGATAAAAAAAGCCAAGAAGTAACTAATCTAAATGGTAATAAGAGTCCACCGACGATTTTAGTGTTTTTCATAAAATTAGGTTTGTTTGTAAATGTAGGCTCAAATATGACACATTTTTAGTAACAACAACCAAACTATTTTTCCCTTGAAAGATGCTTTTCTTCCCATAAATTAAAAAACCTCTCCTTTATAAAAAGAAGAGGTTTAAAATATCAACTAATTTGTACTATGCCATTGCTTCATCTTCAGCTTTTAGTTCTTCAGCAGGACCAAAAAACTCAAAATTAATTTGTGTTTCTGGCACGCCTAGAACAGCTAAAAGATTAATAATATTCTTCATGAATAACTTAGGTCCACAGAAATAATATTCTGCTTCTTTATAGTTAGGAACATTATTTTTAATAAAATCTAAATCAATAAACCCAGACTGTACACCTTTATCTGTTGGTTGTGGGTTATTATAAATAAATTGATGAGAAAGTTGCTCATTACTATCAGACAACTCAGCTACATATGTATTAAAAGCATGTGATAAGCCGTTTTTAGCAGCATGTAGCCATGTTATTTTTCTATCAGATTTTTCTACTAATAAATAATTCAACATAGATAGCATTGGCGTCTGACCAACCCCACCACTCATTAGAACTACATCTCTTTTGGAATCCGTATCTAAAGTAAAATCACCGGCAGGAATACCCACTTCAATAGTATCTCCTTCACCAATAAAATCATGAAGATAATTAGAACCAATACCGTCAGGTTGTTGTGCGTACCCCTGTTCTCTTTTTACAGAAATTCTGTAATAATCTTTCTCAGGAGAATCACTTAAAGAATAATTCCTCATGTGAGCATGGTCATGATCATCTCCTTTTAATCTAACTGCAATATACTGCCCTGGAGTAAAAGGTAATAAGCTACCTTCTTCTGGTTTTAAATAGAATGAGGTAATCTCATCGCTCTCAATTATTTTTTTTGTAATCATGAAGTTTTTAAAACCAACCCAACCATCATGATTGTTAATGGCATCTGTATATAAACTTCCTTCACGTTGGGTAAAAACACCTGCTAATATACCGTAAGCTTCTGTCCATGCAGTAATAATATCTTCTGTAGCAGCATCGCCTAAAATATCTTTAATTGCTTGTATTAAGTGTTTTCCAACAATTGCATAATGTGCGGGCTGAATACTTAAACTAACATGTTTATGTGCAATTCTTTCTACTGCACTTTGTAACATTGGTAAATTATCTATATACGTTGCATAGCCAAGAATAGCCCCTGCCAATACCTGTGGTTGAGTTCCTTCTGCTTGATGTGCCATATTAAACACGTTTTTAAGCTCCGGGTTTTTCTCGAACATTAATTTATAGAAATGTGTTGTAATTGCAACACCATGTTCTTTAATAACTGGTGCTGTTGCCTTTACGATGTCGATTGTTTTTTGTTCAATTTTCATTTGTCAATTTGGTTTGTGTTCGTTGTATATTATCTAATAAGAAAACTCCTATTAATACCGGGATGAAAACATATAAATAACCCAACTCATGTATTGCTGAATTACCATATACAGCTATATATGCTGTTGCTCCTCCGGGTGGGTGTAAAATATTTAAAGCCGTCATTAAGAATATTGATATACCAACTGCGGTTGCAACTGCAAACTCTGGAGATAAATCAAAAAGTAATTTATAGCATGTTACTCCAACAATAGCGGAGACTAAATGCCCAAAATACATGTTCTTACGTTGTGCTAATGGAGATTCTGGTGCTGCAAATAATAAAACTGATGTTGCTCCAAACGCTCCTGTAAGAAGTACTAAATCATCTTTAAAATACATTTGTAATAAACCTAAAATCCCTATACCTATAAAACTATTAAAGCCTTTTATTGCTGCCTTTTTAAACTTCATCAATTATTTAATAGATGATAACCACCATGTCTAAACCTATCTTCCGAATCTTTAGATAGATATTTATGATATGGTGATGCAAAGATTGTGTTCTAAAAAGTAATGACAATTGTAATAAAACAGATCAAAAACTGATAAATATCAGACATTTTTATAAAGACCACTCAATCAGTAAATTAATAGCCATAAAAAAAGGCCATCCCATTACAGGATGACCTTTTCTTAGTCGTGTTCCAAATCTCAATTAAAAATTAATTATCTATTTAATACAACTCGTTTAGTGAATTGATTATTTACACAATTAATTTTGATTATATATACTCCGTTATTTAGAGCATTATTCAATTTAAAAGAAAGTGTACTTCCTTGTGAATTTAAATTAGTTGATAATTTCTGTACAATTTTACCTGTTGAATTAGCAATCACTATAGAAACAATTTGCTCATTTCCAGTATCTACAGTTACCGAAGATGTTGTTGGTGATGGGTAAACTGATACTAAACTATTTTGAGCAGGATCAATTGCTGTTACTTCACCATCTACAGGAGTTTCTTCTTCCTCTTCTTCGTCTACAGGAGTTTCCTCTTCCTCTTCTTCGTCTACAGGAGTTTCTTCTTCCTCTTCTTCATCTACGGGAGTTTCTTCTTCCTCTTCTTCGTCTACAGGAGTTTCCTCTTCCTCTTCTTCATCTACAGGAGTTTCTTCTTCCTCTTCAATGAAAGATGACAATAGTAAATCATCAATGTCTAAAATACCATTAGTATCTCTATTAACAGCTAGTTTACCAGTAAAATCTGTTTCTGGAGTAAATACTAACATATCTGTGTACCATTCGTTTGATGCAACTTCAGCCGTACCAGCATTATGACCTCTATTTTCAAAAACAATTGTATTACCTGTACTATTAAGAACTTTTAGTCCTCTCATGTATTGTCCTCTTGTTCTTGCAGATAAGGTATATGTTGTACCTGCTTTAAATTCAAAATCCATTACAGTGTAAATGTAAGTTGTAGCATCACCTGTAGCACTTGGAGTATCAAATCTCAAGAAGTTATTGTTATCTTGAATTTCAGAAACAATTGTTCTTTCAGTATCTTCTTGTTCAACTTTAACAAAATCAAAATCTGAAGTTATTAATGTTTCCTCATCATAACCAGCAAAATTATTATGGTAAATAGCTTCTGTGTCAATTTCAGTTTCTTCTTCTAAAGGAACTTCCACTAATTTAATATCATCGACTTCCAAAAGACCATTCCATTTTCTAGTAATGACTAGTTGTACAGTTAAATCTGCTTCTGCTGTAAATTCAACCATTTGTTCGTGCCATTCTGCACCTACAATATCATCATTACCAGCATTATAATTTTCGCTAGAGATTATAGCTTCATTTGTTTCTGTATCAAAAACTTTAAGGTCTCTATCAAATTTACCTTTTGTAATTGCCGAGTACATATACTTACGGCCTTGAACTAATTGAATTTCTTGATCAACAATAATATTTGTATTAGATTTTATTGTTGTATTTGGTGTATCAAACTTTAATACTTTATTTCCATTATTATCAATTGCTGTTAATGTTCTTTCTCCATCTTCATTATCAATGGCAACAAAAGAAAATAAATTATCAGCATTTAAATCTTGATCTACAGTATAAGAAGCAAAATTATTGTGATATAAAGCATCAGGATCTAAAGGAGTCTCTTGGTTTAGTGCGTCTTCAGAAGTTGTAGATAACATAATATCATCAATATCTAAAGAACCATAGTATAACCTTAAAACAGAAACTTGAGCAGTAAAATCCGTTTCTGGTGTAAAAACTAAAGTATGTTGGTACCAAGTAGTAGTTAAAGTTGCATCATTAGTTGCGTTATATTCATCAGATTCAAACATAACACCATTATCTTTTTCTAAAATTCTGATGTCTCTTCTAAAAGCTCCTCTAGTTTTAATGTTTAAAGTATATTCAATACCTGCCTTTACTTGGATATCTTGCATAACACTTACTAATGTATTAGCAGAAGCCGCTGCATCAATAATTTGTAATTGTAAAAACTGATTATCGTCTTGCTGATCAATAACTGTTTCTAAAGTTCTTTCAAGTTCTGGTAATTGAAAAACGTCTAGTTTAAAATCTCCATCAATTAAACTTTCATTTTCTGAATATGCAGCAAAATCGTTTTGATATAAATAGAAAACAGGTTCCTCAACAGGGGTTTCTTCTTCTACTTCTTCCTCTTCCTCCACTGCTTCTTGATTATCTACTAGTAGTATATCATCAATGTCAAGAGTAGAATTCCATCCTCTAAACATTGCAACAATACCAATAAAATCAGCCTCAGGTGTAAACTCTAATGAGTGTTCGTACCATTCCGCACGTAACGTCTCGTCATTTCTAGCATTGTAATTTGCTTCTGAAAATGCAGGCCCATTTGTAGTAGTATTAATTATTCTTAACCCTCTTGCAAATGGCCCTCTTGCTTTAGCTGTTAAAGTATAAGTAACTCCAGCTTTAAAATTAATTTCTTCTGTAGATCTTATATTTGTGTTTTTAGAAGTAGTTGCACCAGGCGTATCAAAAGAAATAAATTTATTTCCATCTTCTTCACCTATAACAAGAGTTACTTCTTGTTCGTCTGCAAGGTCTTGTAGTTCTTGTAATATAAAATCACCTTGCTCCACCATATCTTCTTGAGAAGTATAGACATCAAAGTTATTTTGATATACAGTGTTTTGAGCGAATGCTATCGAGCAAAAAAATAGCAGAATTGCTGTTAAATTTTTTTTCATAAGTCTTGTGTAGTTAAAAAATTGAGTAGTACATTAATACACTTCATTAGATTGGAGTTTTGAGAATAGTTTCCAATAGTTTATTAAATCATAGTAGCTGTATTAATTACACTTCAAATGTATCAGGTTATGTTGTCTAGGTAGGTTTCTTCAAGTTAAAAGAATGTTTCTTTTAGTCAAAAACTGCTTATAGAGACTAAAATCGAAGATTATACTATTATTACTTCTAGGTTATCTTTTTCATAAGTATTGAATATATTAATTATTCTTTTGCGAAAAAGAATGTTGTACAAAATATATTTCGTCATTAATTTAAATTAAACATTGATATATTTTTTAAAATTTTAATTATTTATAAATTCACAGATTGTTATTCATCATTGCTATTTCTTTACCATGCTCCTAAAAAAAATAAAACGATCTAAGAAGAAAAATACTTCTCAGAATAAATGGATGGTCTATCCTACTTTAGTATATGATATTACTAAAATACATACACCTCTACCAACAGATAAATTTTCGATCTGTATAAAATGTATTAACGATAAAATAATTTTTGAATCTGAAGGTTGTGGAATTACAGATATAAATATGTCTAAATTTGACAAAGGAATCTATAATATATATATCCATTATAAAGGAGGCCAATATTATAGTAGGGTTTTGAAGCGTTAATTCAATGAAAAATTAGGAATAACATTAATTACGATGCGTAACATTATGTAATCTTGCATTATTTTAAGAAATAATCTTTTAATAATTAGTGTTTACAAATATTTTCAATTTTATTTGTGTTAGTAAATTAATACCTGATTTTTTTAATATTAAACTACCCTAACCTACTTATTAAATGAAAACTTTATCATTAACCGTTACGATTATTCTAACTGCTTTATTTGTAAATGCTCAAGGATTAAACATTCAAGATATGCATGCAAATAATTCAGGGAAAAGTACTTTGGAACTCTTTAAAGAAAGAAAGGAGATTAAAAAGGAACGAAAAGCAAAGAAACAAGAACAAAAAGAGTCTTTTATTGAAAACGATAATCCTAGAATTATTGTAAAAGAAGAAGAATAAATATAAAAAGTATTTTTAAAAAGAATGTCCCATTACTTGATTAGTAATGGGGCATTCTTTTTACTTAAACCTTATTTAGAGACTCTTCGATATCCCAAATAATATCTTCAGCATTTTCAACACCAATAGATAACCTTACTAAACTAGAAGTAATGCCAAATTCTTCTCTTTCTTTAGGATCTACACCAATGTGTGTCATACTTGCAGGGTGTTGAGCAAGACTTTCTGTACTACCCAAACTTACCGCGAGTTTCATTAATTTTAAACCATTAAGGAATTTAAAAGCTTCTTTCTCTCCTCCTTTAATATCAAAAGATACCATTGCACCAGGAGAAGAATATTGCTTTTTATATAGTTTATAATCTTTGGTTCCTTTAGGTATTAGCCCTAAATAATGAACTTTATCAACTTTTGGGTGATCATTTAAGTACTTAGCAACTTTCTTTGCGTTACGCATTTGCTTCTCCATTCTCACTTTTAAAGTTTCTAAAGACCTTAAAAGTAACCATGCAGTATGCGGACCAACCATATTACCTAAGAAGGTACGCAGTGTTTTAACTCTCTGCATTACTTCTTTATTTCCTAAAACTGCACCAGCAATTAAATCACTATGTCCGCCTATATATTTTGTAGCAGAATACATTACTAAATCAGCCCCTAATTCTAGTGGGTTAGACCACAAAGGTCCCATGTAAGTATTATCTACGGCAACGTGAACTTTTTTCTTTTTAGTTGAAAACTTTTTTGCAATTTTTACACAAGCTCCAATATCAAATAAATCGTTTGTAGGGTTTGCAGGAGATTCTAAATAAATTAATGATAAACGATCGGCCTTACCACTATCTTTTATCAATTTAATTAAATCCTTTTTAGTATGATGTGGTCTGAATGCAATACTAGTAACACCAATTTTCTTTAAAAGATCATGAATAAAATGATCTGTACCACCATAAGTTGGAGCACTATATAATATTAAATCACCTGGAGCAGAAAATTCTAAAAGTACAGAACTAATTGCACTCATACCACTTTCAAATACGGCACAATCCTCAGATTTATCCCATAAACAAAGTCGATCTTCTAAAATCTCTAGATTGGGGTTATTAATTCTACTATAAATAAGACCTAGGTTTTCGTTCTCACCTTTTTCTCTTAATCCATATGCAACTTCAAAAAAAGCTTTACCTTCTTCTGCTGTTTTAAATACAAAAGTCGACGTTTGAAAAATAGGTGGCTTTACAGCACCTTCAGAAAGCTCAGGTTTATAACCATGAGTCATCATTAAACTTTCTGGATGGAATTTATGTGGCATTTTAACTTTTTTAGTTAGGTGTTTATAAGTACTCTCAAAAATTTATGGTTACTATTAATGATGATGTACCTATTGGTATATATGTTTAAATATGAATATGCTTTGATTATTTTAGAATTGCTAATAAAAATATCCTTTAACTTATAAATAGTTAATGTTTATAGCCATGAACTAGTTAATACTCAAACATATATTAAGCAATTTATACTACTTATATTTTATGATACAGATTTAAAGCTTGACTATTTACAATTGTATTGCATAGATTAAAAATTAATAATTTTGTTTTTACTTTATATACTTACGTAATAATTGATTATCAAAATGACCATAAATACCCCATTCTAGGCATTTTATGTGTAAGTAGTACGAAAAAAAAATATAGACAATAATTAAGATGAAAATCTAAATAGATAATCTATCGACGACTGTAAATAGCAGACTATCCGTGCCTTAACTTAATGTATGAAAGTATTTATATTTAAAAATATAGAATTATAATTTATGATGATTAAACATTATTTTTCTAACTTTAAGTATATTCTTTTAATAGAATGAAAATTATTCTAACTTTATAATATCAAAACTTTTAAAGTTTATATTTTAAAAGTGATATTTAAGGGGAGAAAGAATTATTTATTAATTTTAACTCTTCTTATCTAATGTCTTAACATGTTATATATCTAACTAGTTATTACATTCCCCTATTTATTAGGGCAACTATTAATAAGTGATTCTCTGTATAGAGTTTTACTTTAATAAAGATGTACTTACTTAGGGAATCCATACATTAGGATATCCCCCAATTAATAATGAGGCCCCTCTCTATTTTTTTAAAATATTGAGGGGTATTATTATGCCTAAATTTTAATATTCTGTTCCATCATTTTTTTAAATTGTAGTATTTTAACTTTCTTATATAACAATTTTAACAACATACAGATTGATGGTGCTATTATTTGTCTGTCTATGAAAAATCATACAAATTGAGGTATCAATAAAGAAAACAAGAACGAAGTAACTTAATTGTATTTCGATATAAAATATTAGTTGGAAGTTTGTTTGTTAGTTTAGTTTATAGAGAAAAAGACCCATGTTTTACATAGGTCTTTTTTATTTTTACACAATTTTATATCTAAAGTGACTACTATACCCAAATATTCATTCCCAAATTCTTTACAATCCCAAAATCAGATATTTTCTAAAATTTTGTTTATTTATTTATATAATAAGTGATTAATTCTTCACTAATAATGTTAAATAGGAAGATTTAAATTTTATGATAGTACAATTTTAACAAAAGCGTAAATCTTACACAAATCTTTTGATTATGTAATTAATTATATTGTAATTGAGGTATCAATAAAGAAAACAAGAACGAAATAACTTAATTGTAATTCGTTATAAAATATTAGTTGGAAGTTTGTTTGTTAGTTTAGTTTATAAAGAAAAAGACCCATGTTTTACATAGGTCTTTTTTTATTTTCCAATATTTAATCAAATTAAGTATATCCTACGATAATATTGAACACTCCTACCTTTCCGAATAATCTCATAATGAACTATTTCTATATAAAATAAATGATTGATTACTCACTTAAAATGCATAAATAAGACAATTTTAATTATATGATAGTACAATTTCAATATAAACGTAAAACACACACAAAACATTTGATTATATAAATAATTATATTGTAATTGAAGTATCAATAAAGAAAACAAGAACGAAATAACTTAATTGTATTTCGTTATAAAATATTAGTTGGAAGTTTGTTTGTTAGTTTAGTTTATAAAGAAAAAGACCCATGTTTTACATAGGTCTTTTTTTAATTATATAAAATTATATTCTTAAATTCCATTATCAAACCAAATATATAGTATTACAACTTATGATATCTCAAAATTACTTATTTCCATCAAAAAACCCTTTTTTAATCACTTCTGGATTGATTTATACTTCATTTAAGAAAAAAATAAGATAATTTTAATTATATGATAGTACAATTTCAATATAAGCGTAAAACACACACAAAACATTTGATTATATAAATAATTATATTGTAATTGAGGTATCAATAAAGAAAACAAGAACGAAATAACTTAATTGTAATTCGTTATAAAATATTAGTTGGAAGTTTGTTTGTTAGTTTAGTTTATAAGAAAAAGACCAGTGATATTCATTGGTCTTTTTTTGTTATTTCTGTCTTTTTGTTTTTTGTAGATACAAATGTTCTACTTTTTCTCTAGCCCAAGGTGTTCTTCTCAAAAACTTTAAACTAGATTTTACAGACGGATCATTACTAAAACAATTTATTCTTATTCTATGAGCAAGTTGATCCCATCCATAATAATCAACTAAATATTCTAGCATATCAGCAAGTTTAACTCCATGTAGTGGGTTATTTGGCTGTTTTTGATTCTTCTCTTCCATAGTACAAATGTATCAATTCTATTATTTAAGACCACCTTTATTATTTTTTATTGTCAGAATATTGTAGAAATTGCCATAATTCTAAACAACTACTCTTCTTTATGAAAGCTACTCTATTATTAGTACTCTGTATTATCAGTTTAAATGTTGCTGGACAAGGCAAAATAAATTCGATTCAAAAAGATGTACAAACTAAAAAGTCATCTCCCTCTCCTAGCACTCAAAGTGGTGATGGAGATAAATATGATGAAGAAACAATGAATATTTTATTTACAATATTTAGGTTACTATTAATTGGAGCTCCACAAGATTTCCAATTACATAGATATGGTAGTGTAATTAAATTACAGAGATACCCTTACATGCAAAAGGGTTACGGTAGATATACACGTAATAAAGAATTAGCAACTAAATTCACATCAAGTCTTGAAATAAATGGTTTTTATGAGTCGAAAACTCTTTATGGTTTAAACTCACATTTCAATTTCTTTTTCATGCCTAAAATTAGTATTGACATTGAGGGTAGTTTTTATAGAGAAGAAATCTCTGAAAGAGAACAAAGTGATATGGGGCTTATGCACATTAATGCTACGTACCACCGATTTGCTTTTACAGGTTTGGATACTTGGTTTGGTGTTGGATATTCTAGACTATTTCTAGGTGATGGTTTTGATGGAGCGAACTTTAATATAGGAACAGAAATTTTCTTTATGAAACCAATAAGCATATATACTAACTGGTATTTTGGTTCTTTTGATACAACTGAATTCCACGAAGGAAATATTGATTTAAAATGGTATGTTAACCGAATGTCTCTAAAATTAGGTTACCGTTTTCTTAAAATTGGAACTGCAACAATTAAAGGACCTGAGGTTGGTTTAGGAATCACGCTATAAAAAAAGAAGGCCATCAAAAATTAATTTGATGGCCTTCTTCGTAATTAAAATAAGATTATAACTTCCCTGACATAGAGAATGGTGCACTGTCTTTTGCAGTTCCCCAGTCTTTATTAGGTTGATTACCCATTTCAAAAACAATCTCACCACCAGCCATAATTTGCTCGTGCGTTAAATATGTTTTGTTAAATGATTTTCCATTTAATGTAGCAGATTGTATATAAACATTCTCATCAGAATTGTTATTTGCTACCACAGTAAATGTTTTTCCGTTTTCTAAAGCCATTGTTGCTTTACCAAACTCAGGAGATCCAATTGCGTATTCGTTTGTACCAGGAGCTACAGGATACATACCTAAAGCAGAGAATACATACCAAGCTGACGTCTGACCATTGTCTTCGTCACCACATAAACCATCTGGTGTTGGACTGTAAAGATCTTTTAAAACTTTACGAGCCCATTTTTGTGCTTTCCAAGGCTGACCTGCATAATCGTATAGATAAATAGCATGTTGAATTGGCTGGTTACCATGTGCATACTGCCCAGTACCATATTTTTCATCTGCTACTTTCATTTCTGTAATCTCATGAATTTCAAACCCATAGTAATCATGGTTTGCAATAGATGGTGTTGTAAATATTGAATCTAGTTTTAAACCAAATGCTTTTTTACCACCCATTAATCTTGCTAATCCAGCAGGATCATGAAATACTGACCAAGTGTAATGCCAAGAAGAACCTTCTGTAAAAGCTCCACCCCATGCTTCTGGAATAAATGGCGTTTGCCAAGAACCATCTTTTAATTTAGCACGCATAAAGTTTGTACTTGGATCAAATACATTTTTATAATTGTTTGCTCTTTTAGCAAATAAATCAATTTCTGCTTGAGGTTTACCAAGAGCTTCTGCTAATTTCATGATACAATAATCATCATAAGCATATTCTAATGTTCTTGCAGTATTTTCATGAATACCAACATCGTAAGGAATGTAGCCTAAGTTGTTGTAATAATCTACACCCATACGGCCAACTGAACCTAGAGGACCGTGATTTTTAGTATTCTTGATAATAGCGGCATACAGTGTTTCAACATCATATCCTCTAATTCCTTTTAAATAAGAATCTGCAATTAAAGATGCCGAGTTAGAACCAATCATACAATCTCTATGACCAGGTGAAGCCCATTCAGGTAACCAACCACTTTCGTTATATGTATTCACTAAACCGCTCATAATATTGCTGTTCAATTCTGGATACATCACTGTAAAGAAAGGAAAAACTGCTCTAAACGTATCCCAGAAGCCATTATCAGTAAACATATAACCGTCTAATACTTCGCCATTATATGGAGAGTAGTGTACTAATTTATTGTCTACATCATACTCATAAAATTTACGAGGAAACAATAATGTACGGTACATAGAAGTATAGAAATTCTGCATACTTCTTTCAGAACCACCTTCAACCTTTAAGCGGTTAAACTGTTCGTTCCATGTATATTGTGCTTCATTTTTAACTTCTTCAAAAGACTTATTTCCAATCTCTCTAGACAAGTTAATTTCTGCTTGCTCATGAGAAATGAATGATGAAGCAACTCTTGCTGTGATTACCTCACCTTCTTTTGTATTAAACTTAACATACCCTGCAGTTCTATCTGCTTTCAACTCTTTACTTGCAGTAGCTTCTTTTCCATTCCAAGTACCTTGTGTTGTAAATTCTTTATCAAATTGAATAACATAATAGTTAGCAAAGTTTTTAGGAACACCACCATGGTTGTTTGTTACGTAACCAATAATTTTCTTTTCTTCTGGAATTATCTTCACAAAAGAGCCCTGGTTATAACCATCTACTAATACTATTGCATCTTTAGTTTTAGGGAATGTAAACTGGAAAATTGCACCTCTTGTAGTTGGAGCAACTTCTGCTTTTGTATTATATGTTTCTAAATTAACACTGTAATAATGAGGTTTTGCAACTTCATTATCATGAGTGTATTTAGATTGTCTTTCTTTTTCATTAAACTTTACTTCACCAGTCATTGGGAAAATTGAAAATGCAGCATAATCATTTATCCACGGACTTGGTTGGTGTGTTTGTTTAATACCATTTATACTATCTTTTTGGTACATATATGCCCAACCATCGCCATTATTATTGGTTTGAGGTGTCCAGAAGTTCATTCCCCAAGGTGTGGCTACAGCAGGATATGTATTTCCTGTAGATAATCTAAAATCTGATAATGAACCAACTTGAGTACTCACATACTTTGTGTAGTCGGTTAATACTTTCTTCTCTTCTTTTTGCGTACAAGCAAATAACAAAGAAGTGATGAAAGCGATTAATAAGTAATTTTTAAATTTCATTTGATATGATATTGGATAGTAATTAATTATCTAATTGAAGTGATGAAACAGGTATATCTCCTTCTTTAGCACCAAATGCCTTATTTGGCTTAGGTCCCATTTTAAAAGTTAAAACGCCTCCTTCAGAAATTTGATCTTGTGTGATATAACTTGTTGTAATTTCTTTTCCATTTAAAGACAGAGATTGAACGTATTTATTTTTATCAGAATTATTCTTTGCTACAACAATAAATGTTCTTCCATTGCCTAAGTCCATGCTTACTCTATCAAATATTGGAGAGCCGATGATATATTGTTTATCGCCTGGACAAACTGGATAAAAGCCCATTGCAGAGAAAATATACCAAGCCGACATTTGACCACAATCTTCGTTGTTAATCATACCATCGGGCTTATCAGAATACATTTCTGCCATTAATTTTCTTACCATTGCTTGCGTTTTCCAAGCCTCACCTACATAATTATATAAATACGGGTTTGCATGTCCTGGCTCGTCACCATGTGCGTAGCTTCCTACAAAACCAGATATATCTGCGTGTTCTTCTCCTTTCATTTCTAACTCTACACTAAATAATTGATCCAACTCTTTGGCAAAAGCAACTTTACCACCTTTCAATTCAATCAAATCACTTACTGCGTGAGGTACAAAATAATCATAGGCCCATTTATTACCAGAAATCCAATGATCTTGTAATGGCTCCCATTGGTCCATCACTATATCACCAAACCATTCTCCGTTTGCTTTTTTAGGCCAAAACATTTTTCTTTCAGGATGATAAATATTTCTGAAATTATTCGCACGTTTCATGTAATAATTGTACTTATCAATATCTCCAATATCTTTAGCTAATTGAGCAATAACCCAATCCTCGTAAGCATACTCTAAAGTTTTTGATATATTTTTAGGTATATGAGCAGGAACATAGCCCAATTTTATATACTCATTTAAACCTCCATCACCATCAGAACTAGACACTTTATTAAAGTGTGCAATATCATCCATAGCAGCAAAAGCCTCTTTTTTATCAATATCAGCACCTTTCTGAATAGCATCGTAGATTACAGGAACAGATGGATAACCTATCATACAAGTGTTATCAACACCGCAAAGTTCCCATAATGGTAAATGATCTCCTGCATCTTTATAACGTGCAATTAGAGATCTACTAAAATCCTGAGAATATTCTGGAGTTAAAAAGCTAATTAAAGGCTTAGTTGCTCTAAAAGTATCCCATGTAGAAAAACTTGAATAGTTGGTAAAACCTTCTGCTTTAAATGATTTCCCTAAAGCAACATATTTACCATCTATATCCATTGATAAGTTGGGTGCAATAAAGTTATGGTACACACCAGTATAAAAAATCCTACGTTGTTCTTTAGTACCACCTTCAACTTTAAATTTAGATAAAATACCATTCCATTGATTTTGAGCATTCAATTGTGCTAAAGCAAAAGAATTATCTTTTTCGGAACGTAAATTCAATAATGCACCATTAGCACTCACTGCAGAAATACCAACTTTAACTTCTATACTTTCGCCTTCTCTAGTCCTAAAAGTTGCAAAGCCTTTTACATCTTTATCAATTACTTTTAAGTGCTTAGAAAATTTACCTGCTTTTGTTATTTTAAACGCATCGTATGGTTTAGAAAATTCAGCAGAAAAATAAACATATCTTCTACCACCCCAACCTTCACTTAAACAGTAACCACTAATTTCTGTAGCAGAAGTTGTTTCTATTTTTGTCTCTAACACTTTACCAAAGATGATATTAGTTGGATCAAAAATTATATTCGCTTTCTCAGATTCTGGAAAAATATATTTATGAAACCCAACTCGCTTACCCGCGGTTAATTCTGCAGTTACATTGTAATCTTCTAGATATACTTTATAAAACCCTGCTTCTGCTTTTTCATTTTCATGAGAAAATCTAGATCTCCAACCTGTATCTGGTTTATCTTTTTCACCTGCCGTTATCTGTAATTCTCCAACAGTTGGCATAACTAATATATCTCCTAAATCAGACCAGCCTGTACCACTTAGGTGAGTATGACTAAAACCTTTTAAAGTTGAATCTGAATAATGATACCCTGAACACCAATTCCATCCTTTTGTATCTGTATCAGGACTTAATTGAATCATAGAAAACGGTATTGTTGCACCTGGAAATGTATGCACGATTCCGCCAGTTCCGATAAATGGATCTACATTGTTAATTGGTTTTTCTTTGATAATTGGCTTATCATCTGATTTACAAGAGGTAAACAGAGAGATAATTAGAATTAATTGTAGTAATAAAAGGCTATTCCTCTTCATTTTATACTTAGATTATTGGTATTATTCTTATTTAAAAACGCACAATTACGCATAAACAAGCATTTACTTGCAAGATATTGGTGTTTTCATTAAAAACAAAGTTAGTATTTGTTCATTTTTTTGAGTTAAGATTTATTAAGTGTAAAAGAACACATTCGTTGGATTGATAAATTTAAATAGGATGATCTGAATCATTTTTTATACCAAAAATCAATTACTTTAATCTTTAAATAATACAGACTATATAACTCATTTTCTTTATTTTACATTAAAAAATCTTATGCTAAGAATTAAGAATGCAATTAATGTCAATTCAATAAAAATATATGTTTCCTATGTATAGGCATTTTCGGAACAAGAATTGTTTATGTAACTATTGTACGAATTAACAGCATTAAACAAAGGCATCTAATTTAAGGTGTTCAACACATGTATAGCAACTACAAATTAAAGCAAAACTTACTTTTTATATTCTTAAGCATTACTTCTGTAGCGTTTAGTCAAGATGCGCATTTGTCTCAATATTATGCAGCTCCTTTGTACTTAAACCCTGCATTAGTTGGTACTGCTGGAGATGGTAGAGCATCTTTAAACTATAGAAATCAATGGACGGGTTTACCATCAAATTACATGACAATAATGTCTGCTTTTGATACACCTATTCCCTCTAAAAATATATCATTAGGTGTGCAAATACACGAGGATATCATGGGACATAATGCTGGAATGATTCTAGACCGTACCATGTTTAATGCTACTGGTGGGTATAAATTCAAAATCAACAAAAAATATTCTTTAAGTTTTGGTTTGCAATTGGGTTTCGAGCAATCTTCTCTGGGTTTCTATAAGTTACTTTTTGGAGATCAAATAAATGATGATGGAATAACAGGCGATCCTACTAAAGACCGTGTATCTAATGAGTCTATCATCTACCCAGATATATCTTTTGGTTCTATGTTTTATGGTGAGAATTTTTGGTTTGGGTTATCGTTTTATCATATTAACCAACCATCAATCACTAGATTTCAAGAAGGATACGATAAACTCCCTTTACGGTTTTCTGCACAAGCTGGATATAGAATTCCCCTAACCTATAGATGGCACGGTAGTGTAGCAAATTATGACGATAAGTTTGTTTCGTTTATGATGCACTATCAAGCACAAGGCACAAAAGATCAATTAAGCACAGGTGTTAACCTAAATTATAAACCTTTAATTCTTGGTGTTTGGTATCGAGGTCTAATATTAAAAGATAATGAACATCCAAGTCAATTTAACCACGATGCATTAGTTATAATGTCTGGATTACAAGTCAAACAATTCACTTTTGGATATAGCTTTGACATGCCAATTGGTGGCTTACAATTATCAGAAGGAGTTTCTCATGAAATATCATTAAGATATGACTTTAATTTCTTCCCGGGATATAGGAAGAAAAACAGGAAAGGCAAAACTGGCTTACCAACTGATAAATGTCCTACTCCAAACTTCTAGCAATACGAAATAATGAATAAACTGTACAAACTAATCCTATTAATACTACTATCATTTTCCTCAATTATATCTTCTTACGGACAAGAGATTGTGGTAACTTCTGATGGTAAAACTTACAATTTAACCAATGGTGATGTTCCACAAGGTTGTAATGTTATAAGTGGAAATATCGAGTTAAGGGGTGTAAGTGGATTTGATTCTCTAAAATGGATATATAATAACGATGTTATTAATTTTGGAAATCCATCTAGCTTCTTTCTAAATACTCCAGGTGTTAATACTGTAACGGCTAGATACAAGAAAAATGGTATTAACAATGAACTCTCAGGAACTTTCAATGTTTTAGGTACTCCAGATGATGGTGATTTTACAACTTCAGCAATTGAAGGTTGTGAAGGTACTGCAATTACTTTTAATGCGAGTGCCGATTTTGAATATCAAGATATAAAATTTACTGTAGATGGTGTCAGTATTGCTGATGGTGGTAGTTATACCTTCAATAGAGATGGTAATTACTCCATTACTATGGAAGGTAAAACCAAGGCAGGTTGTGATTTTATTGTACAAAAAACAAATTACATTACTATAATTGAGAGCTTCTCTATTACTGCAACGCCAAACAACAATTCAAGTTGCACTGGAACACTTACACAGAACTTCACAGTTTCTTCTCCAGAAAGTGGTGTGAATTATACATGGGACTTTGGCGATGGAAATACCGCAAATGGTACAAATGTAACACATACTTTTACCTCTTCTAATAGAGAAGATTTTACTGTTATTGTTACTGGTGAAAAAGTGGGTTGTTCTACTACAAAAGAAATTACCATAGCCTTAAATGTTGCTTCTGATTTATTTGATTATACTACTCCATCTTCAGCATGTGCAACGTATGATGTTACTTTTACTTCTAACCTACCTGCTGCTTTTGATGGAGAAACAATTATATGGGATTTTGGTGATGGAAATTCACAAACTACAACTTTACCTTCTTCTATAACGCACAATTATACTTCTGCAAACACAACGGTTAATGCAAGTGCAACTTTCAATGGTTGTACTGAAGATGTTTCTATTTCAATACCAGACTTGTTACCAAATACAATTAATATTTCTAGTAAATCACAATATTGTAGTGCTCCTTATACTACAAATCTTACTGCCAACAATATTTCGGACTTACCAGCCTCTTTTGATTATTTTTGGAGAACATCCGATAATCAGAGGATTGATAATACGCCAACGGCAAATTTTACGTTTCCAAATTTTGGGACTAATTACACAATTGAATTAGTTGCTACAAAAAATGGAGAGGAATGTGTTTTAGACAATACATCAGTAAGAGCAAGAAGAATTAATGCTACTATATATAGTAGTAATGGAAATCAAGGTTGTGTCACTTTTAATTCGGATTTATCATATGATTTAAGGGTATTTGGAAGTAATATTGATTTAAGTGATGTTGTTTCTACTAACTGGGTGATTACTAAAGATGCAAATCCATTTGCAACAAGTACAGATTTAGTTTATAATTTCAATACTACAGAACATGGTGATTATCATTTTGAATTAGAAATTGAAACTGTTGACGGTTGTACTGCTACAGAAGATTTTGATATTGAAGTTGGTTTAGAAATCACACCAGATTTTACAGTAGATAATCCATTAATCTGTAATCAAACTATTAATACATTTACCAATACAACAGATTTAGCGGCACTTGGAATTAACAGAAATGATGTTGTTTACGAATGGCAATATGTAAATGGCGGTGGATGGACTGTATCTAATGATCCAAATGGAAATGGTTCAAACTTCTATGAAAATATACAAACTCCAGGAACAGTTGATGTTTCTTTAAGGGCTACTTATAAAGGTTGTACTTCTGCACCTGTTGTAGTTAGACAATTTGATATTGAAGGACCATATGCTGAATTTGAATTTAATTTAACTGATAATTGTGACCCTAATTCTTTAGAAATTATCAATAACTCTTTAAATGCAGATAAACCTTTTGAATGGGAAGTTCTTGTAGATGGTAATACCTATAATTTTACAACAACAACTACTACTACGTTTAATTTAGTAGATGAAATTCCAGTTACTAACTTAACAACAGATGCCTATTATACTATCACGCTTACTGCAAAAAATGCTGCAGGTTGTGAAGATATTTATGATAGTTCATACATTATTGATTCCAATCCATCCGCTGATATTACTTGGAATGGCACTTCTTCTGTAGGTATTTGTGCTAATGAAACCAAAACATTCAACCCTGGCAGTAGTATTGTCAGTAGTGATGGTACTTTTGAATGGGCATTAACAAGAAATGGAACAGAATTAACGACTACTGAATATGCACTGATTGGTTTTGATAAATATACCTTCGAACCCAATGCTAGTTTTATAGATGATGGTACTTATACTGTTAGTGTCGATATTATATTTAATGATGGTTGTACAGATTCTGACTCAAAAGGCCCTATAAATGTTTACTCTTTTGACATTACTCAAGAAGTTCAAGGAGAAAATCATTTTTGCTATGATGGAACAACTACAGATGATGCCATATACAGTGTAACGACAAATATTTCAAACTTAAGTGCGTATACTTGGGAATGGACAATTGTTGGAAATGGATCAACTATTTATACAATTTCTGGCGATGAAAACAATTTAGAAGAATCAATTACATATAACTTCACAGATTTATTAAACGATCAAGATGATAATTATACAGTCACTTTTAAAATGATTTCTGATGCTTGTGAGAAAGAATCTTCTAAGACGGTGAAGGTCACAATGCCAGAAATTGATTTAAATGATGCTGCTACAACTTATGCTTCTTATAATTTTCTTTGTGATGAAGTAGAAACATATATAGACCCTAAATTAGATAGAGGAAAAGTCTTTAAACCTGCAAATAATAAAACTGTTTATAAATGGTTTAAAGTAGATGGCTCTAGTGAAACAGAAATCACAACGTTTAGTGAAGACAGAGGTGGAAATAATGTTATTTTTAAATTCACTGATCTATCTCCTGGTGTTCAAACCTTACGTTTATTTGTTACAGACAGTTATGGGTGTACTGGAACTGATAACATTGAAATTACTGTACCTGATTTACCAATTGGTGTAGCAGATTTTACTGCGTCTGCTGAAGAATTAGCATGTAGAGGTTCTATTTCGTTTGTTGATTATGCTAACGGGGAAGATGGAAACTCTCTTCCTAGATTTGATGTAAATGCTGATACAATAGAAATAGATTCGTGGACATGGCATATCACAAGAGATGCATCAGTAGATGAATTTTTCACAAAAGATACAGGCATTTTTGATTACTTTTTTGATGCAGGTGAATACACCGTTCAACTAACTGTTGAAGACAAACAAGGATGTACTTATACTTCTGAAATCTTAAACATTAAAGTTGGGGGTGTTAGAGGAGAATTAGCAATTTCTAGAAAAGCAGGATATGCTCCTTTTAATGTAGATTTTGTAGGAACACCTTCTTATGTTAGTGATGATGTTGACCCTACATTAATAGAATACATCTGGTTTTCTGGTGATGGATATAGTGAAACCAGTGATGAGAATTTTAGCTTTACCTACGATAGTGTTTTAGCTGTTGATAGAAATGCATTACCGGGGTTAATATTTAAGGATAATAACGGCTGTCAGTATCCTGCTAATTCTTTTGAACAGATTCAGATTTTAGCAGCACCTAAAAGAACAGTAAACAATATTACAAGATGTATTACTGAAGGAGATACCACTTTAATAGTATCTGATGATAGCTTCATTCCTGCTAATTTAGACGAAACTAATTATAGTTATACAGCAATAACAAAATACCAGTGGTATGTAGATAATGTAATCATTTCTTCTGCAGACAATGGAGATGTAGACAATGCAACTTTTACTTACGGGACAACAGATACTCCTTTTACAATAGACCCAGATGATGCCAATGGTAAAACATATATCATCAAATCTTGGTTAGAAGCTACCTATACAGATAAACTAGATGCTTCTAAAAGTTTTGTAGAAGAAGTCGCTTTTGATTCAGACACATTTACTGTTATTTATGATCCTCAACCAATTGCCGCTTTTACAAGTAACACCCCTGTGTGTTTAAGCGATTCTTTACAACTTGATGCAAGTACAAGTGGTTTTGGAAGTTTTAATAGAGGAACAATAACATCTTATCATTGGGTTATTCCTACTGTAAAAGATACAGTAACAACTACACCAATTCTTACTATAAAGTTTGCAACGGAAGGAACGTACAATGTTTCACTAACAATAGAAAGTGATAATAGTTGTGCATCAAATACCATAAGTGAAGATATAATAATAAAACCTTTACCAATTGTAGACTTTAATGCACCAGCTGTTTGTTTAGGTGAAGATATTATCTTTGAAAACCTATCTACTTTTGAAGGAACAGCAATAACTGCAGATCCATCAATCATTACTAGTGTAGCATGGTATTTTGATTATGATGAGAACAATCCTCAAGCCGCAAACTCTACAGAAGTCTCTCCTACTTTTAAATTTACTGATGATGGTTTACATCAAATTAAACTAGAAGTATATACTTTAGAAGGCTGTGTAGATTCGGTCATTAAAGAAATAGAAATTTATGAACTCCCTACTATTACTCCTGATGAAGACCAATATATTTGTGAAGGAGAAAGCATTGACCTCTCTGTTTTAGGTGGAACTTCATTTACTTGGAGTACTGGAGAAACAACAAGGTCAATTACAGTTACGCCAACTAGTGATAGTACTTTTTATGTTGATGTTCTAAATAACTTTGGTTGTTTGAGTAAAGATTCTGTTATAATTTTTGTTATCCCGGAGTTTGAACAAACGGCAACTTTTGAAGAAGCTTGTGAAGGTGATACAATAACACTTACGGCAAATATTGTAGCTTATGAAAACACCGTAGAAGTAATAGAGTGGTCTACAGGTCAAACTACAGAAACTATTCAAGTTACAACTTCAGGTACATACAATGTAACAAATACAGTCACACATTTAGATGGAAAAGTATGTATCTTTACAAAATCTGTAGATGTAGAATTCCATACAAACCCAGGAGAAATTGAAAAGGATACTGTTTATTGTTTTGATAATGGACCTATAACTTTAGCGGCTCCAGCCAATCCAAATTTTAGTTATTATTGGGAAGATACCGGAGAAACAACAGCAAATGTACAAAGAACAATAGCCGGAATTTATACCGTTACTGTTACAGATAATACCTACCCTACAAATTGTGCTACAACTTCCAGTATTGAAGTTATTGCACCTTCTTCTGTTGCTTCTTTTATTTCTAATGAAGTTTGTTTTGGTGATACTACTGTTTTTGATGCTTCTGCTAGTACAGTTGATTATGGTGGTTTAGAAGTAGAATACCATTGGGAATTAGGTATACATAAAGATACAATAACAACATCTGCTTCTTTAAATTATGCTTTCCCACAAGATGGTAATCATACTGTAGCACTTACTGTTATTCCTGTAAATGGATGTCCTTCTCCAACAATTAATCAAAATGTTATTGTCAACGAATTACCTGTAGTTAATTTCTCTGCGGATGATGTCTGTTTTAATGAAACTGTTGTATTTAATAATCTCACAACTTACTTAGGTTCTACAATTACCGCTTCTAGCACAAATATTACGGCTATAAATTGGGATTTTGATTATGATGGAGTTACTCCAAATTGGTCAAGTAATGAATTATCTCCAACTCATATTTATCTAGATTCTGGTAGTTATACTGTTTTATTAGAAATAATTACGGATAAAGGGTGTTCACAACAAATAGTAAAATCAGTCACTGTTTATGAATTGCCTATTCCTGTAATATCAGAAGATTTATATATCTGTGAAGGAGAAAATACCGATCTAGAGGTTTCTGGGGGTGTTGCTTATTTATGGGAAAGTACTTCAGAAACTACTTCTTCTATAAATGTTGCACCTATTTCAGACCAAACATATGTTGTGAAGGTTATTAATGAGCATGGATGTATTAGTTATGATTCAGTAACCGTGTTTGTTATTCCTAAAATAAAAACAGAACAACTAATCTATGAAGTTTGTGCAGGAACAGAGGTAATTCTTGATGCTAGAATTGGTGATTATGAAAATGTAACAGAAAATTATCAATGGTCTACAAACGAAAATTCACCTACAATTGCTGTTCTCGAACCAGGCACTTATTCAGTTATTAATACGGTTGAACATGAAAGTGGAAAAACTTGTACTTTCGAGCAAGAATATCAAGTAATACATAGGCCTATACCAGCTGGTTTTACATCATCCGATACTGTCTTTTGTTTTTCAAATGGCAATATTCGCTTAGATGCAACGGTTGGTAATAACTTTACCTACTATTGGGAAGATACTGGAGAAACAACACAATCTGTTGAACGTAGTCAGGGTGGTTTTTATACCGTTACCATAACAGATACTACATATCCTACTGAATGTGCTACAACAACTACAATTGAAGTTATTGCACCAACAACAACTGCTAATTTTATTTCTAACGAAGTTTGTTTTAATGAAACTTCTCTTTTAGATGCTACTTTAAGTACAGTAGATTATGATGGACTTGATGTTGAGTATTATTGGAACTTTGGTAGTTTCGGTGATACAACAACAACAACCCCTACTTTAAATTATACTTTCCCTGCAGATGGACATCATACTGTGGAATTAACTGTAACTCCTGTTGGCGGATGTTCTTCTGAAGTATTTACAAGCAATGTCATCGTACATCAATTACCACTAGTTAGCTTCTCTACTGCTGATATTTGTATTACTGATATCGCAGTTTTTGATAACCTCTCTACATATCTAAATAATGAAGTAAAATCAAATGCAAATCAAATTACCTCTATTAAATGGGATTTTGATTATAATGGATCAACTCCAAATTGGACGAGTGAAGAGGTTTCTCCTAGATATCAATATACATCTATTGGAACATTTAAAGTTTTACTAGAGGTAACATCTGAGAAAGGCTGCCCTGTACAGTTCGAAAGTCAGATCACAATATTTGATACGCCAACCCCTATCTTAACAGAAGATTTATACATTTGTGAAGGCGAACAAACAACGCTTAAAATAGATGGTGGAGTTGCTTATCTATGGGAGAACACGAAAGAAACTACGCCTGAAATTACAGTTAGCCCAATTGAAGACGAAACATATATTGTAAAAGTGATTAACGAAACAGGTTGTATTTCTTACGACTCTGTAACTGTATTTGTAATTCCTCAAATAAAAACGGAACAGCTTGTATATGAAGTATGTGAAGGCACTGAAGTACTCCTGGATGCAAGAGTTAGTGCGTACGATAATATTTTAGAAAATTACATTTGGTCAACGAATGAAAACACTTCTACGATTACTGTATCTAACCCCGGAATTTATTCTGTGATTAATACAGTTGAACACGAAAGTGGAAAGATTTGTACTTTCGAACAAGAGTACCAAGTAATACATAGACCTATACCAAATGGCTTTGCGGTTACGGATACTGTTATTTGTTTTGAAACAGAGTTTGAAATTACATTAGATGCACCAGAAGGTAATAATTTTGTGTATTATTGGGAAGACACAGGAGAAACTACAGCGAGCGTAATTAGAGAAGAAGAAGGAGAATATTCAGTTACAATAATTGACACTACATACCCTACTGATTGCGAAATTACAACTACTGTTTTTGTAGATGATATTTGTCCGCCTAGAGTATTTACACCAACTGCAATGACGCCTAATGGTGATGGCTTGAATGAAGAATTTCTTATTCGTTCTAAATATGCTCTTGATATAAAATTGAATATTTACAACCGTTGGGGTGAAATTATATTTAATAGAATATATACAAATTCTGATGATGCCCGTAAAGAAGGAAACGGTTGGAATGGAAAGCACAAAGGTAAAATAGTGCCTGGTGGTGTTTATTCTGTTATAGTAGAATTTACAAGTGAGTTAGATGGTAAACAACATCGTCAAGCAAATCACATTACTGTCATCAATTGATAAATAAGTAATATAACATCAGATAGTTAGCAATATTTTCAATAAATAGCTTTCTATTTTACAAAAAACACATCGCTAAATAATCATATTAATCAAATAGCATTGTATATTGCCAGTTAATTACTAACAGTCTATAACTTTATATATATATGATGCTTTCAACAAAAAAGAAGAACGATGTTCTTAAGGATTTAGCATTACTTATTGCAGAAGAATCTGCAGAGATTATTGCGGCAAATCAAAAAGACCTAGAAAAAGCAGGTGACCTAGACCCCACTCTTGTTGATCGTTTGAAAGTAGACGAGAAAAAAGTAAAAGGTATGATGGCTTCTGTAAATGAAGTGATTGGTTTAGAAGATCCTGAAGGACAAGTATTAAGTGCTTACGATCATCCTAATGGAATGAAAGTAGAAAACCGTGTTGTGCCTTTTGGTAAGATTTTAATTATTTATGAATCTAGACCAGATGTAACAATCGAGGCTGCTGTTAGTGCCTTTAAATCTGGTAATAAAATTCTTCTTAAAGGTGGTAAAGAAGCCCGTCAATCTAATTTAGTTTTGGTGGCTTTATGGCAAAAAGCTTTAGCACAAAATGGTGTAGCTACAGATTATGTAGAGTATCTTGATATTGATAGAGCCACTACTCAAAAACTTTTAGCAGAAAATACACATAATTTAGACCTTATTATTCCTAGAGGTGGAGAAGGTTTAATTAATTATATAAAACAAACTACTTCTGTTCCATTAATGATTAGTGGACGTGGAAATAACTTTGTTTATGTTGATGAAAATACTGATTTTGAAATGGCTATTGACATTATATTAAATGGTAAAAGCCGTTTGAGTGTGTGTAATGCCATTGATAAAGTATTGTTCAATAAAAATATTCCTGATCTTAGTTCTAAACTCAGTAATCTTGTAACAAGAGCAGAAGCAATTGGTCTGGATATACATGGCGATGAAAAAGTAATTGCATTAGATAAAAAAATAAAAGCTTGTGACGTGAAAGACTTAATGCCACAAGAGTTTTTATCTGAAAAAATATTATTTGCTCAAGTAGATTCTTTAGACGAAGCTATTGCAACAATTAATAAATACGCTGGTGGACACTCTGCTGTTATTGTAACAACAGATAAAGACACTGCTACAACGTTCCAATACCAAGTAGATTGCGCTGCAGTTTACCATAACGCTTCTTCAAGATTTACAGATGGTGGTCAGTTTGGCTTTGGTGCCGAGATTGCTATAAGTACGCAAAAGCTTCATTTTAGAGGTCCTGTAGGTTTGGCACAATTGGTATCGAACAAATGGTTTATCTCTGGTGATGGACAAACAAGAAATTAATAATGAAACCAAGAATTGTAGTTAAAATTGGCACCTCTACGCTTACTGCTGGAACCAGTATGATTTCAAGAGGTAAAATTGAAAACATAGGTAGACAGATTTTAAGTTTAAGAGATACATATGATATCATCTTAGTTTCTTCTGGTGCTGTTGCAACTGCAAAACAGTTTATCAATGTAAATGGAATGAAACACAATATGGTGCATTCCAAACAAGCATTATCAGCAATTGGTCAGCCGAAACTTTTACAAATCTATGCCGAAGTTTTTGGAGATTTTGATCTAAAAGTTGCTCAGTGTTTAATGACGTATAAAGACTTTGATAATAAAGAATCAAAAGAAAATACTTTAAATACTGTAAATGAATTATTAGCACACGGCTTTATTCCTATTTTTAATGAGAATGACACTGTTGCTGTTGAGGAACTTATTTTAGGTGATAATGATAAATTATCTGCTTTAGTTGCATCTTTATTAAAAGCTGATAAGCTAATTATTGCTTCTGATATTGAAGGATTATTTACTAAAAATCCAAATATTCATGATGATGCAGAATTAATTCCAGAAGTAAATGATCTGGAAATTATTAAGCAATATATAGATGAACGTGATAATGGACTCGGTACTGGAGGTATGACTTCTAAGATTAGTGCCGCAAAAATATGCTTTGATGAAAATATAGAAGTTTACCTAGTGAATGGTGGGCGGACTAATTTTATTCAGAGAAGTTTAGAAGGTAGTATAAGGTTTACAAAATTTAAACCCTAAAACAGAAAAGGTGAAGCTTTAAAGCTTCACCTTTTCTGTTTATAATCTCTTATTTAATTTTGGTCATTTTAAAATAATAAAAGATCGAAGTAGCTATTATTAAAACCAATACTATTGGTAAAAAAAACAGCGACATTCCAATTTTAATTCCTAAACCAATTTGTATTATCGTATAAGTTATATAAAGAAAAATCAGAATGACTTCTGTATTCAATACTCTAATTTGTTTTGTAGCGTATTTATATAAATTCTTATAGTTTTCTTGTGTTACTTTAATAGGATAATTAAAAATATGAGGCACTTTATTCATAAAAAATAAGCCTACATATAAAAGAGTACCTAGAAAGGGTAAAATCCAAATTACTTTTTTACTAGAATAGGCATTTACCTCTCCTAGACCATTAAAATGTCTCGGTATTTCATCGGGTAAAACACTATAATAATAAACGGGCAGGGCAAACAAAACTATAAGAGATAGTAAACCTATGACTTCAATAATTCTATCATATACGTCAAGATCAATGTTTGCTTTAGGTTGGTATTTGATTCCTGTATTCATGATTCTTCAATTTAATTAAGTCTTACTATTGTATACGTTTATTAACACTTAATTGTTAGCCTTTCAAAATCCTTTTTTCTTATTTCCCAATGGTTAACTTCTTGTTCAAAATTAAGTGATCCTGGTATAGTTCTATGTTTTTTTACAAAAGTAAATCCAATTTTTTTTAAGGTCTTATTTGGTGCATCATTTTCTGCATAAGGAGAACAGTCTAAAACCTCTAAGTCAAAATTGTTGAAATAAAAAGGAAGACTCTTTTGCAGTAACGCTAACCCTATTCCTTTTCTACGTATATCTGTATTCCATATATGTAAATGCATATTTGCAGACTTTCCATATTTAATTAAGTTGATATTGGAATGTCCAACATCTTTACCATCAACTTCCCATATAAGTGCATAATTTTGTTTCTCTACCTTAGGTAACATTAGTTGAGTTTCTAACATATTTACCAAATCTTTACGTTCAGGTAATTTAGATACATCAACCCCTAAAGATGCTAAATAGTTATGGTCAGATTTTAGCCAGTAATCTGCTATTAATGAAATATCATTTGCTAATAATTCTCTTACGTTTGTTCTCATTCTAATTTGCCTAAATTTCTATTTTCATATTACTCATGGTCTTGAGGTTTACTAAGTGTGAATTTATAAAACAAAACTTATACTAGCTAATTTCAATTTCATTGCATTTTTATATTTATTTTCATGAATACAGTACTGTTCATTTTTCAAAAAGAATAGTATACTATATCGTAATAAATCAACTCAAAAACTGATATTTATCAAACAATTAATACATTGAGTATAGTACTTTTGGTGTATCAAAAATTAATTTAGAATACATCAAAAAAAGAATATTATGAAATTTGCAGACATCCAAGAAGAGTTAGAATTCAATGAAAAAAAACCACTTATTAAGGTTTTATTCGAAACAGCTTTTACAAAAGAAATAAGAATTGCAATGAAAAAAGGTACGGTTATGAAGGAACATAAAACTTCTTATCCTATTGTTGTTCAGATTGTAAAAGGGAATATAGATTTTGGTGTACAAAATGAAGTATTCGATTTAAACGAAGGAAAAATCCTTGCCTTAGATGGTGGTGTTCCTCATGATTTAAAAGCTAAAGAAGATAGTGTAATTAGATTAACATTAACTAAGAATGATGACGCAAATCGTGTAGTTAATGTTTCAAATATTACTATCGCGTAGTGCACTATTTTTAAGAATTAAAACGCTAAATAATCAGTATGAAAAACCTATTCTATATTCTGTTTTGCTTATGTATTGGAATATCTTGTACAAAGGTTGAATCTAATAGTAATAAACAAGTACTTACATTAAATGAAGGCAATAAATGGAAAGTAGATACTGAAATGAAAAGCAGTATTGATAAATCTCAAGAGTTAATTTTAATATTTAATTCTAACCAAAAAAATGACTATAATAAACTAGCTAATGATTTAAAATATCAAAACGATGTTCTAATTAAAAGCTGTACTATGACTGGAGAAAGTCATGAGATGCTTCATAAATGGCTTGTACCAAATATGAAACTTATTGATAGTCTATCAAAGGCTACTAAGCCTAATGAACAAAAAGAAATAGTTGTTGAGTTGATTGAATCATACAACACATTTAACACCTACTTCAATTAAAAATAAGAGGTTGAAAAAATTAATTTTTTCAACCTCTTATTTTTGCATTTTTATAAACTGATAACTTAGAAAAAATTAAGCTACTTCTTCAGCAATTTGTAAGAATGCCTTTCTAAATGAATGATTTGAAAGACCTGTATTCATAGGTTTTTGATCTACAAGCCTACCTATTGTCTTCCCTTCTGGTGCACCGATAAGATCACCAGATTGTCCATATTTCCCGTCTAAGCAATCCGCATATTTTTGTGCTGCTTCTTTTGGACCTTGTGCCATACCAAAGAGTTTCATCATAGGGAAGCCTACTCTTTCAAATATTATACGTTTAACAGTAGGTACGTTTACTAATCCATTGGTTCCAGCGGTTAAACCAGGAGAAAACCAGATATATTCATGTTCTAAATCTTGTTCCGCTAATTCTTGAATTAACAAGCCACTCATAAATTTAGAAATACCAAGAGCATCAATATCTTTATATTTACCTTTTCCATTATAGACTGCAGAAGTAAGATCATCTACAGAGTCATATACTGGTTTTGTAATCATACCTTCTATACCACGTGCACCCTCTCCACCTGCAAATACTATTCTTCCACCACTAGCAATAAGATCATTTTGTAATAATGCCTTCAAGGTAATATAAGAACCCATTACATTCTGGTATATGGTTTTTTCAATTCTATTTCCTTTATTATTTTCAATAAACTGGAAATCATCAGAAACAATCATTCCACCAGCTTGGAAAAACACAATATCAAATTTCTCCTTTTTAGGTAGATTTGTAACAGCAGATACAATTGCCTCTTTACTTTGCATATCAAAACCTCCTCTTGCATCTAGAGTATTATTTAATTTTAAAGAAGTCCTCAAATCATCTGCTTTTTGTTGTGTTCTACAAGCGAGTACAATTCTCTTAGCTCCTTTTTCTAATAGAATTTTCACAGTTTCAATACCAATACCTCCATTTGCACCAGTAATTAGAATAGACGCGTTTTTAATTTTTGATTCCATCTTAGTTATATAATTTTTTAATTCGTTTGAAATTTTCTGGGTTAACCTCTTCTCCAGTTAAAGCGTAATGCTGTATAGCTATTGCATAATCTTCAATACCTTTTTTAAACTTTCCTTTGGCAAGCATACCTAAAAAAGCAGGATTAGTTCTATAAACCATGGTTAGAGAAATTGTTGTAGCAGTATCATTAATTACTTCTAAATTATAGAGCATATAACTTTGAGTTGTATCAATAGGTAAGCCATTAACACCAAGAATTTCTGCTTTAAAAGAGTATTCCTCTTCATTATATTCAGTCATTCTTTCTCTTGTGAATTTCTTACCATTATCAGAAAAGCTACATAATCGTTCACAACCCTCTCCATTCAAAGGTGTACCTTCAACATAATGAGATGCTGAAAGTTGAGGATGTGATTTTGCTATATCAGCATAATTTTCTCCAACTATAGTCCAAACAGAATCTGTAGAAACTGCAATTTCTCTAGTAACAGTAAAAGACTGGGTTTGGGCAAACAAGTTTCCAGAAAGTAATACCGTTAAGGTAAAAGTTAGCATTGTTTTCATTTGTAATTGTTTTTTGGTACAGTACAAATATCTACACAATTCTAAGCACACTGTGGTATTAATAGCTCAAGTATTAGAAGTATTGGTTCAATGGCTATTTCCTTAATTCTGATGGCGACGAATTATAATATTTTTTATAAGATTTGGAAAAGTAACTCACATCACTGAATCCACAATCATAGGCAATTTCTGATATGGTTCGTGATGTTGTTTTTAATAATGTTTGTGCTTTATCTAAACGTTTAGATGTAATGTATTTATTTGGTGATGTTCCGAAAACTGATTGAAACTTTCGTTTAAAAGAGGATACACTTAGTGAACAAAGAAAAGCTAAGTCTTCGATATTAAGTTCTTCAAATATATTTTTAGCTATTATCTCTTTAAACTCATATTCTTTTGCTCTAAATAAATTACCAAATATGCTTTTTGTATCTCCAGATTTGTCTGTATTAATGAGAATTGAAATCAGTTCTTTAATTTTTATATTGATGATATCTTCTGTAAAAACATCATTATTTTCTATATAAAGTTGAAGGGAAGTAAAGTAAGAAGTTATTAAAGCGTGATTATCTACTTTAACAATTGATTGATTATAATTATGGTCTACTTCTACAAACCAATTAGGTAGATCATTATTATAAATATGATGTAACAAAGCAGATGTAAGTTGAAAAACAATAACAACGGTAGTTTCATTATTAGGATTTTCAAGCCAAGTATTAATAAAGTTATCCGTCTTCATTATCAATGTATCTCCAGTAATCAACTCAATATCTTTATTGGCAGAATATAAATGAGATTCACCATTAACAACATACACAATTCTTGCTTCATCTATTAATTCATCAGTAATTTTTTTAGGGGATAAAAATTCAATTTTTCCGAGTACCACCCAGTCTTTAATACTGTATTTAATTAACTTCATATAGATTATAGGAAAAGAATATTAGTTTGAATTTAATGAAACTATCATCCAAGTTTAATTAAAATTTCATACTCTAAAAACATAAAAACAGGTTTATCAATAAGTACTTTATTACAATACTTCGGTAAAATAATATATTTTTCAAGCAGCAATTTGACCTAATTTTCGAATCATCTCAAATTGCTGTTTATTTTTTTCAACATCTACATCAATTCGAAATACACTAAAAATCTTTTTTAGTATTAACTCATTGAAATAGAGTGTTTTTATGTTAGCCATTGAAAAGGGTCCTCTTTCCTTTTTTTCTTGATTGATCCAATGAAAAGCCTTAGCAATTGAGACAGAAGTAAGTGCCATATTAGTATGAAAATGAATTTTATTTTTACTTATTCCTTGACAACCTGTAAGACTTGTATGCTGTTTTGCATCTCGAAAAAGAAATTCTATGTGAAAACGTAATCTGTAATAATTGAAAATTTGGAAGGCCTCTTGATTTAGATCTGTTGAAAAGAATATTTTTTGCTTGAGCTTTTGATTTTTAAATTGAACAAGTGCAATCATTACTTCTCTTTTTAAAGCAACGCTATAAATTTTTGCAGAGTACAAATAATATAAGTCTGTATCATCTTCTAACTGAAAAATATCGAGATCAATATTTTTCCAGTCTACTTTTCCGTTGAATTTTTTAGGTCTACCGCGTTTTCCTGTTTTTGGTCCTTCAAATAAATACCTTGCATTCATATCACCTCTAAATCGACTAAGTACAGTAAAGCCAGCCTCATCTAATGGTCGAACAAACTTTTCTTTTGCAAAATAAGCATCAGCTACAACATACTTAGAATGCGTCAATAATTGCTCTTTATGTGTAAGCAAAGTGGATGCATAATGGTCAACTAAACTCATGCCTTTCTCCTTTAATTCTGTAATTGAAGGCGTTTGGATTGCATCATAATGAAAGGCATTACGACTTTCTACATCAACAATTCCAATACCTGATAAATCCAATCCTTTTTGAGCTTTACCAGCACATCCGGACCAATATTTCCCTAAACCATAGGTTTTCTTACCACTTTTACTGAGGTAAACAGGATCGAAAGCTATTATTTTTTCATCACCACAATGTTCATTGATCAAATGATGATTAAATTCTGAAAAAGAAAAACCTGATTCGAAATTATTTCGGTAAGTTTTTTCACTATATGAACCATACCTTGATAACTGAAGAAAATTAATTTTCCCCTTGATACTCAAGAAGAGTATAAAACATTCTGTTAAAAAGTTGACTTTACTTTTTCTTAAGTCAGACATTTTTGATAATATTGGTCCTATGAAAGCTCTGCTTTCCATAATTAGCTGTTTTTTGTTGGTAGGACTTCAAAAATACAGCTTTTTATGTTTTATAGGGATTTTGAAAAAATTACCGAAGTATTGTTATTAAAAACACTTAATATACAGTATATCTTATTCTCTATTTGGGAAATTAACCTTCTTTGTCAATTTACTATTTAGTGTATTATGGTTATCCCTTAAGAAAGGTGGTACTAAAAATTTCATGTACTGTAGTCTAATAGTATAAACCATGAGCATTAATTCTGAACATCATTAAGTCGACTTTTTTTTCTTGTATTTTCATTCATCTCTTACGATCTATTTAGGTTTTATTTAATAACAATGTACAGTTTTTTTAATTATTGCCAATTTAAATGCTAAACTACGAGCGTGAAAACATTGGGCAACCATGAAGTTTTAGCTATTGTGTGTATCCAAAATAGGCACAGTCTTATTTTAAAGATAAAATTATCTTCTAGAGGGTGCAAGTCCCTTATATGCGGGATTGTATATATTAATCGAAAACTACACCACTTATTACTTCAAAAGTGCAGCACTTTCAAACCAAAAATAATGGCTTTTATTCAGTATTTGCAAGTAAATTTTCTTTTGTTTTTTTCATTCTGTAGGATTCTCCATTCATGTTGATATAAATTGATTGGTGATTTAACCTGTCTACCATTGCAGCCGTTAATACTTTATCATGAAAAATTTCAGTCCATCTATCGAAGCCTAAATTTGTAGTAATGATGGTTGATTTATTATCTGTTCTGATAGAAAGTAATGAAAATAACATTTCTGCCGAAGCCTTATCGAAGGAGATATATCCAAATTCATCACAGATGACAAGGTCATATTTTTCGAATCTATTTTCAAAAACTGTTTGACTTCTACTTTCTTTAGCTTCTCTGAGCTGAGTGACTAATCTTGGCACAGAAGTGAAAAGAACAGAGTAGCCTTCCATGCATGCTTTTACGCCTAACCCTATTGCCATATGCGTCTTTCCAGTACCAGGATTACCCGCTAAAATTACATTCTGCTTTTCTTCTAAAAAAGAAAGTTCATTTAACAAGGGTAATTTGGCTTGAGCATCTTGGGGTAAGTCATTTAGCACAAGATCATGGAGGTATTTCATGGAAGGAAAATGAGCTCTTTTGAGTCGTTCCTTATGTCTTCTTTCAATTCGATGATGATACTCTAACTCTAACAGCTCTAATAAAAAATCTTCGTATGTTTTATTTTCAATAATAGCTTGCTTCGCTATTTTCGAAAACTCTTTATTGATAATAGACAACCGTAAATCTTTAGTCAGTAATGCGATACGGTCTTTGTGATGTATTGATTTCATCTTTTTATTTTAGTTTTGTAATGAAGAAGTATTCATTTGAGAATGTGCTAATAATAGCCGTTCACTATACTGTTCTATTTCATCCTCTTTAGAAGTGACAGCAGATGGGGTTTCTGCACTATAAAGCATTTGTAAAAGAGCATAATCGATTTTACTTTGAGGTGCTTTCTGCTGGTAAAACTCTATTTTCTCTTCCAACTCTTTAATGCTAATCTTCTCTGTACGCATCCATTGGAGTACTTGTATGTATTCCTTTTCATTTCCTTTAAAAAACTGATGATAAAGTGTTTTAAAACCTGTTTGTACTTGTTGTAATGCACTTGAGTGAGCCAAAGCCCCTGGTTTTTTAGAGAAGGTATTCAAGTAGTCATAAATATCAATATACCATTGATTTTTAGTGTGATGCCTCATTTTAGTGACAATGATTTGCTCTTTGTCATCTAAAACATGAAATCTTGACGTTTCTATTTTTAAAGTGACGTACTTTCTTTTTAGCTTTTCGGGAATGGAATAATGATTACTATCCAAATAAACACAATGGTATTTATTGATCGCTAACTTCTTTAAAATAGCAGTTTGGTAAGCTGTTACAGGAACTGATCGCATATAGTTTAGTTCTTCTTTTAAGAGAACTTCTGCTACTTCTTTTTGTGCTTTAGGGGGCTTATTATTAAGTAGAATAAGTTGTTGTTCTAAATGGAGATTCGCCTTCTCTAAATCATCAAATTTTGTTGACAGACTAAACGATTTTCTACGGATATACTCAACACTACGTTCTACATTTCCTTTTTCATTACCACTATAAGCATTACAAAAGCGATATTGAAACTGATAATAAGCAGATAGTTTCAAGAGCTCATCTGTGGCAATTTTCTCTTTAGGATTATAGGAATATTTCTTAACAGCAACTCTCATATTATCGTAAACAATTTCTTTCGGAACACCTCCAATATGATAAAGAAACAGATTATGACTTTCTAGAAAGCTCTGCATATCCTGACGGTAGAATAAGTAAGCCCAACGGTAATTGCTATACTTATTCGTAAATACAGCCATCTGTAGCCTTCTTTCCTGCCCACCTAGTTCAAGACGAACTTCACCCCAATCAAACTCAATATTTTCTCCTGCCTGATAAGACTGTTTAAGGTAGATTTTCTGGTGGTTGGATTGCTCTTGTTTACGAACATAATTACAAACAGTAGTATACCCAATGAGGTGCCCTTTTTGCTGTAAATACTCATAAATGTCATGCTTATTCATGAGTTGTTTAGAACGCCCTTTCTGTCTATTCTCTTTGTTTCTATTCAAACAATCTGCAATATCTTCAACTACTTCTACTGTTAATCTTTTCTTGGGACGAGAGGTGATTTCCCGATATTGAGGAGCACTTAATATATTGGTTCCTGATTGTTGAAGAACTTCATGTTCATCAATATATTTTTTGACTGTTCTAAAGTTAAGACCCAGCTCACGAGCTAAGCTTCTTTTTGATTTTCCATTGGTGTAGTAACCTACGATTACTGCAGCTTTTTTATTCATACTAATCACATTTAAGTATCTACAAAAAGTAAATACTATTCAAATTTAATTTCGATTAGTGCTGCACTTTTTAAGTAATAGGGTGTTGCAGTTTTGGGTTAATACTTACAGGGATACGATCCCGAAGCATTAGCAAGTGACAAGGTGGTTTTCCGTGAGGAATGCACTGAAGTAAGTCAAACGGCAAAAGTTGGTATTGACAAACATTCCTGAGAACGAGAGTTTGAAAGTATATCGCAAAGCGAGACATAAGAGGCATCATTAATGGGATGAGCAAGCACATCTTTGTGAAGTCCAAAGGCGATCTAGCTCCACGACTATGCTGTGGCTTAATGATGTAGATATAGCAGTGATCAATGGAAAGAAGGTGTCCTTACTTGGGGAGATCTCTTCGTTGCAGATTCAACAAGAGAAGTCAGCCGAGGTCGTAGTAGGTAATAAAAGTACCGACAAGTTTCGGAGAACTCACCTTACTGAAGGACTGAAGGTTACAGTGTCTCAAATTTTTAATGGAGGCAAGAAATGTTGACACAGCAGTGGAATTTCTTGCTAGCCTTAAAGAAGAGAGACTAGGAATTTTAATGTAGATTATGATAGAAAAAGTTGTATCAAAAGTAAACATGTATAACGCTTATAAGCGTGTTTTTAGTAATGGCGGTGGTGCTGGTGTCGATGGAATGACCCTCGTTAGATTGCACTTTCACCTTAACAAGACATGGCCTATCAAAAAGCAACTTCTACTAGAAGGTCGGTTTCTTCCACAACCTATAAAAGGTGTGGAAATTCCAAAACCTAATGGCAAGAAGCGACTTCTTGGTATTCCTACTGTTGAGGATCGACTTATTCAACAAGCAATGCTCCAGGTATTATCTCCTATTTTTGATAAAGATTTTTCTACACATAGTTATGGATTTAGACCCAATAAAAGTGCACATCAAGCACTTCAAACATCACTAGCTTATATCAATAATGGCTATCAGAAAATTATAGATATTGATCTGAAAAGTTTCTTCGACGAAGTAGATCATAGTATTTTACTAGAACTAGTCTATAGAAAAGTAAAATGCTCAATGGTCATGAAATTACTTCGAAAGTTTCTAAGAGCTCCTATTTTAATTCAAGGGAAATTACAGAAAAGACGAAAAGGTGTTCCTCAAGGAGGCCCATTAAGTCCGTTACTTTCTAATATTGTCTTACATGAATTGGATCAAATTCTAGAAGCTAGAGGTTTACTTTTTATACGATTTGCTGATGATTTCAGTATCTACACAAAGTCTGCAAAAGCAGCCAAACGTGTAGGAAATAGTATCTATTGTTTTCTAAAAGAACATCTAAAACTTCCAATAAATAGAGAGAAAAGTGGGCTAAGGAAACCGCATCAATTTGAGGTACTCGGCTACACTTTTGTTCCTAGTTATAAGAAGGGTGCTAAAGGGAAATTTCAGTTAGTGGCAAAACAAAAAGCATGGGAAAGATTGAAATATTCTCTAAAAGAGGTCACTTGTAAAACCAAACCTATGCGTTTTGACGAACGCATCAAGAAACTTCTAGAAGTGCAACGTGGATGGGTGAATTATTTTAAGCTAGGAAGCATCAAGTTGAAACTTAAAAAGTTAGACGAATGGCTTCGAAATAGGCTTCGTTACTGCATTTGGCACGACTGGAAGAAACCCGAACGTAAGCGTAAAAACTTAATCCGTTTAGGTATTCCTCAAGGTCAGGCATATGCATGGAGTCGAACGCGAAAAGGTGGTTGGGCTGTAGCTCAAAGTCCTATTCTTAACACAACAATTACGTTGGGTAGGTTAAGACAAAGAGGCTACATTTCTATGATAGATATTTACACTAAGACAACCGAAAAGTAGCCAACCGCCGTATACGAGACCCGTACGTACGGTGGTGTGAGAGGCTCTCCCTGTCAGTTCTTACTGACGGGGCGGTCTACTCGATTATACTGTGTATATTTTTGTATTTCTAATTGTATTATGAAAGTACTGAGACTTAAAAGTTTTACCAAACGTGAACATGATTAATTGAGAAAAATCTAAAATTAAGCTGAACGTTGAAAGACTAAACCAATTTTTAATACTCTGACTTAATTGAAAAGTGAATTGACTTTTGACCAATTTCGTGTTGAAAAATATCCTTTCTATTAGTTTAATTCTTCAGACAGAAATGACTTCACTCCTGTTCCAATTTTTATTCATACTAAACCGTGCGAATCGCACGACTGCAAAAAATGAGAACGATAATAACTAATGCTTTCTGCGGGTGAATCACCCGTGATTGAAAACTTGAAGTTTAAAACCTACGTGCATTATGCAGATGCACTCACATAGATTATACAGTATAACGCACTGACTAAATTGCGTAGAGGACGTGTCGGCCGATATGCTAATTTAGTTGATGTTATGCTGTGTATATTTTTGTGTTTCTAATTGTATTCTGAAAGTACTGAGACTTAAAAGTTTTACCAAACGTGAACATGATTAATTGACAAAAAATCTAAAATTAAACTGAACGTTGAAAGACTAAACCAATTTTTAATACTCTGACTTAATTGAAAAGTGAATTGACTTTTGACCAATTTCGTGTTGAGAAACATCCTTTCTAATCGTTTAATTCTTCATACAGAAATGACTTCACTCCTGTTTCAATTTTTATTCATACTATACCGTGCGAATCGCACGACTGCAAAAAATGAGAAACATAATAACTAATGCTTTCTGCGGGTGAATCACCCGTGATTGAAAACTTGAAGTTTACAACCTACGTGCATTATGCAGATGAACTCGCATAGATTATACAGCATAACGCACTGACTAAATTGCGTAGAGGACGTGTCGGCCGATATGCTAATTTAGTTGATGTTATACTGTGTATATTTTTGTATTTCTAATTGTATTCTGAAAGTACTGAGACTTAAAAGTTTTACCAAACGTGAACATGATTAATTGAGAAAAATCTAAAATTAAACTGAACGTTGAAAGACTAAACCAATTTTTAATACTCTGACTTAATTGAAAAGTGAATTGACTTTTGACCAATTTCGTGTTGAAAAATATCCTTTCTATTAGTTTAATTCTTCAGACAGAAATGACTTCACTCCTGTTTCAATTTTTATTCATACTAAACCGTGCGAATCGCACGACTGCAAAAAATGTGAACCATAATAACTAATGCTTTCTGCGGGTGAATCACCCGTGATTGAAAACTTGAAGTTTGCAACCTACGTGCATTATGCAGATGCACTCGCATAGATTATACAGTATAACGCTTTGACTAAACTGCGAAGAGGACGTGTCGGCCGATATGCAGATTTAGTTGATGTTAGCAACTGTGACTATTTTAATTAATAATTTCTTCAGTGATAATACTATCTAAAAAGGTTATTGCTAGGTTGCCGTTACTTATTGAATAAGTATAATGATTAGTCTCTGTTTTTCTTTCGTAACCTCCTTCAGATAAATCTTCATCAAAGATATTCTTTTCTACAACATATAGGGTTGAATCAGTTTTCCAATTTTCTGAAGAAGTTGTATGCCAACCTCCATCTCCTCCATAAATACCAAAATTAAAAATATTCTTTATTATATAATCTTTTGTATCTATTGATATGAGAAACATTGTTCTACAGCAAACCTCATCTTCTTCAATGATCCTAAAATAAAAATAGTTACCTACTACAAAGTGGTCTATTAAGTAGAATGAATTATAATCGTCAAATTTAAGTAAATCCTTTCCTAATGGTTCACCTTTTATATGAGACAGGAGTTCAGGTGGAAGATTTTTTAGTTGTTTATTAAAAGAAAACACTTCCTCGTAATTTAATTTCATGAGTCTTAAAGGTGTAGTATCTTTAATATAACCAATAAGAAATTCAAGGTCATTGGAATCCATAGGCTTACTATTAACTTTATCTAATTCTACATCTTTTTTTTGAATTTCTTTAAGTGGTTTATTTTTTAAAGTATTCCTTTCTAAAACTATTTCCTGAGATATATCTAAATTTTTTGATTTGATTTTATGTTTTGATTTTTCAATACAACCTTGAAGTAAAAGTATAAATGCAAAAAGTAGAATCAGATTATTTATCATTTTAATAGAAAGTTATTTTGAAAGACAATAGTTGCTAACGAATTGACTAAACTGCGAAGCGGACGTGTCGGCCGATATGCAGATTTAGTTGATGTTATACTGTGTATATTTTTGTATTTCTAATTGTATTCTGAAAGTACTGAGACTTAAAAGTTTTACCAAACGTGAACATGATTAATTGAGAAAAATCTAAAATTAAGCTGAACGTTGAAAGACTAAACCAATTTTTAATACTCTGACTTAATTGAAAAGTGAATTGACTTTTGACCAATTTCGTGTTGAAAAATATCCTTTCTATTAGTTTAATTCCTCAGACAGAAATGACTTCACTCCTGTTTCAATTTTTATTCATACTATACCGTGCGAATCGCACGACTGCAAAAAATGAGAACCATAATAAATAATGCTTTCTGCGGGTGAATCACCCGTGATTGAAAACTTGAAGTTTACAACCTACGTGTATTATGCAGATGCACTCGCATAGATTATACAGTATAACGAAATTGCTAAACTGCGAGCGAGGTCTCGTCGACCGAGACTTGGAGTTTTAGCTGATGTTGAACAAAAGCTTCGCTAGCTAAAGCCCACAATCTCTTACCTTTAGAACTTAATTGAGTTTTTAAATTATAGTTTACTAAGATGAAAAAAAAGAGACAATAGTCGAAAAAGCGAAACGTGTTGTTCCTGATTTCAAAAACATGTTTGATCAAGTGTATCAAAACATGACACTCAGTGGAAAATCTTCTTCTACTTTTCAAAACTACATCCGTACTATCGCTAGTATCTCATTGTATTTTAAAAAGATTCCACTTGAACTTTCCGACGATCAAATTAATGATTATCTGCTTCTTCTCAAAGAAAAACAAAACACTTCTTACACAATCTTTAAACATTATGTCTATGCTTTAAGATATGTCTTTAGATTAAGTGACAGAGATGATCGGGCCATACAATTACCCTCTTTGAAACGAAATGATACTATCCCTGATATTCTCTCTGTGGAAGAATGTAAAATCATTTTCAAAACACCTAAATATTTAAAACACCGTGTGTTATTTGCTTTAACCTACTCAGCAGGACTCAGAATAAGAGAAGTCGCCCGACTTAAAGTAGCTGATTTAGATTTTGATCGTATGACAATATATATACGCGATACAAAATACAGTAAGAATAGAATTGTTCCTCTCTCTAAAACTATGAAAGTTGGATTAGAAAAGTATCTAAAACACGTAAGACCAAAGTTATGGTTATTTGAAGGATACGACTCCAATAAACACTTGGCTACAAATTCCATCGGATCATTATTCAGAGAAACTTTGAAGAAAACCAATATCAAAAAAAGAGTAACCATTCATACTTTAAGACATACCTATGCTACACATTGTATTGAAATGGGCATGGATCCTTTTACTTTAAAAGAACTTTTGGGGCATGAAGCTTTACAAACAACCATGCTTTACCTCAATCTAGCTACCGTAAAAAAATCCAATTCCTTTTCTCCTTTTGATAAAATCTATGAAACCAAAAATTGAGATTGCTGAGATTCTTCATTCTCAATCTTTTTGGAGGCATTCTACTCAATTTCTGGCTACACAAAAAAAGGATTTACACGCCATGACTTTATGTAGAACGGCAAAACTTGGTAGACATATTGATCATTGTGGAAACTGTAAGGAAATCCGCATCTCTTATAATAGTTGCAGGAATAGAAACTGCCCTAAATGTCAGGCAACCTATAGAGAAAAATGGATTACAAAAAGAGAAGAAGAAGTCTTAAATGTACCTTATTTTCATACTGTTTTTACTATTCCGCATGTGCTAAATGACCTCTGTTTACACAACCCCGAAAAGATGTATACTCTTCTTTTCAAGGCGACTTGGAATACCCTTAAAACTTTTGGAGAAAGTACACTCAAGGGTGAAATGGGCATGATTGCAGTACTGCATACTTGGGGACAAAACTTAAGTTTGCACCCTCACCTGCATTGCATTATTCCAGGTGGTGCATTAGTAAATGGAAAACATTGGAAAGGAAGTGACAAAACAGGAAAATACCTTTTCAGTGCTAAAGGACTTGCTAAAATGTTTAGAGCGAAACTTTTAGCATTAATACGAAAAGATGCTCATTTATATTCTTTTTTCACTGCTGAAATAGCTAGAAAATGTTTTGAAAAAGAATGGGTCGTCTATGCAAAAAGACCTTTTGGCGGTGCAAAACAAATCATTGAATACTTAGGGAGATATACCCATAAAACTGCCATCTCTAATCATAGATTATTGCACTATTCTGACAAGAAAGTCACCTTCTCTTACAAAGATTACAGAAATGGTGCGAAGAAAAATGAAATGACGCTTTCGGATGTAGAATTCATTAGAAGATATACGCAACATCTACTTCCAAAAGGGTTTAGAAGAATCAGACATTTTGGCTTTTACAATGGAGCAATCAAGAAAGTAAAGATTGAAAAAATAAGAAAATCAATCGGACAAGAAACTCCGAAAATAAAAGAATGGGATTGGATTAAACTGTCAAAAGAAAAACTAGGGTATGATCCTCTTTTATGTACTTGTTGTGGTAAAAGAGAGATGGTTATAATGCCTCGATTTGCTTCTCAAAGAGCTCCACCAAATCAGCAGAATGTAACGGAAAACAATTTAAAGTAATAGATTTTTACTTCATTTTTTTGCTTATGAAAGTAAGCCCAGAGGCATACACCCCAAACTTGATGAAAATACTAATTTCTCATTAAGTTGGGGAATCTAATCTTCTTGAAAAAGTAATAAATGAAGAAGAAAATGAGATTATAGCTATCTCAAAAAAAACTATGCATTAAAAAAGACCTCTCATGAAAATGAAAAGTCTATCCTAACTCCCATACAGGGAAATGTATTTCAAGCAAACAACGCCTTTGTTCAACTAGGGCTTAAATTTTGGCCTTTCAAGCCAATCTAAGCCCTAATTATTGTAAATAGTGCTTTTAATTTGTTTCATTTATTTTTTTAATTCTAACCCATTTAAAAATTATCCAAATATATTCTACCTTATAATTCAACATTTGTTCATTGTAAAACATGGCGTGATAATCTTTATGAGTTGAAAAGCTCTCTACTAACTCAACTTTTGTGTAAAAAAAAGGGATTTCATTAATTTTACAAGCTGCAAAGCGAATGTAATTGTAAGCATTCTCTTCTTTAATTTTTTCATTATAAAACTCCAGATGATTTCTGAAAAAATCCGACTTTTGAACTTTAACAGAATTACTCTTTTTATATCTTTTAGGATTAGTTTCTCCTACAATTTTTTCAACCTTTTCAATGTCATTAAAAAACTCATTTCTACATGATGTAAAATAGAAACTATTCCAAATAGAATCATTTTCAACATTATATTTATTTGAAAGTCTTCTATTATTGAACTCTTTAAATTCATTAAATATTTGTTTTTCTAGTATAGAATCTCCAATTAGTAAATACAACCCAATTTGAAGAGTAAAAACAGTAAAGATTACTTTCTTAGTAGTCATTTTTTTTTAATATCAAATTTTGAGATTTTGGTTGGACTTACGCATTATTTACAACGCACTGACTAAATTGCGTAGAGGACGTGTCGGCCGATATGCTAATTTAGTTGATGTTATACTGTGTATATTTTCGTATTTCTAATTGTATTCTGAAAGTACTGAGACTTAAAAGTTTTACCAAACGTGAACATGATTAATTGAGAAAAATCTAAAATTAAACTGAACGTTGAAAGACTAAACCAATTTTTAATACTCTGACTTAATTGAAAAGTGAATTGACTTTTGACCAATTTCGTGTTGAAAAATATCCTTTCTATTAGTTTAATTCTTCAGACAGAAATGACTTCACTCCTGTTCCAATTTTTATTCATAATAAACCGTGCGAATCGCACGACTGCAAAAAATGAGAACCATAATAACTAATACTTTCTGCGGGTGAATCACCCGTGATTGAAAACTTGAAGTTTACAACCTACGTGCATTATGCAGATGCACTCGCATAGATTATACAGTATAACGGGTTGACTAAATAGCGTAGAGGACGTGTCGGCCGATATGCTAATTTAGTTGATGTTAACCACAGTTAAAGTTAAGTAATAGTTTAATAATTAAGAGAAGATGTTAAATCTAAAGATGGAGGTATTTCAAATCCATTATCTTTTATAAAATCTCTTGTTTCCATTAATGCAAAGCCTAATAAATTTAAGCCTCGCCAAAAGTGGACATTTCTGGAAGAATCACTATCTTTTGTTAAACCAATACCCCAAATTGTATCTACAGGACTAGCTTCAACCAATACTCTTGATTGCGTATTTAGAAGATATTCTCCCATTTTCTTATGTTCAGTAAATTTATAAATATTGCCAATTTTTACAATCTCATAACGATACTTTTTCCATACCTCTTCGTCAAAGTTTTTTACTTGTCTACCTAGATCTTTTGCTTCTCCAGGTTTTTGACAATTAATGATTTGTTGATACACTATTTCATCGCCAAATAATCTAGCTTTTTCGGCCATCATCCAATGTTCGGTAGTCAAGTAAGTAATACCTTTTATTGTAAAAGAGCTTTCATACCATTGACTAAAACAAAAGTTTCCTACTTCTTCTTTATGATTTTGTGTATGACCCCAAAAGAATAAAAACTTTATTGACGTATTTGATTCCTCTTTAATTTTTAGCCATTCAAGAGAATATTTTGCTTCCATTATATTGTATTGTTTCTATATGCTATTTACTTGATAATAATTGTGGTTAACGTTTCTTGTATGGTGCGTTTGCTGCCCGAAGGGAGCAAATGAACTATACAAATTGTTGTGTGCTGGCTTTTTTTATTCCATAATGTTCCAACCAAGCCAGCGGTTCGGTTAGATTATGTCGATTAAACTCTAAATGTATTACTCGCCTTTTCTTTCCGTTTGTGGTTCTATTCGAAGCATGTAAAGTCAGAGGTTTCATTAACATTACTCCACCTTTTTCTACTTCACAGATAAATTCATTTTCTAAATTCCAATCTTTTGAGTCAGCACGAATTATTCCATTTAAGTGAGATTTCGGAATTACTTTTAAAGCTCCATTATTTTTGTCCGTTTTGTCCAAATGAATTCGAATGGTTATTGTGTCTTTTAAAATCTCAATCGGTGGTTGAACTCCGAATTGTCCTTTTTTAAAAGTCCAATTCACATAATTTTCCAAATCGGCTTTTTGATTAACTGATATGCTCAAATCTTGGTGATAAGCAACGAACCAATTCGATTCGCTTGGTTTGTCAAAATAAATGGCTTTTGTCAGGAAATATTGGGATTCGGAAAGGTTAGAAATTAAATCAATCAGTTTTCTGTTAAACAAGAGACTACTTAATTCAGGCACATTTTTAATTAATTGTCTAATTGCAAACAAGTCCTTTGTTTTCATAAACGAATTTCCGTCCTGTTCAGCATTTTCGATACAAGCTAAAATTTCGCTTAATTCGTTGTCTGAATACAAGTCAGCTAATACTGAATATCCATTTTCTTCAAGTTCTATTTTATTCTTTTTGTAATTCATTTTTCAACTTGCACACAACGGCACTGACTAAACTGCGAAGAGGACGTGTCGGCCGATATGCAGATTTAGTTGATGTTGTGCTTTCGTGATTTTAATTTGCTGGACTTTCAAAAACAAATTCTGATAAACAGACATCATTGTATTTGGTTCCAGGGTACAGTTCTATAATTTCGAATTTTAAGACGTCATTGTCTTTTAATGTGAATTTTCCATTTAGATTATATTCGCTTTTAAAAAATTCTTGAATATTCACTTTTTGATATTGCCAACTATCTGAAAGTTCAATAAGACAAACAGGATAGTTATTAAGATACATCTTTAATTGTTTTATTCTTCCATTTTCTAACCACAACTTTTCAGACTTACAATAACCGTTAAAAACTTCAATTATTCCTGAGAAGCAATAAACTTTACCATAACCTTCATATGAGTTTTTCCAATTGAACTGAAATGAAAAACTTTCTCCGATTCCATTACCTTCTTCTCCTTCAACCCATGCTGTTGTTAAGTTCAAATCAGATAAGTTATTAACTGAATAATTTAGATTTTCATTTTCTTTTAAAGTTGAACTAGCGGAAGCAGTCCCAATTAAACCAGAATGATAACCCCAAAATTCGCCATTGATTTGATCTATAAGTTTTGAAACATATTCATCATCTGAAGGTTTTGCTATTTTAGAATAGATTACTTTCAACTCATTTTCCTGAGCAATACAATAGTTTAAACCTAATAGTTCAATTATTAATATGAATAATAGTTTTCTCAAGCTTGTAATTAGTTTGGTACATGAAGCACAACGCGTTGACTAAACTGCGAAGCGGACGTATCGGCCGATATGCAGATTTAGTTGATGTTGTGTACTTTTTATATTATCTCTTTATATTCTCGACCATTAAATCCATCATGAACCAAAATTATTTCCGTTCTCTTCATTAAAACTTGACTAGATAGATATAATTCGAACCTTTTAAAGAAATTAATATTTTCAGTGTCTTCCCAATATATATTGAATACTGGAATTTGTAATTCATAGCTTTCAATGTTGTCTTTTAATAAGACAGCTCCATTCCCTGAATCATTGAAGAAACCATGTTTCATAAGTTCATCTCCTAAGTATTTATAATTATTATTATATGTTCCATTATAATAAATTGTATTACCACTAGCATCGTAATTGTATTTTTCTCCTTCAAAAGGTGGAGTTAGAAATGAAAATATAAACAATAAAATTAAAATAGAAATGACACCAATTAAGCTTATACCTAAACCTTTCCAAATTGACTGTTTTTCTCCTCCATTATTAAAAAACTCCAACAAATCCTTATTTTGATATCTTTCTACAATTAAGGAAATAATTATAGTATAAAATAAAGGGATTATTTGTTTTGGAATATCTGATAATATTTTATCAGAAGCTAGAAATAAAAATGAGAACAGTATTATTGAAAATGCTAATGTGATAATTATTGTCAGTTTTGCTTCCTTTTCTTTGTTTAACTTTGAAAAATTGTGATAAATCAAAATTCCCCCTGCAAGAGGACCTCCAATAAATGTTGCTAAATTAATTGTTTTAAAAGAGTATAACTTCATAGGTAAAATTGAAAGTTTTTAGATATATGAATTGTACACAACATTTTATAAACTCAATTAAAATAATGTCACTAATTGAGTTGTAGGATATATTTATTGCGTTTATTCCATCTCGTCAAGAGGAGACTTGAACCCCTGGATGACCTTAGTGGAAACGTGTGTGTAAATTTCAGTTGTTTTACTTGAGTTATGACCAAGTAAAGTTTGAATATAACGTAAATCAACACCACTTTCTAACATGTGAGTGGCAAAACTATGTCGTAATGTATGTACTGTTGCAGGTTTATTCATTTTAGCAATAACTTTTGCTCTCTTAAAAATATTCTGAACACTACTCATACTGTAACGTTTTTGCTTAGGACCCTCAAATAAATATACCTTTGGTTTAAATATTTTAAAATATTCTCTTAAAATTTCTAATGCCTTTTGAGATAGAATTGTTTGTCTATCTTTATTCCCCTTCCCTCCTGAAATCGAAATAGTCATTCTATCTGAATTGACATCTGTAATTTTCAACTTTACACATTCACTAATCCTTAAACCAGCAGAGTAAATTAACATTATAATTGCTTTGTGTTTAAGATTTTTACAGGCATTTATTATAGAGATTACTTCTTGTTTTGATAAAACATTAGGTAGCTTTTCTTCTTTTCTAGGCCTATCTACATGAAAATATTGAGTATCCATACCTACAATCTTCTCAAAATAGAATTTAATTGCATTTAAAGCCTGATTCTGATAAGATGTAGACTTCTTTTTATCTCTTACGACATGTAATAAATACTGCTCTATATGTGTCTTATCTAATTCTAAAATTGGTGTTTCTATAAAATAATATAGAAACTGAGAGAATACACACAAATAAGCATCTGCAGTATTATAAGCATATCTTCTACGCTCTAAATGATCTATCATTTTTAATAAAGCTTCTTTAATATGTGCATGTTTCACTCTACTATAACGTATATATAAAGTTTTATAAGTATCCTTCTCTTCTGTAGATAAATAAGATGCAGGCTTATAACCATAAAATGCATTAGAATCTATCCAACAAATACCTTTAAATGTTTTAATTATACTTTTTAAATGAGCTTTTGTATTTGGAACATAAACACATTGTAAAACTTCATTCCATTTTCTATTTGGAATAGTTTTTATCAATGTTTTAATTCCATCAGTCCATGGGAAATCAATTCTAATGTATTTATTTCCTTCTATTTGAATATGACTCAACTTAATATTTGTTCTTGATGATGACTTTGTTTGTAATTCCATTGTCTTAAATTTTAATGTTTAAAACAAAATTCATCAATAAATTAGTATTAACCGGTGAATAAACGGATACTTCCGTTTGTCATCACTTAAGTTGATTTGCCCATTTTTGAAAATGATTTTTCTAAAAAATATCCAGTTAAAGTTCCAATAGTATATGCAAATAAATCACTCATTAAAAAACCACGCCCCAATACTAGTGCTACAAATCTGTTTGTCCTTAAATTGACAATCCAATCTGCCTGATACAGTTGTTGGAGCTCAATTAAATAACAAATAAATACGCTATATATTAAAATCCATCTCGAATCTTTCTTATTAAAGACAAAGCCAACAATAAAATAAATCATCAATGCATAAAGGTAATCTCCTACTCCGCTGTAAATAAGTGTATTTAAAAATTTACTACGAGTTAATAGACCTATTACAATTATAAAAGCAATTATTATAATGTATAACTTTCTATTTCTTAAATAATGATTCTCCAAATTTCAAAAATTTGTTTTATATAATTTGAGTTCTCAATTATATATCAAATACTTATTTACTCCTACATACTAAACCAAAGGTAATATGAATTAGTGGTATATAATTTTGCTTTAGTACTCAATTAAATTACTCCCTTTTTTTTAATTCAGCATTAATTGCCTTGATAGATTTTCGTTGTAGAGGAAGTATTGCGATACAAGAAAACACAACTGAAAGCAATGGAATAAAAATCATTTTATTCTCCTGTGCGATTATGCAATAAGTAGTTGTAATTAATAGAACAGTTAAAATCCCAATTAAAGCTCCTATAAGTGTTCTCACACCTTTTAATTGGTTTAGTAATTGTTCATTAGTCTTACTTATTAATTCATTTTTCATCAATTACTTAGTTGTAATATTTTCATAAATTTCATCTTCAGAAATCTGTCTGAAAGAAAATTTATATCCTTCATAGAGTGCTATACCATAAAATATTATATCCATTGGATTAAATGTAGAAGTCATAATTTCTGGTATCAACGTAAAGTCAATTAAAGTAAGCGTTTCTACAATTGTCATACCTTGCTCGTTTGCAACTAACCAAATAATTGTCATAAAATTGCCTAATACACAACCTAATAATGCCATTGCTGCACCTACAATACCAAATATCTGATCTACTCCTTTTCCAAATAATCTAGTAGTATAACCTACTAATAAACCTACTGCTACAGCCATATAACCAATCTGATAATCGGTTGCTACAGTAATTGCAGCCCATGCTATACCACCAATAACGGCAGCAATTAAACCGCCAATAAATGCCATTGGTAAATTTTGATCTAGCTTTATTTGCTCCATAAAATGAAGAAACTTTTCTTCTGCTGCTTTCTTTTGATTTTGTTCTAAGTTTGCGTCTTCAAGTAATTGATTGTTATTTTCCATTTTTAAAAGTGGTTTTAGATAAAAAAGAGGGTTAGTCTGATACACCCGTTTATAAATACATTACTAGTATATTTTTCAATAATAGTCTTTTATATATTGAAATACATTAGTAACTTTCTTCTTAACGATTCTAATAACTAATAAATCTCTGCTTACAATGATACATAAGACTTGCTTAGCTTGTAATACAAAAATTATTAAAGGACGAAGTGACAGGAAATTTTGCTCAGAATCTTGCCGAGCAACCTATAACTATAACCTGCGTAAGGTTAAAAATAATGGTATAACTATACATCAAGAAATCTTAAAGAAAAACAATAAGATCCTTAAACAGCTTGTTCCAAATGGACATGGTACAATCCGTAAAAAATTAGCAAGCGAATTAGGATATAATTTCAACTATTTCACTCACTTCTATAAAACGAATAAGGGAATTTATTATTTCTGCTACGACTTTGGTTTCCAACCGATCACTAAAGGTAGTGCCGAGAAAATGTTGGTTGTACAGTGGCAGAATTATATGGAAAGACAACAATTTGACCCTTGGTCAAGAGTTGTAAAGTAAGAGTTGTTAGCCTTGTTCATGTTTTTATAGATTAAAAGAGTTGTAAGTTAGTAACCAGATAAATTGAATTGAAGTTATTATTTTTTGGCATGGCTTCGCCACGTCAGTCACATTACAATAACTTATTTTAGTCGCATAAATATAGATTATTTTATTGGCGTTCCAAAATATACATATCCGACATTTTGCTACTTATTTTATTTCCTTTTGAATCAAGTTGTTGCAAATTTCCATTAGTAAATAAGTATAAGAATGCTCCGTGTTTTCTACCTTTTAATTTCACTATATTATTTTCTACAGTAAAAGAGCCTCTCTCCATTTTTATTCTATCAGATTTACCCATGTATTCAGATGTTAACATAAAAGTTGAATCTTTTGTAAGTACAATACCTGTTTTAATTCCAGAACAATCTGCACATGGGATCATACCTTTGTATTTCCCTATAACGGATTCACTTTGTGGTGCACAAGAGAAAAATGAAATAAGTAAAACGGATAAAAATAATATGTTACGCATATAGATAAAAAATTGAGTTATGTTAAAGTTGACTTCAAATATAAAAATGTTTTTTACAATCATGAAATAATTTTTTGTACAAAAGTAAATTGATTCAGTTACTACTATTATTTACAATAAAAATGTTTCCACTTTACCAAAAAAAGGTATTAATTAAAGAATTTAATAAGCTATTGATCGCTAAAAATTAATTCTCAACTTTTAATTACTAAATTCTTAATACAAGAGAACAATTTTGTAATAAATAGAGTTTAAAATCATGATAAATCAAATTGCAGAATAAGAACTAAATAGATAAATAGTGTTTTTTTGGTGTAAAAATAGATTTGGTATTACACTTTAGAACATTGTTTAGAATTTTATGTTACTGTTTTTCAATATCTAAAAAAAATTATAATTTAAAACTTAATTCTAAACGGTTTACATACTAACTTAGAGTTGTATTTACACAATCATTTTTTATAATAATTATGAGACTCACTTTTTGGGGTGCTGCACAACAAGTAACAGGAAGCATGGCAATGCTAACCTTAGACGATGGATATCAAGTACTAATTGATTGTGGTATTGATATGGCTAATCTTTCTGAAAAAGACCCTATTTACCCAAATTCAGCATTCCCTTTTGATGCTACATTAGTAAATGTAGTACTTCTAACGCACGCTCATCTCGATCATTCTGGGAAATTACCCAACTTATATAAAGAAGGTTACGAAGGACAAATTTTATGTACTTCGCCAACCGCAGATTTATCTAGAATATTGTTAGAAGATTCTGCTAGAATTAACCAGCGGAAATTAAAGGCCTACAACAAGAAAAAAACAAAAGGTCAATCTATAGATCATTATACTTTTATACCTGATAATCTGTATACAGAAAGTGATGTAAACAACACTATGAATGAGGTTGTTCCTATTCAATTTTCAAGAAGGTTTAATGTAAAACCTGGTTTATGGGTTACGTTTTTACCTGCAGGTCATCTGTTAGGTGCTGCACATATTTATATTGAAGTTGAAGAGAATAACGAAAGAAAAACATTTCTTTTTAGTGGTGATATTGGGCGTAAAGACTACCCTCTTTTAATTGATCCTGTAGAAGTTCCTCAGGCAGATTACGTAATCTGCGAAACGACTTATGGAAACAGAGAACATACTAAAATTGTAGACTCTGCAAAAGAAATTCAAGATGTTATAAAGCGTACTTGTATTGATATGCCAGGACGTTTAATTGTTCCTGCTTTTAGTATTGGTAGAACGCAAGCTGTTTTATTTGAAATGCACAAACTTTTTGAGGCCAATAAACTACCTCCTATTAAAGTTTTTGCAGATAGCCCTCTTGCTATGCAGAGTAATCACATTTATGAAAGATACTCCTATCTTTTAAATAAAGAAGCTAAAGAATTTAAAGAAGACAATGATAGTTTATTCAATTTTGAAAACATTGAATATGCACAAAAACAAAACGATAGTAAGGCAATTTCTAACTACACAGAAGCTTGTATTATTATCTCTTCTTCTGGAATGTTAGAAGGTGGTAGAATTCAACATCACATACAGGCCAATATGGAAAATCCTTATGCAACGGTATTAATGGTAGGATATTCTGCTGAAGGAACTTTAGGAGCTCGCTTACGTGACAATGAAGGTTTTCTACGCATGGGTAGTGAAGAACATAGAGTACATTGTAAAATTGAACAAACAGATTCTTTTAGTGGTCATGGTGATGTAAATGATTTACAAAACTTTATCAGTCAACAAGATAAAAACAAGGTGACTCAAATATTTTTAAGTCATGGTGAAGAAGAATCTATGATTGCTTTCAAAGAAAGAATTGAAAATTTAGGATATAAAAACGTTGTGATCCCTACTAAAGGGCATGAATTTATAGTATAATGAAAAGGGTAACTTTAATTGGGGCTGGAAAAGTAGCCACTCATTTAGGAACAGCATTAGAAGACAATGGTATAATTATTCAAGAGGTCTTTAGCAGAGATATTAAAAAAGCACGAAGCCTTGCTCGTAGATTTTATGATGCAAGACCTACTGATTCTTTAAACTTTAAAAGTAGCTATTCAGAGGTTTTTATAATTGCTGTAAGTGATAATGCTATCTCTGATGTTGCTGAACAAATTGTATTACCAAATCACAATGCAATACTTGCGCACACTTCAGGTGCTACACCTTTAGAATCACTTGCTGGAAGTTCTCTGTATACTGGTATTTTCTATCCTCTACAAACATTTTCTTTTGATAAGACAGTCGATTTTTCTCAAATTCCAGTCTGTATTGATGCAACTACTAAAGGTGCTTTAGATAGGCTTGCAGAATTAGCTCACCGACTAACCCCTAAGGTTTTTCATCTTACAAATGAAGAAAGAAAAAAGCTACATATTTCTGCTGTTTTTGCCTGTAATTTTACTAATTATTTAATGGAAGTATCATCTCAAATGGCAGACGAAGCTGGAATGGCTTTCCAAGACCTTAAACATTTAGTTGATGAGACAATAGAGAAAGCATTTACTTTAGAAGCTCCTATAGATGGACAAACAGGACCTGCAATTCGAAAAGATATTAAGACTATAAAACGCCATCAAGAGTCTTTAACTACTACTCACCCTAATTTTTTACCAATTTATCAAATGATGACTGACGCAATTCAAGGTAAAGTTGGACAATACAAAACTGCTCATGAAGTAGAAATTGATAGGTTAGAAAAAGAACGTTTACTAATCGAAGAACAAATTGAAAAAGAAAGAGCTGCTTCTGGTTTAAGTCAAGAAGACGAAGATTATATAGCTTAATATAAAATCACCACAAACATTCTATAGCATTACATATCAGCTATTTACAAAAACAAAAGCCACCTTTAACTTAATAAGTCAAAGATGGCTTTTTATTTTTCCTATGAAAAATTTATTGATTTAGAAAAGATAATGCTTTATCTATTTCAGCATCCAATTGCTTTACTTGTTTAGGACTTCCACCACCGCCAATTTTAGCATATCTGATTATTCTATTTGGGTCTACTATTAAGATATAAGGATATTTTTTTATACCTAACGGCTGAGTTATATAACTTCCTTCACCAGCTACTTGAAATTTTATATTTTTAAATTTCACAAACTGTTCTGTTTCATAATCCTTATTTAAACTCACACCAATAAATTCAACATTTTGGTTTTTGTATTTCTCTTGTAAGTCATTTACTGTTTTGTATAAATAATTACAAGGATTACATTTTTCATAAAAGAATACAAAAAACATAACATGATCAGTATTTTTTCTTGTGTCAATTTTCTTATCGTCTAACGTAAGTATTTTTAAATGAGGTATCTTATCGCCTACTCTTTCAAATTTTTCTTCTGCAATAATTTCTTTAGCTTTTAACGATCTTTCTTTGTATTCTTCTTTGGTATAAATAGTAAAACCATATAAAGAAAAATGCTCTTTCGGTACATCGTGTGTATATGTTATAGATTTTGCTGTTAGAGTGATGTAGCCTAGTTTTTTATCAAAAATTACAGTCTCTAATGCAAACCCCTTAGCAGTTGAACGATGATTATAAGTTAAACCTAGCTCTTCGGTAGTATAGATTTCTTTTACCTGACCTTTCACTTTTAAAGTATATTTTTGACATTCAATACCAGCAATTGTTTTGGTCTTTCCTTTTATCTTTTTTGCATTTCTTTGCCATTGCCCAAAATCTTTAGAAATGGCATATCTAGTTGCATCTTCAAACTTACAAGTATATTGTTTTCGTTCGTTATAATCTAGTAGCGTAAATACATCAAAGTCTCTACTTTTATTAGTATAAATTCTTCTCATTACTAACCTGTCTTTGTTATAAAGTACAGTTACCTCATTGTAGAATAAACTTTGACTCCTTTCCTCTTTTGTAAGTTTTCTTTCAAATTTGACATCAAAATTTACCACTACAGCTCCTTGTAGTTTTTTTACTTTTTCTGTTCTGTAATCAGCTTGAGCAAATGCTGTAGTCGTAGTAATAAATAATAGTAATATGGCGAAGATTTTCATTTTAGCTTATCAGTAATAGTCATAAAAAATAAATGACTTGAAAGTTAAATGAATTAAGAATAACTACCATAAGCACAATTAAACTGTGTCAGAAATAATCCATTTTATGTTAATAGTAGTATCCAAAATCGTTATAACTAGAAATGTCTTCTTCTAGTTAACTAAAATAAACGCACCCCAATAGTATGGTTTCACATATTCTTTCTTAACAACAAGTTGAGCCTCTCTAAATGCTATTTCTTTATTTCCTGTTGCCATCCACCTTTCGTAAAAAGTATTCATTAATAGCTGAGTCGCTCTATCATCTACACTCCATAAACTCATTATTATCGATTTTGCACCTGCTATACTAAATGCATATTGCAAACCAGAAATACCATCACCTTCTGATACATCTGTTAAACCAGTTTGACAAGCAGAAAGGATCACTAATCTTGTATTTTTTAAGTTAAGTGATTTTGCTTCATAAGCAGTTAGAATACCATCATTCCCTGTTTCATAAATAGAATTAATATCTTTTGTATACCTATCAGAAATTTCAGAAAAGAATAAACCAGATTTTAATAAAGCATTTGAAGATACCGGATTAGACAATTTATTAATATAAAAACCGTGCGTTGCTATATGTAAAATTGATGGCGATGTCTTTAAATTTTTTATATAATTTTCTGTTGCTTTTTCTCTGGTAAGTGATGTAACATTCCAGTTTTTAGATTTAAATAATGCTTCCGTATTTTGCACCTCTTTAGCAGTTGCAGGGAGATCATCCAATTCAAAAAAGTAACTATCATCGTCTTCACTTTCTTCCATAGATCTGCTCAAAGCTTCTCTACTTTCAAGAGTAGAAAACTCTGGGTTACCTATTAACAGTATGTCTTTATTGTTGAACTTTTGATCTTTTGATCTAAAAACTTGTGATGTACTTGTTACTAATCGAATTTTATCTTCTTCTATAACATTCTTTCCAGTTTCTGGGTTTTTGAGGATATTTAAACTCAATAAATTGTAAACAGCATCATTACTAACAATAATAGAAGGCTCTTCTAAAGCTAAAGAATCTACAAATGTTTTTATTGGTTTCCAATAAGAAGTATAAGGGTCTACTGCAGAAGATGATGTCCCTTTAAAAGTAAGCGATCTACTTGCTGGTGAAGTAGTTTTAGTATAGCTTTTTAAAGCTATTCCTTCCAATTTATCAGCAGTTCCAATCTCAATTAAATAAGGTACCTCACTCTTTTTATGGATACCTAAAGCAATGTATTTAGAAATAGAATCTTGTACATCGTTAATTTTAATTATCTCTACAGCCACTTCATTTTCATTTAAATCCGATTGTATATCAGACCAATCAATGTAGTTTTTTTCAAGTTTAGCATCTCCTACTGCATCGCTAGCATAAACCAAAGATTTCTCTAGATTATTAATCCTATCTCTTGTTACAAAAGAATTGTAACCTACTTCTTTTCGTTCTGATTTCGACATATAATTCACCGCTGCTAATTGCGACTTCATAGCTGTCATTACGTCTAAATAATTATCAAATCTTAGTTCATCGCGATAAGCTCCTAAATCATTTATCTTTTTATTTCTAGTAATTGCCTCGTTCAGAAAATACTTTCTATAATTAAGTTGAATATTATAACACTGACTCAACATGGCATCCGATACATTTTCTCCTTGCATAATAAATATGGTAAAGAAGAAAGAAAATACTTTTTTAGTATTATGTATGTATTGGATTTTTTCATCCTCACTAGAAAATTTTAAATTCTTTTCATACTGAGAAAAACGCATATTTGTTGCCTTAATAATTATCTTCTCAGCTTGGCGCATTTCTCCTTTTAGAGCCTGTATATATGCTATTCTTCCTAAAAGTGCGGGTTGATAAATTGACTCATCACTAAACGAATTAATTAGCTTATTGTATTGATCTAATGCTTTATCAATTTCTCCTTTATCAACAAGGATATTTGCAATGGCATCTATAATAATTAATGAATAGTATTCTCCAGATTGAATACCTAATTTTTGAGAAATCGATAAAGCTAATTCATAAGCTGTTTGAGCCTTATCAAGTTGGTTGTTTAAGGTATAATAAATACCCTTTAAATAATTCACTCTCACCATTAAGTAATGGTATTTTTGGCATTTCTCAACAATTAAGTTTTCACAATTCTCTATTCTCTCTAAAGTACCAATAGTATCATTTAACGATAGTGTAGCATTAACATCGCTCAATACAATTTTTATGTAATCTATTGTATTGGTCATTTCTCTTCTTTTCAGAAATTTTAGTTCTGTTGATGCAGCTTTTTTGGCATCATCTAATCTACCTAAGACCAAATCCAAATCTACCAATGCTACTACTGCAGAATTATAATGAGAAGTGTAATATACTTTCTCTTGCCTAATAAGTGATATTAGTTCTGTAACATGTAACTCGGCATCTATATAATCCCCTTTCATGAAACTTAGCTTACCTTTTAAACTGAGATAATAATAGCTTAGGCTTCTTTTATCGTAATTTGTTGCTTCAATTTTAGTTAAATAATCTTCTGCATTCTGTATATAACCTTGATTAATATTTATCTTTGCTAAGTCTAAAAGTACTTCTGTAAATTCGTTTTTATCAAAAGAATCTGGGTTGTAATGTCCTTCTATATTTACTAATAAACGTTTTGCTGTTTCAAATTTAGATTGCCTTTTGTAGACTTTAGCAATTTTATGTAAACCAATAAAATACCAAGGGTGTGCTTTACCAAGTGTAACTGCAATGTTTTTCTCAAACTTATTATAATAGGATAATGCAATATCAAAATTCTCTTTAAGCATCATTGCATCACCGAAAGTTAATACTACTTGTGCATATAATGGGCTATTAACTTGGTTAAGTTCAACAACAGCTTTATCTACCATTTTTAATAGTTCAGATGCTTCTGTTGGTTTGTACCATTTAACATACAAATCTGCTAAAAGAACCTTAATCCATTCTGGTTGTATGTATACTTTACCGGTTTTATTGTACTGAATTTCATTAAATTCTAAAGCATCAAAAAACAAACTTTCAGCTTCTAAAAAATTACCTTTAAGTTGTTCTATTAATGCTTTATTTAATATAGTATAGCCATAATCAATATGTTCTTTAGATAATGTTTTCTGATAGATTACCTCTACTTCATTTAAATATCCTAAAGCCCCAAATAAATCGTGTTGTTGTGTTTTACAAAGTATCAAAAGGTTTAATGCCAAGCCGTAGTCTGGATATAGCCAACCTGTTGTTTTATTCATTATGGCTATTGCCTCTTCTAAATGATGGATTGAAAGTTTATATTCTCTTCTACCAATGCACAGTTTTGAAGAAAATATTAATGGAACTACAAGGTTAACTGATATTTCTCCATGTTTTTCTTTAATCTCATTAATCCATTGTATCGATAATTCTTTCGCTTCAATTAATCTTCCACTTTGTTGTAAAGTAGTTAGAGAATCAACGTACAAACGTTCATTATTAATTGTATTCGCATTGCAAAACTGAACTGTACAGAACAGTAATGATAATATGAGTAGTAGATTTTTCACAGTAGTAATTCTAGGAGACTTGTAGTTTGAAAACAGTAGTATAGTTATGAACACTAAAATTAGTTCATTGATTCTTTTTATAAAAATAATCTTAACGATATATAAGATAAATACAAATAAACTCTTCTACAAGATTTCTATTTAAAGATTCCTCTTTTGCTAAAATCTATCTGTTTTACTTTAATTTTTTAATCAATTGTGAATTATTTTGTAATAAGACCACTATAAAATTACCATAGGATAACAAAGTCAAAAAGAGTGTAACCTAAACTTCAAATAAATAGTTTACCATTAAACAATCAAATACTTCTACATCATTAAAATTTATATAAAATGAAAAATAATATTCTATTTACAGTAATTATAGCATTAGCTTCTTTTGTTTCTTCTTGTTCTACTTCTAATGATTTAGAGCCTATTTTTCCAGAAGCATCTGCCCCAGTTTATGATGATGATATTAATTATGGTAAAGATAACCCACTTGAAGATGGTGATGCAGATTATACTAATGATGCAATTCCGAATGGAATAATTTATTCTTGTACCTTTGTAAGTAGATTGGGTAAAGAGCTTGTTAATAATGATGGTTTCACTTTAAATAGTTCTGGTTATACCCATGATGAAACAGGTCAATTATCATATATAGTTGATGTAACTTCTCCTGATGGGCAACAAATTAGGTATAAAGCAGAGTATGACTCACGTCAATTTGTGCTAACCATTAAAAATTGTGATACTACTAATGTTACTATTTTCTATGCTATTGAGACTGAGTATGGTTCTTCAATAAACAACCCAGATTTTCAATTACCATGTAAATAAATAAAAGATACTACACCACAAAAGGAGAGCTTAGGTTCTCCTTTTGTGGTTATTGCTATTTTTTTAGATTTGCTTTATTGAATACATTATCAGATATAGGTACATTGTCTTGCATTTCTAAAACGACAAAATCTGTTCCTTTACCATCTTTTAAAACATCTTTATAATTCATTTTAAAAGGATAATATCTTCCATTTACAAGGCGAATGTCTTGCATGTTTACAGTTTTCAACATCTGTCCACTTTTGGCAAATAAATCTTGACGCATTACAGCAAAGTGTTTCTTTTCTACCCACATTTTCATTTTTGGATAAGAAATATCCTCCACTTTTGCATCTAGTTCCATAATATAACACTCCTCTCCATTCATCTCCTCTTCACCAACAATTTTTGGTATATACATTTCTACAAGTTTTCGTTCTTGCATCATGTCTTCATAAGACATATCGGAACCATTTACAGATTGTCTTAACATGTGGCCAGAAATCTGAATAGTACGGTCAGATGATGGAGAATATATCCAAAGTTTGTCATCTAGCTTCAACATCTTTGTTCCCTTTTCTCTTGCAGGAGATAAGTACTCAGAAAAGGTATCATTGGTACCTCTAGAATAGGCATCCATCACAATTTCTTTGTTTTTCCTTTTTCCATATACAATCATCTTTGATTTTGTGATTTTTGTATTTGAAAACATATTTTCATCAATCTTCTTGAGCATTGCTACAGGATCTTGAGCATTTGTGAAGCTTGTGATCAGTAGGAATGCTAGTGTAAATATTTTTTTCATGCTATGACTTTTTTTTATTTAGACTCCTAATTCGTTAAATAACTCAGATGTTTGTCGTTTAAAAATACCCCTACCAGATAATAATGCACCTAAAAAAGTAGCGATTACGCCAGGGAAAAATCCTATCCAAAATTGAGTGGGAACAATTTGAGCTCTAATAACATTAGAAATCAAAACATTTACATTACCTGTCATTTCGGAGATATCTAAACCCACTTCTTGAAGATATAGTGTAATGAGCAATCCGAAAATGGTACCTATTACAGAACCAATTACACCTACAACTACAGATTCCATTAATAATGACTTATAAATAGCCCTTTTAGATTCCCCCATTGCAATACGAATACCGAATTCAGTATATCTTCTTAAACCTCCTAAAAGGCCTGTATTCCAAAGAACTATAGACATTGCAATAATGAAGAAAATACTAAAAATAGAACTAATAGAGTTGGCCATATCAAGCATGTTACTTAAACCATTCTGATCTCTTAATGCTAACATTTCTGGAGCGTATTCATCTTTATCGTTCTCAAAAGAGGCATTGTATGTTGTTTTTATTTCGTTGATTCTTTCCTCATCGTAAACTCCGTTTTGTAAGAAACCATAAATCTCTTGTGCCGCATCGGCCATATCTAAGATGTTTTCAGCATCCTTAGTATCAATAATAAAAGTACGATCGTCCATTACAGACATTCCAAACTCGACAGCTCCAACGTAAGTGAAGTTTTGGAACGACATACTTCCGTCCATTGTTGATCCAAAATAAGTAATTGTATCACCAATTTTAACACCCATACGTTTTGCTAAACCTTGCCCTAAAAGCATTTCAAAAGGTCCACTTGGAAGACGACCTTCTACAATGTTTTCAGCAATATTCATACGTTTTAAATCTGCATTATTAGAGGATAAATCAAAAGCAATACCTCCTGCAACACCTTGTGTTTTTGTTTGTCCATTCTTATCAGGGACATCCAAAATACCTCCAAAATTAAAACGTCTTACCCAGTCTACATCAGGATATTTTTCATCTAAATCTGCAATAACATCACTCGCATCTAGAAGTGATAAATCTAAAGGCTTTTGTGCAATATTCTTTACATATTCCCGCGTCATAACTTTCATATGACCCGTACCAAATCGAGCATTCTGATCAATCATATCACCCGTCATTCCTTTGATGTAACCCACAAAGAATACGGTAAGGGTAACCCCTAAGCTTACAACAATTATAGGAAGTAAACTTCTGCTTTTGTCTCTAATGAGACCTTTAAATAAAAATTCAAACATTATTTCTTTCCTTTAAGCGCGTCTACTGTGTTCATTTTAGCAATCTTACGTACAGGTAAATAACTGATCAATGCAGAAAGTGTTACTACCCAAAATACTGTTTTTGTAAACAGTTCTACGGTCAGTAAAGGGTAAATATATTCACCTATCGTTATTCCCATTCCTCTTGATTGTTCTAAATTAGAAGTCATAGGAATGCCTACTTCTCCAAGCCAACCAATAAGTGGAAAAGCTATTATTGAACCTACTGTAGCCGCAATTATGGCATACATCGTTCCTTCTAAAGTGAATAAAAAGATCACTCTTTTCTTAGTAAAACCTAAAGCGATGTATGTACCGATTTCTTTTTGTCTTTTGAAAACTGAAAATACCTGAGAATCAAAAATGGCAATTAGAGCAATCAACATTAAAATTCCATAAAGAAAAGAAGATCCTCCTTTCTTCAGTTCAATGAGGTTATAAAACTCCGAAAGCAATTCATCTTTTGTTTCAAAAAGCCACGTTGTATTTGATTGTTGATTAAAAGTTTCGTCTGCTAAAAGATAAGTTGCATTTTGTGTCAACCCCGTTAGTTCACCTAAACGATCAAGAGCAATCCAAATTTGCCCTGCATCTACAGTAGGTACATTGGTATCAAAAATACCTACAATTGTGATATTCTGAGCATCGAATGTTCCGTTTTTATCCTTCCAACGCATCAAAATTTCATCACCTATTTTAAAGTGATTGCTTTGTGCCATTGACTGCCCAATGAGTACTGGAATATTTGCCTTACTTTCTTCTAAAAGATGAGTGGGTAAAGCTACAACTTTCTGATCTGAAGGTATACCTTTTAAAGATACAGGTATCATTCGTCCTTGAGGATAAATATTTGCTTGTCGAATTAATACTGGTGTTAAGTGCTTGTCTTTTTCATAAACACCTTGTCCGCTTTCAATTGTAAAAGGATCTAGTTTATCGTACTTAGGGTGGATAACGTGACCATGAGCAAATTCCCATGCTATCTGATCTCTAATACCTTGATGCTCCCAACCTGCATACATGCTGTTAAAGAATAAAATCATTACAAAAGCCAAGGCCAAAGTGATGATTGTAAGCCAAGTTCTCAATCCAGAACTAATTATATTTCTGAATGCTAATCGAAAACTCAACCCTATCTTGTATAGTGTATTCATTTTCTTAAATAATTTCGTCTTTTTTTACTTTACCATCTTCTAATGAAATCACTCTGCTTAGGTATTCAATTACTTTTGTATCATGAGAAGAAAAGACAAAAGTGATTCCCAAATCTTTGTTCAATTTCTTTAAAATATCCATAATTTTATACGCATTTGTTGAGTCCAAATTTGCTGTTGGTTCATCTGCTAAAACTATATCTGGCTTTTTTACAATTGACCTTGCAATAGCAACACGTTGTGCTTGTCCTCCAGAAATTTGAGAAGGTTTTTTATTGGCAATATCTGCCAAACCTACCCATTCCAAAGCTTGCATTACGGCTGCTTTTCTTTCTCCTTTTGATTGTTTTTGAAGTAATAATGGAAACTCTACATTTTCAAAAATGGTATAAACTGGCAGAAGGTTATAGCTCTGAAAAATAAAGCCAATATGTTCATTTCTAAGTTGTGCAGATTCCTCATCAGATTTAGCAGCTACATTTTTACCACTAATTAGAATCTCTCCTTCTGATGGTTCATCTAAAGCACCTACTAAGTTTAGTAATGTCGTTTTTCCAGATCCACTAGGTCCAATAAGACCTGTAAATTCTCCTTTTTTAATATCAAGTTTGATATTACTAAGGGCCGTAAATTCCGTTTCCCCTACAGGAAAACGTTTTGTTACGTTCTTGATTTCGATGATGTTGTTTGTGTCCATATATCTATAGTTTCGTATTTATCGTTGTTCCTGTTTCAATTGTTATTAATGATTCAAAACTGCCATTAATCGAATGCCAAAACCAGGTGTGAATTGGTTCAAGTCATTTGTAGCAATTGGAGCAGAATTATCTGTAGTTGGGTTATAATATACCATTACATAACCTGTCCATATATTAAAATCGTGGTTATAAGTACCATAAAACCCGTTGCCTTTATTGGTCCAATCTCTATAAAGCATAAGCGAAATATTATCGAAAAAACTTAATGGGTAATTTAATGAAAAGGCAGTTGTATTGCCTTTGTATTCGGCATGGTCAAACGCTTCACCGTACCATGTAAAGAGGTGTTCCCCTACTATATTTAAACCGCTACCAATTGGTAGTGTATAATCCATTCCAATATCAAATAAAGTCTGATTGGTGAGGATACCGATGTTTTCTTTGGTCTTTGTATAGGTCCCTTCAAACCATACACCTACTCCTAAATCCCATTTTCCATCAATACCTATTCTATTTTCGGGAGTTTCAATATAAAGTGGATTGTCTACATCCCAGCGTGTATCTAAAACTGCTTCTCTATGATGGTAAGAAAAAGCAATTTCACCTTTGGGTGTAGGCAGTTGCAATCTGCCACCTAATTCTGGAATATCTTTCACCGTTTGTAAAGCGTCATATCCTCTTCTTTCTTCATTACCATATAATGCCCAAAACCAAACGTTGGCATTATTTCTAAAATAGTAACGTCCTAAAGCTGCATAAACACCATTCGTTAAACCTAAAGGATCTCTTGGATCTATTTGGTTAAACCATTGCATAGGACGTAATAATGTGGATGAGCCAAAATCTATTTTTTGTAGTCCAACTCTAACTTCACTATTACCATATTCATACCTAACCCACGCTCTGTAAGGTGCAATAGTACCGTCCCAAACAGGTGTTCCATTTACATATTGAACAGACCCGTATAAGTTGGCTGAAACAAAAGCAGAAAAAGAGTTTAAGGAATCGAATTTATGTTCGAATTTTAGTTCTGGAATATACCTAGCACCACTCCATAAATTAAGTTCTACGGCCTCTGGAGAGTATGTTGTAAACCCCACTAACATCCCGTTAAAATCTAGTTCTGATTGTGCATAACCTGTATTTATATATACTAAAGATAGTAGTAAAAGTATATGTTTCTTCATATCAATTACTTTGAAATACCACTTAAACCAAAACAAAATAAATGCATTGTATTAGCAATTAATTCTTCTGTTGAATTAAATAAACTAAGGTTCTTTTCATCTTCAATAAAAGTTTGAAAATGTTCTATCATAGCAATAATAAAAGCAACACTTAAATCTTCATTAACTTCACCATTAGCTTTTGCTTTAAGTATTTCTTGAATGAAAAGAGCCTGCCCTTCATTTTTCATTTCAGAGAGTCGTCCAATTAAATTATCATTGTTAGTATAGAGTTGCATTAACTCAAGTAAAAATTCTTTACTAAATGATTTTGAAAATTTAATTTTTAATGCAATTAATTCAATCAACTTATCTTTAAAAGTGATATCCTTTTCTACCATGCTTTTATATTCTAGCATAGCTTTAGCATTGAGGTCTTCTAAAATGTATATGATTAAGTCTTCCTTATTACTATAACTTCTATAAAAAGTCATTTTAGATACTCCAGATTTCTCAAGAATATCAGTAACGCTTACCTTTTTAATTCCGTACTTAAAAAAGAGTTCTTTTGCTACTTCACAAATTTTATCTTTTGCCTTCATAATGTTACTATATTTTACCAATGATACTAATTTAGTAACAATTTATTAAAATAGTATCAACACGTGATTTTAAACATAAAAAAACTGCTTCAATATCTCTACTGAAGCAGTTTTTAACTTTTGTTTCTTTATTTATTCAAACCTATTAAGGTTATCTTCAATTATATCTTTTTGTTTTCTTGCATTTTTACGGTACCGCTTAATTGGTTTCTGTAAAGCCAAGTTATTTGGGTAAGAAACCTCTACATCATCTTCTGTAATAATTCTAATATTAAATAAGGTGATATTAATAATAGTCCCCTCTACAGAGTTATCTCCACCATCTTGAATACGAACATAATCTCCAATTTTAAAAGGATAGGCAAAAAACAAAATTAACGATGCCGTTATGTTACTTAACATAGACCAAGATGCTACAAATGCAACCCCTAATAATGTAAAAATAGACGCTAAATACACCGCAATACCCTGAAAGGATACCTCCCATGTAATTATTAAGCCTACTATAATTAACATAGACATTAGAAAACCAAAGAAATTACCTACATATACTTTTCTATGTACAGAAAACCCTTTGTTGTCTGCATACCTTGCTAGATACTTCTTTACAATAGATTGCCCGATAAAAGAAAGTACAATAATAACCCCCGTAACTAGTATTTTTATATTGATTGGTTCCATTGGAATAAAATTATTAAATCGTAATTTTTTATTGTTCAAAGATATACTTCTTTCCAAATATATAAGAATAGTAAATTACTAATAAGTATAAAACGGTGATATATTGAATATAGTTATTTGCAATGAAGAAAACTGTGAATAAATATAACCTACTTTAGAATCTGCTTTTATTTTTATTGAAATACTTACGAATAGATTAAATTAATAATAACCAAATAAGTAAATCTATGAAGAAGTTATTAAACCTAATTTTTGTCTTTGTTATTACAACCTCTACTGTGTTTAGTCAATACACGCTCACAGATAGCGATGTGGTAGTTACAAGCGGAAGACTAGTAAGTTGTTCATATTCTTTTAGTGATACAGATATCATAATTCCTTCGACTTTAGATAATCAAACAGTAACTATTATTGGTACTTCTGCCTTTGAAAATAAAGGGATTACTTCAGTAAAACTACCATCAACACTTACTGATTTTGAAGTTGCTTGTTTTAGAAACAATGCCTTAACTTCTATTGTAATCCCTAACTCTGTCACTAGAATAGAAAATTTTATTTTTGAGGATAACAATATTAATTCTATAACATTTCCATCAACACTTAAAGAAATTGGAAACCAAGCTTTTTATGATAACCAACTAACAACGGTTAGTATTCCAAATACTGTAACAAGTATTAGTCCCAATGCTTTCGGAAACAATTCTTCTTTAAGTAGTGTGACCTTACCTACTCATCCAAATAGTTTATATTCTTATACTTGGGCAGAGGTAAATAATCCAACCAATACAAATGTAACGTCTTTTACAGATTTTACTAAAGGATTTTCTGCAACTATAAATTTCAACGGAATTAGAGTTACTGGATTAGTAAACGGAGAAGATAATATAGCTATTGCAGTAACAGGTGATCTGTCTTCATCTACAACATATAATAATGGAGACACTTATACTGTTGAAGTACCCGTTGGTTCTGATATTGTTATTACACCTTCTAAAACTGGGAAAGTCTTTACACCAACTTCTTATAGCTATACTAACTTAACAGCGAATAAATCAGCTCAAGATTTCCAACAGTATTATACAATTACCTATCATAATACTTATGGAGTAGCAAACACAAACAACACTACATTTAATCCAATACATAATAATGTAACTATTCCTATAACTGATCTTGCATATGATAGCAGAAATGGATATACATTTGGCGGATGGTACACTGAAAGCACATTCACAAACTCTAAAACACAATTTACAAATGCAGATAGAACTGATATTAGCCTGTACGCTAAATGGATATTAATTGATTATAGAATTAGTTATGAGAATTTACCAAGCAATGTTACAAATCCAAATCCATCAACATATACCATTGAAAGTCCTGATATAATTTTACAAGAATTAGCTACTACTGCTTTTTATACTTTTTACGGTTGGTATCATGATGGCTTTTTTAAGAATCTAGTCGGTGAAGGAGTAGTTGCAATTCCAAATGGTAGTACTGGTTTTGTTGAGTTTACATTAGATTTTTGTTATAACATAACTATTAATTATGAGAATGTTTTTAATGCCACAAACCCTAATCCTGCTTACTTTCATTGTAAATCTGATGCAATAACATTACAAAATTTAGTGAGAGAGAATTATAGTTTCTTAGGTTGGTATTCTGATGCAGAACTAACACAACCAGTTATTGGAGAAGCAGTTGAGGCCAATCCAACCAATCTAGCTATACGAACATATTATGCTAAATGGTCTGAAGAAGGGGTAACAAGCTTGGAAGATAGATTACAAAATTTAATTAATGTATATCCAAATCCTGTTAACGATCAACTGACCTTAGACCTTTCTTCTCTTAAAGAAAAAGTTACTTTAAACATTTATACAATAGATAATAAATTACTTAAAACGATTGATTTGCATAAAACAAATCAGATTCCTTTTAATTATACTAAAGGTATATACCTAATAGAAATTATTAATCAGAAAACGAGTATTATCAAAAAGATTATAAAGAACTAAAAAGCTTTATCAGTAACTTTGAGTTCAAATTAACTGGTTATCTTTTCTTTAATAGGTTAGTAAGTCTGAATAAGCTACTGTTAATGAAAAAGATTTGAAATTGCTGATTGATTTATTGGCAGAGTAACCCCCACAAGTTTTTAGTTTGTGGGGTTTCTTTATTGTTTTTATAAGTTGCAAATTTATTTAACTGGAGATTTTAGAAACGTCTACGAGTTAATACTCAAAGCAGTGGGTGAAATTAATGATTTGCATAATTAATATTTCTTGTCACTTTATATTCATAGATTAAAGAATCAGCTTCATAATAAAGTTCATCTCTTTTTATCCAATTTCCTCTTTCATCATTAACATAGTTTTCATAATTATAGTAATAATTACGCCCTACTTTTTTAACTAAATGGCCTAATTTATAACTGTATGAAATTTTATCAATAATATCATTATTTTCATCATACACCTTTTCTAAATAATATAAATCGTTTTTCATGTTAATGATAGATCTATTTAGTCTTTTGTTATTTTGGAAGAATGAAGTTTCTAAAGTAGAATCATTTTTTATTTTTATTTCTTTACCAGTAAATTGATTTTCATTTACAATGCCTATAGTATAAATACCTAATTTTGAAATAACACCGTATTCAAAACCTAACAATTCATTATTATGAATAGCATTAAATTCAATAAGTTGAAAATTTTCAAATTTATAGATAAATAGAACTTCTTGCCTATTTCTTTGCTGAAGTTCATTTATTTCTAAAATATTATCTCTTAATGAAGGCTCTAATAAGTAGTTTATTTTCTTATCAGAGCATGATATAAAGCAGATAAATAATATTAGCATACTTAAATATTTCATAACTATTCATTTAATTCTCTTATTTATTCTACTGTATCACCTTTCGACCTAAGTATATGTCCTTTGCTTATTACTCTGCCTGATGGAAATCTAATTTTCATCAAATCTATTATCTCACCATCTGGCACTTTTACACCATTAGAGCGAGGAACAACTTTTGACTTTTGTTGATTTACATATTTATCAGTTGTAAGTTTCATCAATGCTTCCCTAAATAATTTTCCATCATAGAAAAAATATTATTTGCTCTCTGTTCTATTTCCATTCCATCAATCATATCTATGACTTTATCGCCTAACTTAGGTTTATCAAATTTAATTGATGGATAGTCATTACCGCTACTTAAAAAACCTCTCATCCTATCATAATCACTATATAAAAATGATTTTGTAGCTTAAAAATGAAGTATTATTACCTGTCAGTAGTGTAAAAAAAAATTTCCATCAAAAGTGATTCAGAACCAAGGTGATTACTTAACTCGTAACTTCTATAAGTTAATCCAGCTGCAGAAAGGTCTAAATCAGTAGGTTTAAATTGTCCTAACCTGCTACTACCATAAATAGGTACTTCTGAAACCTATTGTTAGAAATTCCAACTCAAAATTAACTTAATGACAACATAAATATAATTAGTTTTATACTAACAAAAGCCACCCCAAAAATATTGAGATGGCTTTCATTTATAGAAAATAGATAAATTAATTAAAATTCCTTATTACCAAATTCGCTCTTAACACCTTTAGATTTATTCTTTAAGCTATTAAAATTGTAAGTAATATTTATAATAATCTGATCTACCTCATATACATAATTTGTAGTGGTATAGAAACTGTTATCAACAACTGCATTCGCATTTGCATCATAACCATACGCTGTATAATCACCAGAGGTAGTAATACGTTGTTCGTTGGTTTCTAGTACACCCATATCCATGTTTAACCACTGTACATTAACGGCTAAACGATCGTTTAAGAATGTTTTCTTTACAGATAAGTTAGGACTGTAGAATCTTGAATCTTGACCTTGTGCCGTAATTCTTTCTGATAAGTAATTAAAAGCAAAGTTTAAGCTCAATGTTTTAGTGATATCAAAAGTCGAATTTACATTAAAGCTATATTGCCATGCTTGAGTATCAATTGGCATAGAAACTAATAATAAGTTATCAGTATCGTCATAGTTAAACTCTCCAGTAATATGATCGTGATAAACGTTACCTCCTAAGTAGAAATCCCACCAATCTGTAATTTTTAAACTAGTACCAAGTTCAAAACCAAATACCTGACTTTGCCCTACATTTGTGTACACTCTGTTTAAAACAGAATCGCTATCAATAGTATTTGTTCTATTAATTAGATTTTGTGTATTTCTAAAATAAGCTGTTGCAAAAATAGTATGATCTCCAATTTCTTGTACTGCACCTAGTTCTACTAAATCAATAAATTCTGGTTCTAAGCTTGCATCACCTTGTTCTAAAGTTTCTGAATGCTCTTTTTCTTTAAAAGGATTCATTTTAAAAGTAGTTGTACGTTCAACTCTCTTAGAATAAGCCGACTTTACTGCAAGACCATCATTAATTTGATATTGTAAATTTGCCGAAGGGAATAACTTAAAGTAATCGTAATTTAAAACTTCTTTTGTTGCTCCCGGAGCCGTTCCTTGATAATCTAACACACGGTCCATGTACTCTCCACGAACACCAACACCATACGTCCAATTGCCTTTTTCTCCTGCAAGTTGTGCATACGCACTATGGATATCACGGTTTAAGTTAAGATTAGAAGAATACTTATGTATTTGATTCCATTCCCCAGTTGGAGTACCATCAATTATAACAGCACTATCATATTGAAAATCACCTCTATGATCTAATGTTCTGTATTGATATCCAACATCAATTTGTCCAAAAGTCATAGGTTTAAAACTATAATCTATGTTTGCTCTAAAACCATTTAAAGGGTTATCATTAGTATTTCTTTCTCTTAAATAATAATACTGATTTGCTTCAGCAGTGTCAAAACCTTTCTTCTGATTATCATTATAAGTTGGTCCGCCAAGCATTGTGTATTCGTACAACACAGAAGCAGATAATTTTGATTCGTTATCAAAAGTGTGCGCATAATCCACACTACTCACTAAAAAGTCTGATTGTCTATTTCTTGAGTTATGGTTATAATAAGAGAAAGGGTCTCCTATTGGTGTACCTGTTGCAGGATCTGACTTCTGATTTTTATTGTAATAGATATCTGCTAAACGTGTTTTATCACGAATACCACCCATTACAGCTACATTAAAAGTATTGTTCTCGTTTGGATCATATCCGAAAGAAAAACGTCCAGAATAGTTTTCTTCTACGTAACTTCTTTCACCATCAGAAGGGAAATTTGTTTTATACCCATCATTCGGATCACTTCTTTCGTCAATAATAGTCCAAACATCTCCTTCTCTTCTACCTGCTTTATCATTTCTTTGGTAAGAACCACCTAAAGACCAATTGATCTTATTTTTTTGCTGAGCAATTGTAAAATCACCTCCATAACGTTGTGGGTTGTTATGATTATCATAATTTTCGATTGCAGGCATTCCTATTCGCAAATTAACTTGAGCATATAATCTATCAGCAGCACCTTTTGTAGTAATAATATTGATAATCCCTGCCTTACCTTCTGAATCATATTTGGCAGAAGGAGCAGTAATCACTTCAACATTTTTGATGGCATTTGCGGGCAACTGATTTAAAATTGTTGCCGCATCAGACTGTACAGGTTTGCCATTTAGCAATACCACAAAACCAGTTGATCCACGTACGGATAAATCTCCTTCTCCGTTAATACTAACAGAAGGCATATTTTTTAAAACATCTGTAGCTGTTCCTCCCGATGCATTTTCAAATTTACTAGCATCATACACTTGGCGGTCAACTTTTGTTACTGCAGTTAAGGTCTCTCCTTTCACTTCAATTTCAGCAAGCATCTGACTGTCTTCTTTCAGGCTGATAATACCTAATTTAACAGGACCTTTACTTACTTTAATGTTCTGTTTTGTTGCCGTTTCAAAACCCATAAAAGCAACCGTTAACTTGTAAGTTCCCTCTTCTACTTTAGGGATGCTAAATTTCCCTTCGGTATCTGTAACCACACCTGTTACTAAAGAATTATCTTCTTGATTATACAATGCAACAGTGGCATATTCTATTACCGCACTGCTAGAAGATTCTTTTACTTTACCTGTAAGTTTAGATTGAGCGTAAGTAAGTGTTGTCACACACAGCAACAATGTAATAAACATTAGATGTTTACTTATTGTTATTAATTTAAATTTCATTTTTGTAGTCTTAATAAAAAAAGTTTAAGATATAAGTTGTTTTATCATTCTTTTGTAATTGAAGAACGATATTGTTAAGACAAATTAAATATCTTTAATTATTGCAAAAGTGGTGTATTTGAAAATAATTTCCTAGAGAAAGTGTACAATTAGAAACGTTTGAAAACATTAACACGTTTTACTCTTTACTTTTAAAGTAAAATTGTTTATAAATACATGAATTCTAATTCATTAAAACATACTAAAAGTAGAAAAAAGGCAATGCCCCATTCCTACTTGTTATTGGAAAACCGACGTATAATAATATTAACAAGTATATTTTATAAAAAAGCAATGATCATTTTTATACAAGTTCAAGTGAAGGTTCTTTTTTAAGAATACCTTTCTTTTTTTTCTTTCTCCCCAGCCACAATAAAAAACCAGTTATTGGTAATGATGCTGAAATTAATGATATAAAAAACATGATAAATTTACCTGTTAAACCAAGTATTGCTCCTGTATGTATATCATAGTTTAAACGAAAAATTTTCTGTGCTGTAGTTGCATTTTCATACCTACCACTAAAGTCATTTTCATTAGATAATTCTTTAAGTGAATATTGATCAAAACACCTCCAATCTAGTTTACCAAATGTACCGTGTTCTGGAGATGAATATATTTTGATAGGGTCAGTTTCTTTTTGAGGGATATAAATAGCTGTACCTAAAATACGAGCATCGTCTTCTAAAACTTTGTACCAAGCCCTATCAATACCAGGCAATGCACTATTTCTATTACTACTTGATGGAACCTTTGATGCATACGTTGTTTTTTGAAGAGTATCTCCGCCAGAAACAAGATAATAAAGGGTATTTTCAAACCATTCAAACGACCATATTAGTCCTGTTACGATTGTAAAAAGAAGTACCCACGAAGCATAAAACCCCAATACACTATGGAGATCATAATTCTTTCTTCTCCACCTACCGTTCCATTTTATTTTAAATTTCTGCTGTACTGCCTTCTTTTTCTTATTTTTTGGCCACCAGAGTACAATGCCAGAAACCAACATTACAAAAAATATTAATGTAGCAATCCCTACTATTAACTCTCCATTTGGTAATAACAAAGAGATATGTAAATAAAGAATTACTGTAAAAAAATCGGTTCTAAGGTTCTTAATTTTTAAAACTTCGCCTGTGTATTGATCTATAAAAGTTATGTAAAAATAAGAAGCACTATCTGCATAATGTAAAGCCATAGAAGCGTTGTTTGGAGTTTCGTAATAAATACGTTGTACGTCCATTCCATCTGTTGCTTTATAGGCTATTTCTTTAATTTTTGAAGGAGGAAGTACATTTCCTTTTACTTCTTTTACAAATCGGTAAGATTGCGTTAACTCTTGTATTTCATGCTCAAATGTATAAATACATCCCGTTATAGAAACTATAAAAACTATTAAGCCAGATACAAGACCTATGATTAAATGGAGTTTACTAATCAGTTTTTTCATCTGTGTAAGTTTGAATTGGTAAGTAAAATGATAGAGTCAATTCCCTATCACTTTACTTAATAGTTGTGCTTAGTTCTTATTTAAAGAAAAGATTCCTTTTGCATAATGTCCATCAATTTTAGCTCCTTTCTTTGCTGTTGCAGTTTCAGGATCAATTTCATAAATATATCCTCCTTTACTATCAGAAATATTTAAATAGACTTTACCATCTTTAACTAAATGAGCAATACCCCATTCGCCACCATGCAACGGCACATCTTCTACTTTAGTAACCGTTTGTGCATTTAAATCTGCAATAGTAATACTACAAACAGGTGTCTCTGTATTTGGTCCGTAAGTACCCCAAAGCTGAGAGTCGTCTGTAACAGTTCTTACTACCATTTTACCATTCCCTGCATATACTGCATTATTAATTTTCATGCCGCCACTTTTCTCTTCAAAGTTGAAGAAGTAATCTTGGTCAAATGCTGTTGCACCACTCTTAATTCTTAAAAATCCAGACGGTTTAGTTGGTGTCGGATAAAAACCAGTTGCATTAGAAGATGTAGAGAAAGTATAAATGTCTCCATTCTCATCTTCTTGTAAAGCCGTTTTTGCAGTATAATTACCAATATCAGATGTTCTATCGTCTTTTATATATTTATCAAATTCCATAGATGGGTAATTGTAGACTGCTATTCTAGCAGAATCCGACAAGGGCGTTGCAAAAGCAGGAACCACCGCACCAGAACCCATTAAATAATAAGATAAATATACTTTGGATTCTCTCTGTAAAATGCCTGTTGGGAATGCCACTAAATCAAGTGCTTTTCTTTCATCAATTTTAGTAAGGAAACGTTCCGAAATAGACACTGATGGTTTATCAATACTATAAATTACTCTATCTTCAAAACCTTCTCTTGGTGTACCTACTGCCAAGAATTCATTCTCATTTACATTTGTGGCTGCAAAAATTCCATGATCTGTCACTAATTGTCCTGTTGCTACTAATTGAGCATTTTCACCTGCAAATTCATAACCTGTCAAGATATTATCGCTTGTATAGCCTGTTGTTAAAACCATATTACCAGCGGCATAAAAAGACATCCAAGCGGGTTGTTCAATCCCTTGCTTAATAGGCGAAATTGTACCCGAAGTTATGGTGTCTACAGTTATTAAAACGTCTGTACCTGTTGCTGCTTCAATACCAACAACAAAACCTGTTTCAACATTTGGTTGTGTCTCATTTGTTGTCGTCTCATCACATGAAACAAAAAGAGAAAAGCTACTTAATAGTAGAAGTGATTGTAAAAATTGTTTGTTCATCTTAAAATAAAAGTTTGTTTAATTCTGTATAAAATAACGTGCTTTGATACTGAAAGCACGACCCGGTTTTTGCTGATTTAAATTATCATAAACCTTGTTATCGAGTACGTTGGCACATAACAAAGAAAGGTTGTATTTACTTTCTTGAAATGTGTATGTTAGCTCTATATTAAAAGTCAGTTGACTTGGTATAATTGATTTTGATTCTGATGCTGCCAGACTAGGCCATAGCAAATAGAATTGATGTACGTATCTGGATATTCCAGTTACAGAAAGCATTTGTTTTTTAGGCAACTCCTGATTATATACAAACGTCATGTTTCCAAATAAATAAGGCTCATTTGGTAGACGGTCATTGTATACAATTTGGTCTTTATCGTTATTTCTTAAATCGAGATACGTACCTGCTAAACTTGCTGTAAACTTTTTAGAAAAAATATAGCTAGTTGTTACATCTATTCCTTTAGAAACCACCTTCGGATCGTTGATATAAAAACTACGATTCATCTTAGGTTCAAACCTTATATAATTCTTTGTATTACGCACAAATAAATTCATTTCTATTTGATAATTATTTGCTCTTAAGGTTTGGTATTTTATGCCAAAATTTAGGTTATCACTTTCTTCTGGTAAAAGCTCTTGGTTAGGTATTACATTTATACCATCACCAAATAATTCATAGGATTCGGGAAATCGATACGCTTTTTCGTAAGAGGTTTTAAATTGAAAATGTTTGAGTTTAAAAGTAGAGGCAATTCCATATCCCAAGGCATCATTTTTATAAATAAAATCAGTTGATTCTGTTCCTTGAAAATTTGATTGAATGGCAAATAAATTATAGTAATATTTTTTAGCAAAAGCGATTGTACTCCATTTATCATCAAACACAGAATACGTATAAGATGCGCCCCAAACATGTTTATCTACAGTATTCGGGTTAGAAAATTGAGTATTGTTTTGCGGTTGGTATTTATCCTCTCCTTTTACTGTAAGGCTATTTAAAGAGTAGTTTATAGCCACACTATGATGGTTAGCAAAGGCATATTCTCCGTTTAAATTTCCGAGTAGGTTTTCTGTGTTCATTGTAAAATCAGATTTTCTACCCATCTCTCCCGTTGTAGGGTGAGCATCTGCTTTATAGTTTCCATACCAGTCGTATCTATTCGGACTTTTATCTACATTATTAGCGAGTGCATCTACAAAAACTAAATAGCTATTAATTGAAAATCCCTTTACAAATAAATCTCGCTTTCTGTAAACAAAATTATAGATTAACTTCTCTTCTTTAGAGAAGGCTTCACCAACAGGGAAAGCAGGTGTACCAGTAGCGTATGGGTTTTGTTGTATCTCTTTAAAATTATCAGAAATTAAAACACCAAACATTAATTCATCGGCATATTTCTTATTCATAAACCCTGCCTCTACCCATGCCATTTTAGAGGTATAAGCATCATGAAAACGTTTTACTTCTGTAGTGTTTTCATCCAATTTACCCGATTCAAAATCTAGGAGATTAACATCAATTTTGTAATCATTATCACTGTGGTTTAAAAATGATTTTATACGTGCTGTAAAACCAGATTTTTTATGGTGATATTGGGCATTTACAGATGCTCTTTGTGTATTAAAACTTCCGTAAGAATACGATGCATCTAGGTAATTAATCGGTTTATGATTGGTAACTATATTTACTGCTCCACCCAAAGCATCTGATGAAAGATGAATAGGAACAGCACCTTTGTAAACTTCAATCCCTTCAATCTGATTTACTGGGAAATTATTAAGAGTTAAAGAAGTCCCGAAATAATCCATTGGAATTCCATTAATAAATGTTCTAATTCTATTACCAGAAAGACCATTTAACGAAAGGTCAAAACTAGAACCTAGCCCTCCATCCTGTCTAATATTTACGCCAGATATTCTTCCTAAAAGTTGACTTGCATCTACTGTTGAGTTTTTTAAACCTTCCGTTTCTATCACTTCTACAGCATAGGCTTCTTCCCTTAGTAAAGTAGCTGCTGTTTTACCATAAACAACTACTTGATCTAACTCCTGAATATCTTCTTGGAGTACAATCAGAAAATTAGTATTTGCACTAACAACCACCTTTTTTGTTATCGGTTTATAACCTAAAAAATCGACATAAAGCGTATAAGTACCTTCCTGTAAATCTTTAAAAACTACTTTCCCTTTCGCATCACTTCTAACCGTTTTATTAGTTTCTGTAAGTTGCACTATAGCATAAGGAATAGGGTTATTCTTTTCATCTTTAATAAACCCTTCTAAATTATTTTGGCAGTAAGCTTCCAGGCCTTGAAAAATGACAAGGCATAAAATGAAGATGTATTTCATTTATTTATATTCTATTTGTGGTCTGTTCTATATTTATTTGGAGCGTCTCCTATATATTTTTTAAAGGCGTAAGAAAAGTGAGAAGCATGCTGGTATCCCACCCGATCAGAAATTATAGAAATTGGGAGACAAGAAGAGGACAACAAAATTTTTGCTTGGTGCATTCTTTTCTTGTTCGCATATTCAAAAATTGTTTCTTTAAAAACATCTTTAAAACGCTTTTTTAGGTACGATTCATTCATACCAATCATTTTTGCCAATTCAGGGATTGAATAATGGATATTGATATTCTCTGTAATTATTCTTTTTACCTTAATTAGTTTTTCATCTTTCCCTTCCTCCAATTCTTCTAATACCATAAAGGTTTCTAACACCTCTGTAATCAGCTCTAATACTTTAGCATTGATGTATAATAAGGCACATTCACCTTGTTTTTTATTGAGCTGTATTTCGGTTAAAATTTTATTTATATTCTCATTTACTTTAAAAGGTCTATTTAATTTTCCACCATCTATATTAAAAAAGTAGTGGAGTAACTCGTCTATTGATAATTTGATTAATGGTAGTTCGAAAAACTGTTTTTTTAAAGAAAACACGATTACTTCCACTTGTTCATTATTTAAAAACTGATATTCAGATTTTGTATTACTTCTTATATAAGCTACTTCTGTTCTTAATAATGTTTCTTTCTTAGTATTTACATTTAATTTTAATCCGTCTTTCTTTAAACTGAATAATAGAAAGACTTCATCTTCGTTGGTGTCTAACACAAAATTTATTGATTCTCGTGCTTCTATTGATATACTATATATCTCATAAGATTGATTACTAATTATATTAAAGTTTCCATTAATGTTTGGGTTCTTCCAAACCCTATTTTCAAAAGTTGATGTATTCTTTCTTTCAATTTTAATAGTATTACTAAGATTAAACAGAGAGGCTGAAAGTGTATTTACAAAAGCAATATCTTGCTCCATTACTGAGATAATTTGTTGTTTCAATAGTTATTTTGTGATACAAACATAAATCTTATTTAGATTGATTAAAAATAAAAGAGAGTTATTAAAGCAATAACAATATTTGCACTTATATGATACATATATTCATTTATATACTATTTAAACACCATATAATAGTACTTATCAAATACTACTATTGATTACACTAATTATAGAATACCGTTTTTCGTAATTATTATTTCTGATATCGATAGTTTTAGTCCCTTTAATCACCCAATCTTTGTAGTGTTATTTAAAATCATTCTAAATAAAACACTCAACTTTAAATACTACTCAGAATGGTAAAGAAACTATTTATTGACGACAACAACATGAACACCACACAAGAACAATTGGACTTGTCTGATTTGTTCAACCACGATAAAGACAGTATTGATAAATACAAAAAAGGAATTAATACTGCCACAGAGAATGTACTCTCCTTTTTACATAATAGAACACAACCTTTTAGTGGAGTTGCACACGAGGAACTTCAGAAAGTAGTGGATAAGATTGATTTTAAAGAAGCACCAACTTCTTCGCACCTTGTTTTTGAAGAATTACAAGAGATCTATCTAAAACATGCGGTTGCATTCCATTTACCCAAATATATTGCACATCTAAATTGCCCAATTGTAATACCCTCTTTAATTGGAGAACAAATTCTTTCGGCAATAAATTCTTCTTTAGATACTTGGGATCAGAGTGCTGGAGGTACATTAATAGAGCAAAAACTGATTGATTGGACCGGGCAACAAATTGGATACCCTACGCCAGATGGTGTTTTTACAAGTGGAGGAACACAATCTAACCTTATGGCAATTCTCTTAATGAGAGATTCTTTTTACCAAAAAAAGCAACAGTATGATGTAACAAAATTTGGGGTAAACACCGACAAAGGTAAGTTGAAAATCTTTTGTTCAGAATGTAGTCACTTTAGCGTTAAAAAAAGTGCCGCCTTACTTGGCTTAGGAGAAGATGCCGTAATAAGTATTCCTGTTGATGATAATTTTAAAATGGATTGCGAAGCATTAGAGTCTGCTATTCTTAAAGAATTTATTGATGGCAATTGCCCTATTGGTGTAGTTGCAACTGCAGGAACAACAGATTATGGTAGTATTGATCCGTTAAAAAGTATTGGGGTAATTACAGAAAGGTACCAGTTGTGGTTTCATGTAGACGCAGCAGTTGGTGGAGGTTTATTACTTTCCAACGAACACAAATACTTGTTAGATGGAATAGAAAAATCAGATTCTACTACAATAGATTACCATAAAACTTATTTCCAAACGGTTAGTTGCAGTGGCTTTATTGTAAAAGAACCTCATAATCTAAATTTAATAAGCCATCATGCAGAATACTTAAATCCAAAAGCATGTAAAGATGCTGGTGTACCTAACCAAGTAGATAAATCATTACAAACAACTAAAAGGTTTGATGCTCTAAAACTGTGGTTAACTTTTAGGCTTATGGGTACTGAAAAGCTAGGAAGCTATTATGATCAAACACTTGCTTTAACTAAGGTAGCAGCAGATTGTATTCAAAATAGAAAAGACTTTGAACTGCTCAACCCACCTTCTTTACATTGTCTTGTTTTTAGGTTTGCTCCTATCAATTTAAATGCTGATCAATTAAATCAGTTAAATATTCTTATACGTAAAAAGTTATTTTCTAACGGACAAGCTGTTGTTGCAGGTACAAAATTTAAGGGTAATAACTACTTAAAATTTACCATTTTAAACCCAACAATGAGTAAAGAAAATTTTGAAGAAATCTTATCTATTCTCGCAATGATTGGTGAACAATTATTAGAAGAAGAAAAACAATTTATATAAACACATTACTACAATGCAAGAAAAAATATATGATATTATTGGCGTGGGAATTGGCCCTTTCAATCTAGGTTTAGCGTGTTTAACAGCCCCTATTGAAGAACTTGATTGCTTATTTTTAGATCAAAGAGATAAATTTAATTGGCACCCTGGTCTACTATTAGAAGACACCACCTTACAAGTGCCTTTTATGTCTGACCTTGTTACTTTGGCAGACCCAACAAGTCCCTATTCTTTTTTAAACTATATAAAACAAAAAGGCAAAATCTACTCTTTTTATATTAAAGAAGATTTCTTGTTATTAAGAAACGAATACAACCAATATTGCCAATGGGTTATAGCACAATTAGACAATCTTATATTTTCTAAAACAGTAGATATGATTTGCTACAATGAAGATGAAGACTTGTTTTATATTTCTTGTATTACAGGAAATGACCAAGAGCACGAAACATTTATAAGCAGAAAAATTGTATTAGGAACAGGTACATCTCCCCATGTTCCTACTGCCTTAAAAAGCTTGGGAAAGAATATAATTCATACGTCTCAATATTTACCTAACAAAAGGAAACTTCAAGAAAAAAAAGCCATTACAGTTGTAGGTAGTGGACAAAGTGCTGCAGAAGTTTTTAATGATCTTTTAGTTGATATTGATACGCATAAGTATACTTTAAACTGGATTACTAGATCGCACAGGTTTTTCCCGATGGAATATACCAAGCTTACTTTAGAAATGACATCTCCAGAATATGTTGATTATTTCTACTCCTTACCTCTTTCTAAAAGAGAGGCACTTTTACAAGAACAAAAACATTTATACAAAGGCATTAATTCTAATCTAATTAATGGGATTTTTGATACTATTTATGCAAAAAAACTCACCTCACCGATTAATGTAAATCTAAGAACAAGTTCTAGAGTAGCCTCTGCTTCTGTAACTGCTAATGGTATAGAGTTAATTGTAGAGCAGCAAGAACAAGGTAAGAAATACAGGCATTCTACAGAAGCTGTAATAATGGCCACAGGTTACAGATACAAGAATCCATTCTTTATGGAAGGTCTCCGTAGATACATTCAATACGATGAGAAAGACAGACCACAAGCCAATAGAAATTATACTATTGATAAGAGTGCAGACAAAATTTTTGTTCAAAACGTAGAACTTTATACACACGGTTTTGTTACACCAGATTTAGGTATGGCTTGTTATAGAAACTCTTATATAATTAAAGAGATAACAGGTAAAGAATACTATCCTATTGAAGAGAAAATTGCCTTCCAACAATTTGACGTTACTGAAGAAGAAGAGGTAATTGAAGAAAGTATAATCTAAGATGAATACAAAAATTTTATTGATGTTTATGACATTAATCGCCGTGGTAAGCGATACGATGTTACACCCTTTCTTCCCTCAGTTTTTTGGTGAAAGGTTTAATATGTGGCAACCTGAACATGTTGGGTATTATTTAGCTGCATCTTGCTTAGTAATAATGATCTCCTTTCCTTTTTGGGCACGTGTACAGAAGAAAGTAAATTTATTTACACTTCTAATATTTACGCAATGCCTTGCTGGTATCCTATGTATAGGAATGTACTGGGTACAAGAACTGTATATGTTCTGGATATGTGCCATGAGTATGCTCTTCTTTAAAGGAAGTTACTTATTGATCTACCCCTATATAATGCGTTTAAGTACAGAAGAGAAACACAGTACATCAATTAGTATTTTATCTGTAATTGTACATTTAGGGGCAATTGTAGGTGCATTTATTGGAGGTGGAATAGTTGATTATTTAAATACGGGTTATATTTTTATCATTATGGCCTTAGGTGATGCATTTCAATTCCTGATGTGTATTTATATAAAATTTATCCGCAAACATTCTGTAAAAAAGGAAAAAATTGAACAGACTCCTACTCCATTTTTTAGAATTAAAACACCCATTCTAAAAATAGGATTAATTACAATGCTCCTTTATTTCAGCACCTTTTTTATACGTCCTTTCTTCTCTATTTATTGGGAAGCAATATCACAGTATAATCATAAGCTTGTATCGGGATTTGTCTATTCAATCCCTGCCTTAGTTGGTTTATTTGCATTATGGTTTACACATAAATACAAATCGGACAAACCGTATAACGTTAAAATTATTAATGCCTTTGTATTAGGTAGTATAGGTATTGGTTTACAAGGTGTAGGAGTTGATTACATTGTTTTTATAGGACGCATTATTTATGGTTGGGCCGTATTCCAACTCTATGTTCAGTTTGATGTAGTTGCCTTTAAATTCAGTACACCAGATGAGTATGCTACAGATTATAGTCGTATCCATTTACTACAAAATTTTGGCGTATTGACCTCCTCAATAATAGCAGGTTATACCGTAGATAAAATATCTCTTACTGCTCCATTTTGGTGTTCCGTTATAGGTTTCTGTATTACGTTATTTATTTTTTATAGAAGTTTTAAAACAGAAACTTCACAAGAACAAAACACTTCATTACATACTTCAACATGAAAACTTTACAACAAACATTACCTTTCGATAGTAACTTTTGGGAAACCAAAGCAGAAGAAAGTCTATACATTACAAGAGATATTGGCGTGATGTCTTTAGAACCTTTTGATTTAGACAATGATGTAGAACTACTTCATAATTGGGTAAATTTACCCTATGCAAAATATTGGCAGTTAGAAAATAGTAGTGTAGAATTAGTTTACAGTACTTATAAAGAGATCGTTGAGAACCAAAGCACTTGTATATTTTGGGGGAAAGTCAATAATCAGAAAGCATTTTTAGTAGAGTTTTATTATGCGCCTAAAGACAGAGTTAGTAACTACTATACTGCACTAAAAGGAGATTATGGTTTTCATATTCTTACCGCTCCAAAAAAGACAAGTATTCCTAATTTTACTACTCACATTTTCTCTTACGTTATTAACTTTTTGTTCGATTCTGATGAAGTTAATCGGATTGTTGTAGAACCTGATGTTGCGAATGAGAAGATACATATTCGAAATAAAAAGGCTGGTTTTAAATATAAAAAGATAATTGAGTTCCCTGAAAAGAATGCCTATTTAGCCTTCTGTACAAGAGCAGATTTTAGGAGCTCTGCCATTCATCAATTGCAAACAAAATAGTCTTTGATACTTTATGAATAGTGATATAAAAAATCAAGAAGCTGTCAATCATTTTGATGCTTCTTTATGGAATAAAGTCAATGCTTTATTTCTTCGCAAAGCTATAAGTGAGTTCTCACACGAAAAATTGATTACACCTCAATTAACCAAGATCAATGATGAATTTAATGATTTTACAATTGAGCTAGATAATCAAATCAGTTACTTTTTTAGTGCACGTGTTTTGCCTTTGGAACATTGGTGGATCGACCTCACATCAATTAGAAAAGAACAAAATGAGACGGCAGCACCTCTATCTATCATTGAATTTATTTTTGAGGTAAATCATCTACTAAAAATTCCTACAGATATGCTCCCAACTTACTTAGAGGAGTTGTCTAACACCCTCTATGGAGCAATCTATAAACTGAAGAAAAATACGATTACAGCAGATGAATTAGCAAAATCAGATTTTCAAACAATAGAAAAAAATATGTTTGAAGGACATCCCTGCTTTATTGCGAATAATGGTAGAATTGGGTTTAATGCAGATGACTATCAAAAATTTGCTCCAGAAGCATCGAATGGTTTTAAAGTTCTGTGGGTAGCTGGTCATAAATCTAAAACAAGTTTTACAAGCATTGATTCTCTAAATTATACTGCTATTATCACGCAAGAGTTAGGAGAAGAGCAACATACTGTTTATCAAAACACCATAAAAGGTCTAGGGTTAAATCCAGATGATTTTTACATTTTCCCGATGCACCCTTGGCAATGGCAAAATAAGTTGTCGTTTATTTTTGCAGATGATATTACCAATCAAAAACTAATTTTATTAGGAGAAGGAAAGGACACTTATCAGCCTCAGCAATCTATCCGAACGCTTTACAACAAAAGTGAAGAAGATAAATACTATGTAAAAACAGGTTTATCTATACAGAATATGGGTTTTATGCGTGGTCTCTCTCCCTATTATATGCAAACTACTCCAGGCATTACGTCTTGGATAACTGCCCTACTTAAAGAGGATAATTATTTGCAAAAACAGTGCTTTTCTATGCTTGGTGAGGTAGCTACAATTGGCTATAGAAATGTGAATTTTGAGCCATTAGGAAGAACAAACGCTTACAATAAAATGGTAGCTGTTTTATGGAGAGAAACCCCTCAACAATTTTTACAGAAAGAAGAAAAAGCAGTAACAATGGCTTCTTTATTACATATTGATGGAGAGGGTAACGCTTTGCTTAAAGCTTTTATTGATTCGTCTTGGTTGAATGTAGACCAATGGATTAAAAACTATTTAGATGCCTACTTAAAACCTTTGTTGCATTGTTTTTATGCTTATGATTTAGCCTTTATGCCACACGGTGAAAACATTATTCTGAAAATGAAAAATAATGTCCCTTTTGGTATCTTTATGAAAGATATAACAGAAGAAGTTGTTGTTTTTAAAGAAGATAAAAACTATTCCTCTGCAGTAAAAAGGTTAGTTGTAAATGCAAGTAATGACGTTAAATCACTTACTATTTTTACAGATGTATTTGATTGTTATTTTAGATTTCTTTCTCAAATTTTAGAAGAACACTGTAATTTCCATCACCTTGATTTTTGGGAATTAGTAAGTCAATCAATTAAAGAATACCAAAACGAACACCCACAATTCAGCTCTAAATTTACAGAATGTGATCTTTTTGCTGATGATTTTATACTTTCCTGTTTAAACCGTCTTCAACTCCAAAACAATAAACAAATGGTCGATCTCGCAGACCCTGTAAATCGTTTACAGTTTATTGGAACAATCAAAAATCCTATTGCAAAATTTAAGACCGTTTTAAATGAATTCAACTAGATATAATACTTTAGATGTACTAAGAGGAAGTAGTGTTTTATTCTTAATTCCACTTCACTGCATGATGATGTACGCCACACCAGAAACATGGAAGAACTCTATATTAGGCGAACTTATGCTAATAGCTGAAAGAGGCACACCTGTGTTTTTAATTGTAATGGGTTTTTCTTTTGTGTTTTCAAAACGACAATCTGCAAAAGCTGTATTAAAAAGAGGGGTTAAAATTTTAGCTGTAGGGTATCTATTAAATACACTAAAATTTGTTGTCCCTATGCTTACTGGTATACTACCTATCAATTTAATTGAAGCACATGGTCTAGGACAAACTGAAATTTTAAGTACTATTCTCCACTTTTTCTTATTAGGTGATATACTACAATTAGCAGGTGTGTCTTTACTAATTATGGGTGTTCTTACTCCTCTTTTACAAAATAAATTCAATGTACTTTTATTAGGATTATTTATAATTGGCACAGCTAAACTTGTAAGCGGTTTTACTTTAAATATTGTGGGAGTAGATTATGTATTAGATCTTTTATGGAGTAATACATACAATGTGTACTTCCCTGTTTTTCCGTGGATGTCTTTTATTTTATTTGGACGTTTTTTAGGTATGCTTTATAAAGAGAATAGCACATCTATTAAAAGGTACAACCAATTAGTTCTTTTTTATGCTTTAGGAATAATTGGACTTGGAATGCTACTTTGTGTAGTAGATTACAATTATCACTTTGGAGATTATTACCACCTAGGACCGGGTGGAACGTTATTACTTTTAGGTGTAAATATGTTGTTTTTAAGTATCGTACCTCTTATTGAGAAATTTATACCACAACAGGTAAATCAGTTACTTCGTTTTACCAGTAAAAACGTTACCTCTTTTTACATTATTCAATGGATAATTATAGATTGGGGTATGGGAATATTTGGTTTTGCACAATTAAATCAATTTCAAATCTTATTAATTATACCATTTTACACGCTGCTTACTTTTATCATATTAAAGTTTAAAAATAATTATTGGCAGGTCGCATCAGAAAGAGAATTAAAGAGAAGTTTATAAGAGTAATTGATAGTATAATTAAGCACCTAATCATTAAATAATAAGATTAGGTGCTTTTCTATTTTTAAGCAATATCGGCCATTAAATCACCAATATCTGACGTTTCCGTTTCTCCTTTTTCTATATGCAATACCCTTTGTGGGAATGGAATTTCAATCTTGTTATTATCAAGTGCAATTTTACATTCTTCTAAAGTTTCGAATAAGAATCCCCAATAATCTTCAATTTTAACAAAAGCTCTTAATTGTAAATCAACTGAGCTATCGCCTAAATTAGTAACAAAAACTACTGGTGCTTCTGGGTCTTTAAGCACTCGCTTATCGTTCATAATTACATTTAGTAATACATTTCTAGCTTCTTTAATATCTGCTCCATAAGAGATCCCAATAGGAACATCTACCCTAGTAATCCCTTCTCTAGAATAATTTTTAATTACACCACCTGCTAATGATCCATTTGGTAAAAATACCTGACGCATTTTAGGTGTTTGGATTGTTGTAGCAAAAAGACCGACATCTATTACTGTACCTAAATGTCCGTTTACTTCTATAAACTCGCCTTTTCTAAAAGGACGCAAAGTTAACAGTAAGGCTCCACCTGCAATGTTGGCCAAAGAACCTTGCAAAGCTAAACCTACCGCTAAACCTGCAGAACCTAACATTGCAATAAAAGAGGTCGTCTCTACACCTGCCATATCTATAGAACCTATAAATATAATCACTGTTAAACTTACAGATGTAAGCTGTGTAAAGAAGTCTATTAGAGCATGGTTCGTCGATTTCTTTTTAATTTGTTTATTTACTATAAGTGTTATTCTTTTAGTAATTTTTGTACCAATCCAGAAAAAGGCAATGCCTTGAATCATTTGTAAACCGTAGCGAGAAAATAATCTCAAAATGTCGTCTTGATATTGGGTAATTTCTTCCATCTTCTTATAGTAGTTATAGATTATTATTTTTATATGCCCACAAAGTAAAGTGTATTAATTGTGTTTTTGTTTAATCATAAACATTTATTCAGCAAAGGAAATTTAATCAAAAAGAGGACTAACAAATAACTAGAATAAAAATACCATAAATCAATAAAACATCGGTATTCATTATAAAGCAAACACTTATTAATAGAAGTAGAATGTTTTGTTTTTTTTATTGACATTTGGCGCGTCTATTAAATTATTATTTACATATTTCTTATTGATTCATAATGGAAAATATTTCTATAAAAACTATTTTTCTTTCTCTGCTTGTCTTGTCTGGAATTTGGTTTATGATTGTTTTAATTAAGCAATTAAGAAAAAGGTTAGCTATTAATAATATAGAAACAGAAAGTAGTATTGGATTGGGGTTAACTGGTTTTGTAGGTAACTTTATGGATACTTTAGGTATCGGGTCTTTTGCAATAATGACCAGTTCTTTCAAGAATTTCAAACTTGTAGAAGACAAGAAAATTCCTGGAACATTAAATGCTGGTGTTGCAATTGTTTGTATTGCTCAGGCATTTATTTTTATTAAAGCCGTGCCTGTAGATACCACTACACTAATGTCTATGATATTTTCTGCTTTAGCGGGAGCATTAATTGGAGCAAGAATAGTTTCTAAAATGAAAAAGAAAACTATACAACTTACCATGACAATAGCTTTGGCAATTATGGGGCTTACCTTAATTTTAGGTAAGATGGAAGTATTTCCTGTTGGTGGAAATGCAATGGGGCTAGAAGGTTGGAAATTAGTTGTTGCTTGTATTGCTAATTTCTTGTTTGGTGCTTTAAATACTGTTGGTGTTGGGTTATTTGCGCCATGTATGGTTACCGTTTACCTTTTAGGTTTAAACCCTGCCGCAACGTTTCCTATTATGATGGGTTCTACAGCTTTATTGGTTCCTTTTGCAGGGATTAAATTTCTTAAAGAAGATGTTGTTTCTATGAAGGGAACTATACTAATGAATATATGCGGTACAATAGGTGTTTTTGTTGCTGCCTACCTTGTTAAATCACTTGATTTAAATTTACTACAATACCTTATAATTTTTGTTGTAGCTTACACAACATGGTTAATGGGTAAATCTTATTTAATTTCTTCTAAAGAAATAGTTTCAGGAGAATAAACAGACGTTAGTTCATGGCAAAAGTATAGTAAATAGCATAAGAAAATCAGTTGACAGAAAAGTTTAAGTAGTATATTTTACTCATTTTCAATTAAATAGAGTAGATTGCAGCACTATTTAAAATAAAGCTACTATTAAAACTAATCAGCATTTTTCTATGCAAACTAAAACTATACTAATTTTCTGTGCCTTATTGGTATGGAAAACAACGAATGTCTACGCACAATACCAAACAAAGTCAACATTTCTAAATGATCCGACTGAAGCCACTAAATTTGTAAAAGGAGTTGCCGATTTCTTACGTACAACCAAAGATGAAAAAGGAGGATATTATTCTTTTGTTGAAGCTGATGGAAGTATTAAAAAGGAGCAAATGGAATCTTGGACTGGTGGTTATAACTTAAAAAGTTTTTGTAGTCAAACTAGAGTGGCCTATACATTTGCTAGGGCTTTTATGCTCACTGGAGACACAACATACCTTAAAGATGCAGAACATGCACTCGATTTTCTCTATGAAAAAGGTTGGGACGAAGAATACGACGGTTGGTACTTTACATATAATGTAGATGCTGATAAAAGTTTTGGACCTCCATGGAATGAAAACTCTAAGTGGACTTTCCAACAAGAGTATGCAATTTTAGGTATTATTGCTATGGTAGATGTACTTGGAGGAATAGCATCGGAAAATCGCCATACAGAGTGGCTAGATAAATCTATGGTGTCTTTATATGAACATGTTTGGGATAGCCACAGTACCAATTTTGGTTATTATGAAAATGCATCAAGAAGATGGGGCAATAAATACGGCAAAGGGTTTACAGGTACTATTGATGGAATTAATACGCATGCAGCTTTACTTGCCCTTATGACGAATGAAGAACAACATAATTTACGTTACCAACAATTAGCAGACATATCACGAGATAAATTAGCAGGAAATATGGATGCGGAGGGCGTTAAAATTGGTTTCCCCGAAAACTTCCATTCAGATTGGAGTATTAACCAAGACAATACTGGAGCGAGCGTTGGACACATGCTTAAAACTGCTTGGTGCTTAGGTAGAGCTGCTGTTTATTTTGATGATAGAAGCTACAGAACTGCTGCAGAAGAAATTATTGATCATGTTTATACTTCTAATTTGTATGATAAAAATAATGGTGCTCCGTATGAATGGGCAAATTGGAAAACTGGTGTAGTTACGGATCGAAACAAATGCCATTGGGTAGTTGAACAAGGTTTTACTGGACCAATGATTGCCTCTTTTATTACAAATGATAAGGACAAGAAAGAACGCTATCTACAAATGGCAGATGAATCTCTTTATTTCTTTGAGCAAAACATGATTTCGTCTATTGGCCTTTCTCATGAATATGTAACTCCTGGGGGAAATCCAATTGATGGTTTAAAAGCCAATATGTTTAAATCTGGATTTCATGATGCTGAATTGGGCTTCTTTGCCTATTTATATGGACAAGCTTATCTTACCGCTTCAAAATTTAGTCTATATTATTATTTAACACCATCAGAAGACAAAGTATTTACATTAATGCCATTAGCCTACCCTAATAGTCAATTAAAAATTTCTAATGTAGAACTTGATGGGAAACAATACGCTAATTTTAATGGCGAACAAAATGAAGTTAGTGTATTAGCAAATCGTGGAGGCGTTTTTAAAGTTGAATTTACTCCTACACCTTTAACTTCTGTATTAACTACTGCAGCTATTTCTAAAAATGAAAAAATTAAAGTTTTCCCTACATTATTTTCTGATAAAATAACTATCAAAACAACAATTAATGGATACTATACCATACGTATATATGATATGTTTGGTAATATATTCTATAAAAATTTGACAAATACTCCTACTACTATTGTAGAAAACCTGCAGAAAGTTCCAAAAGGAATTTATATAGTAAATATACAATCTGAGGAAATAAATCAAGGTTTTAAAATTATTAAAAACTAGTATCCTTTGATTATAAATAAGAGTCATCCCGTATTATTTCTAATAAGGGATGACTCTTGTTTATTTTAGAAGTACTACAATAGAATTTCTATTCGTTAGTAATCGATTCTATTTGTACTAATTAGCTATTATTTAGAAGTGTATTCTCCATGTCCTGTTAAATACACATCTTTTTTATCTTTTCCTTTGATAAGAAATACTCTGTAAACTTCTTTACCGCGTTCAAAACCAGCTTTTATTTTTTCTGAAGCACCAATTACTGTCCAATCTGGGAAATCTTTATTCACCTTCGCTAAAACGTATTGAGGAAGTTGAACATTATCAATTTTTCTTTTGATTAAAACGATTTTCCCTTCTTTATCTAAATATACTTTTTCAGTACCATTTTCTGTTTTTACATATACTTCATATGTTTTAGAAAATAAACCTAACACAGGTTTTTTATGGTAGACCATTTCATAATCTTTCTGAATTAATGCAACAGGTATAATGTTTACATAATCAACAAATCCTTCTGGAAATTCTGCATCAATATGTTGATAGATTGTACCGTCTACTTCACTTTGGTCTATTTCTTTAACTTTTAAAACAGCTTTTTGAGCGATTGCAAAACTACTTAAACCAATAAATGCCGCGATAAATAATAAAAATTTGTGTTTCATAATTGTATGTATTTTTGTGTAATGATACTTATGAAAACGGCATTAATTGAAATAAAAATCACAGAAAATAATTAAAGAATTACAGATTATGATTTATGATTAAAGAAATAATACTAACTATTTAACATCGGGAAATATCGTTCATCTAAAATATTCATATGATGTATTTGATGTCCTACAATTGTAAAACCAAGTGCTAAAACACTAATTTCTTGTCCGCTTGCAGTTCCAACTTGTAAAAGCATTTCGTCTGAAAAACTTTTAAATAAAGCTATTGTACCTAAACGTACCGCCTGAAACTCATTAATTAAGTCTGACAATTCTCTGTGGTTGGCCATGCTATTTACTGCATAATCGTTTTCCTCAAAGCCTGGAATTGGTGTTTTATCTTCACGAGCAAAGCGTAAAGCTCGATATGCTAAAATCCTTTCTGTATCAATTAGGTGTTGAAGCAGATCTAAAGCAGTCCATTTATTGGCAGCATATACTTGAGTACCTAATTTTTCTAGTTGTTCAACAAAATCGCTATTAATTTTTGTAATCGATTCTGATAGTACATCTACTACATTGTTATCTTCTGTAAGATTGATATATCTATCAAAATATTCAGGCATAAAAGGAAGTTCTTTCTTGTTCATTTTTTTTAATTTAGTAGTAGATTATTAATTATTTGTCAGTACCTCAATCATTAAAAGAAATTTTTCAAATTAAAGTTATTGATTAAAACCCTCTTGATTCTTTTTATAGTTATTCTACTTATTAAGTGATACTAAATATGCGGTACTTCATATACAATATACATTTAAAATTTATTTGTACCCAAAAATAATACAATTCTAATTTTGAATTTGATTTATCTAACGATAGTTAATTAAATGAAAAAAAAATATATCCTCGATTTTGGCAAATTTACAAAAATGGAAACCTCTACATTATCAGGTAGATACCAATAAATATATAAAACTGAACTAAACATTAACTTTAATAGTGCAATAATAAATCATTAGTGTATTTGAATAATAATTATTAGCTTATAGTAGCATTAAACTTAACTATACTACTATGAAGAAAATTTTTGTTCTTGATACTTCAGTATTACTTTTTGATCACGATTCTATAACGAACTTCGAGGAGAATGATGTTGCCATTCCTATAACAGTACTCGAAGAACTTGATAAATTTAAAATTGGGAATGACACTAAAAATTTCGAAGCTCGTGCCGTTTGTCGTTTTATTGACGATATTTCTATCAACAAAAACTTAAATAATTGGATTCCTCTACCCGGAGATAACAAAGGCGATTTTAAAATTTTAATGCACGATTCTTCTAAGGCTTCTGCTGTAGAAAATACGTACGGTAACCTAAAGAACGATCATAAAATATTAAATGCTGCTGTTGTTTTACAAGAGAAATTTCCAGACCGTAAAATTGTACTTATTACTAAGGATATTAACCTTAGGGTAAAGGCAAAAGCAATAGGTTTACCAGCCCAAGATTTAATGAAGGGTAAGGTTAAGGATGTAAAGAAAATCCATGGTGGCTTTATAGAGATTTCTGGTATTGACAGTAACCTTATTCGTAATTTCTATAAAAATGGTAAAATTGAAGACATCAGTATTCTTGGTGACAAAAAAGTAAACAATGAGTATTACATCTTAAAAAATGGCACTTCTTCTGCTCTCGCTTTCTATAATCCGCACACAATGCATATAGAAAAAGTAGAAAAAGAATATGTCTACAATATTAAACCTAGAAATGCAGAACAAGCTTTTGCCATTCATGCAATTTTAAATGACAATATTAAATTAGTTACACTACAAGGTGTTGCAGGAACGGGTAAAACATTAATTGCTTTGGCATGTGCTTTAGAACGCTCTAACCAATACAATCAGATAATTTTGGCTAGACCAATAATACCTTTATCTAACAGAGAGATTGGGTATTTACCGGGAGATGCTCAAGAGAAGATCAATCCGTATATGCAACCACTTTTTGATAATCTTAAGTTTATTAAGAGCCAAACTTCTAGCAATGGGAAAAAAGCCAAAAACATAGATGGTATGTTAGAAGAGGGTAAAATTGAAATTATGCCTTTGGCTTTTATTAGAGGACGTAGCTTAGAAAATGTAATCATGATAATTGATGAATCTCAAAACCTCACTCCTCACGAAATTAAAACAATTGTAACAAGAGCGGGAGAAAATACAAAGATCATCTTTACAGGAGATGTAAAGCAGATTGACACTCCTTACCTTGATGAACAAAGTAATGGTCTAAGTTTTATGATTGATAAACTTAAAGGTGACCCTCTCTTTGCAAATATCAAATTGATGAAAGGTGAGCGAAGTGCTCTTGCTAATTTAGCCAACGAAAAATTATAAATTCACCGCAAAATCACATAAAAGTGCATTACTACTTATAATAGTAACGCACTTTTTTTTTGTGTAACTATAATTTTTTTTAGATATAAATAGTACATTTAAATCATGAATACTATAATATCAGCTCAAGAATTATTCGAGATAATTAATCAACCTAATGTAATTGTCTTAGATGCTAGTCAGCCTGGAGATAAAGTAGGGTTAACACCTAAAAACCCAGGTTTACAAATTTTAAATGCTAGAACTTTTGATCTAAAAAATGATTTTAGCGATCAAAATAATCCATTACCTAATACACTTCAAAACGCGAAAGATTTTGAAAATGCATGCCGTAATTTAGGTATCAATAATAATAGTATTGTAGTGATATATGATAACCTAGGTATTTTTACTAGTCCACGAGCTTGGTGGATGTTTAAGTCTATGGGTTTTGATAATGTACATGTATTAGATGGTGGTTTAGACAGTTGGCTATCAAATGGATATTCAATAGAAAAAATTTCAAAAAAAGAATATCCTAAAGGTGATTTTACTGCTAAATTCTCCTCTAAAAATGTAGTTGATGCGGCTAAGGTAAATACCAATATATCAACTAAAGAATACCAATTAATAGATGCCAGAGGGGCACAAAGATTTGATGGAACTGTAGAGGAACCAAGAGCCGGAATACGCAGTGGACATATTCCGAATGCTTTAAATTTACCGTTTAAATCTTTACTTAAAGATGGGAAATTTAAAAGTGAAGAAGAAAGAAGGGAATTATTTGACGCACTGAATTTAGATGATAAACCTTTAATTTTCAGTTGCGGTTCTGGAGTAACTGCATGTGTAGTTTATTTGGCTTCTGAAGGTATTTTAAATCAAGAAAAAGCTGTTTATGACGGCTCTTGGAGTGAATGGGGACAATCTGACTTCCCTATCATAAAAAGTTAAATAATGATAGTTTTTAATCATTAATTAATTATCAAGACAATTAAAAAAGACGTTTATATAAACAGATATTTTAAAGAAAGAACGTAGAAGTCTTATAAATTTTTCTAGTACTTTTCCTATTACACAGCAAAGGAAAATCTATTGTGAAATGAAAGAATGTTTATTGCGATAGCATCATAAATAAGTATTTAAAACAAACAGACTATTGTACCTTAATTGTTTATTACACATGAATGGTTAAGCAGAATCTAGAAAATTTATAAGACCTTTCTTTCCTCTCCTTAATATGGTACGGTTTTATTGCTGCAAATAAGCATGAAACTTATACTAACCTACTTCAAAGATTTCCAAAGAGATTATTATACAAAAAAGTTTATTGCCGCACTCCTAATTATTGGTTGTGGCCTTCTTGCATTTAATTATAGTTTAGACTTTGAAGATAGTTATATTGATAAATTTGCCCGTACAATTTTTCATACAATTGGGTTTTTCATTTATCATTATTCGGCCTATTTCCTTGTTTTATTAGGCATACACTTCACCACAAATAGAAAGGTACTTCACCAATCAAAATCATTTTGGATTAAGCTTACTTTAGCGATGCTAATACTAGCAATTTCTCGTTCCTTCTATTATCACATATATATTGCTGATTTGTTTGATGGAGTAACAAAACTTTATATAAGTAGAGTAATGACGAAGTTTAGAAAATTATCGCTCATTTTCTTACTTGTTGGAGGTGTTTATTGGCTTTTTGATAGAAATAAAGGTTTGCATTTTTATGGATTAGACTTTAAAGCCAAAAACTTAAAAATCTATGTGATATTATTGGCCTGCATGGTTCCTATTATAGCTGGAGCATCATTTTTAGATGGTTTTCAAAAATTTTATCCCTTTTATAAAAAATCTGGTGGAGCTCTAATGGCACAAGTTTACCATTTGCCAGAATGGATATTTGTAACAATTTATGAAACTGTTTATGCTTCAGAATTTATATCTGTTGAGTTGTTTTTTAGGGGCTTTTTAATACTAGGTTTCACTAAGTACTTGGGTAAAGATGTCGTTATACCAATGGCATTTACTTATGCAGTATATCATTTTGGTAAACCTATGGGAGAAGCAATAAGCTCTATTTTTGGAGGCTACATTTTAGGTGTAATTTCTTACTATTCTAAAAACCTTTGGGGTGGTGTTTTTCTGCATGTAGGCATTGCATTACTAATGGAATTATTTGCTTACCTACACATGTAAAAAAAGCCATTCACAAAAATTAAATTAAAGTGAATGGCCTGTAAGTTTAAAAAGCATTAAATCAATTTATGAGTTGCTTTAATGTCTCTTCTAATTGATATGAATTTGCTCCTGTTATTCTTTTAAGAATTACGCCATCTTTCACTATTAACTGTGTTGGATAACCTTGAATGTTTAACTTTTCCGATAGCTTAGTAACATCAGCATCTAAAACTCTAAACTGTTCTGTATTTTCTAAAGGGTTCTTCTCAATAAATGCTGTCCATTTACTTATTTGTTGATCAAATGATATAAATACAAAATTGACTTTTTCTGAATTGTACTTTTTAAGAATTTCTGGATAGTCTTCTTTCATACTTTTAACACAAGGCCCACACCAAGAAGCCCAAAAATCTATTATGTATATCCCTTTGTTGAATGATCTTATTACCTCATCTAAATTTGGATCTAAAAGCGTAAACTTATTAGGTAGTTTTTGTTGAATAAAACCTTTCCTATTTTTTGATAAAACTGCCAATTCTCTAGTATAATCAGAATTTTGATAGGTTTCATCAAACTGATGAACATAATAATTAAAGTTTTGGTTAGACAATGTATCATCATAAAAAACGTACTCCTTCACATACTCATATAATACTTTTTCTTGTAGACTCTTATTTTTTATGTACTTCGTATTTATAGCCTGAAAACGTTCTACATCTGAATTTGATTTTTGCATCAGTTTGGTTCCTTCCAATGGCGTAAATTCATCTTCTACTACAGTTATTTGCGTAAAAATTAATTCTGAAATATACTGGGCTAGTACTGGGCTAGTGTACATTGTTGTATCATTTAAATCAAATTGTTGCAAAGCATTAAAAATATGATTTGGGTTGTTTAGTCTGATAGAATCCGGAAAATATTCGGTATACATTGTGTTAGATTCTAACCATAAAGCAATAATATTTCCTTTAGACTCTTTTAAATAACGTTCTGATAATTTCTCTTTATGAGCAAAAAGCGTATCTGCCAAATTTTTTGTAACTGCTTTATTTAAGTTGTAAGAAGCCTCATAATCGGTATGATAATCTAGGTTATTTAATATTTCACTTCCTTCTTCTAATTGCTTTAGAAAAGAGTAATGGTAATCTAAACTGTCCATTATTTCTTTTGATACCGCAAAATATTGATGTTTATAATTTCTTATCGAAAACATGCTATCAAATTCATGTTTAAGTGCCTTTTTGTTTTTCGAATTATCGGTTATTCTTAAATCACCATAAGTACTCCTTTTTAATAGCTCTCTTGATTTCACATACTTAAAATAGTCTCTTTTTATTCTAGGCTGAAGATCATCTTTATCATAATCCAACAATGAATATCGTTCAGCCTCATATGGAGTATACCTTTCATTTAAACTTTTCTCACCAATTTCTTTTCTGTTAATATTTTCAGAATAAGTTGTTGATTTAATGCTTCTGAAAGTCCAAAATGAATTCCCTTTAGCATAAGGAGCAAATGAATCTATAAGTAAATTACTTGCATCTGCCGAACGAAATATAGATGCAGCTCTTAACTGATAACACTCCACTGTACTAAAATTAGTAATTTCTAAAGTACCTTTATATGTAATATCTTTTTTAGGATCATCATAATTAACTTGATAATCTACTTTTTGGGTATAATTTTTCTTCCCTACATAACCAAACTGAATTGAACCTTTTGACTCTTTTTTATTTTGATAATTAGGAGTTATAAATGGCAGATAATTCTTTTTATGTTTGATCTCAAAATTAGAGGATGTAATACTTAATACCTCAAAGTTTTCTCTAATATATATTTCCCCCTCTGTTTTATCATTTTTAGAATGATATTCTATGACATAAACAGGTTCATTATTTCTATTTTCTATATCTCGCAAATTGTATGTATAATCACTCGTTTTAATAAGTGGACTATTCCGAATAAAACTGAAGTTATATTTTAATAATAGCTTACTCTGTAAAAAATTAAAGTCTGTAAATTGCCTTTTATAAAAGGCTAACATATCATATTTATTATATGTTTTTAATGCACCTTTATCAAGATTAGATAAATCCCAAGAAGGATCAAAATTCCAATTATGGTCTTTATTCGCCCTTAATTCATCAAATAATAGTTTATTCATCCCTTGATTTGTAGAATAAGCAGGCATTGAGGACTGATACTGCTCAAAATAAATATCTCCTACTCCTTCTAAACCAGAGACAAATTCATTATCAATAAATTTATTTTCGGCATAATAAAATTCTCCTAGATATGCTTTTTCTCTAAAATCTTTTCTGAATTTTGATGTAGATTTTCTAATAATTTCTTTTACAGTGGGCATTTTAGAAGTAACATGAACCATATCTAACTCGGTAGCTTTTGGTTCTAAGAAAATCTTATTTGTAATCAAAAAAGACAGTTTTTTTATGGGGATGACTTTTGGAGTAAACCCTATAGAAGAAATAAGAAGAGAGTCTTGTAGTTGATCTTTATTAATTGGAATTATAAAACTCCCATCGTCTTTACTATAGCCACCTAAATGGTTGTTTTTTAAGATAATATTAGCATAAGGCACAGCCTCTTTTGTGGTGAGGTTAACTACCGTTCCTTTAATATTCTGAGCGTTACTATATAGGGAAATAAAAAGTAGAGAAAAAAACGTAATTAGTTTCATTGTTTTCGTTTAGTTGTAGAATTAGTTTTAAGAGCTAGTCAAATCTATAAAAAAATATTCAATGAATCAATCAGTGAGAATATTTATCCTCACTGATTGATTATTACAAAAAATTAGTATCCCAAAGCATCCAATACTTTAGCATTTAATCGTCTGTTTTTTCCTTTATAAGGATAACAATGTATATGAATTGCAGGATTAAAGTTCATTTCAATAATTGCATAATTACTGTCATTTGCTTCTTCAGAAATGTCATCTATCATCATGTCTAAGCCTGTAATTTCTACATCTAAGGCTTTAGCTGCATCAACAGCAATCTTTTTATATGATTCCGGAATATCATCTGTAAAATCTAAACTATCGCCCCCCGTAGATATGTTAGAATTTTCTCTTAGGTAAACTATTTGATTTTTAGATGGAACAAAATCAAAATCTAGTCCCTGAGATTGTAAAAACATTTCTTCTGCTTCTCCAAGTGCTATTTTTTCTAATGGCGTTTTATACCCTTTTCCTCTTAAAGGATCTTTATTTTTTTCAATAACAAGCTCTCTTATGGTTGCTTCGCCATCTCCTTTAACATTTGCGGGAACACGATGTAAGATACCTACTACTTCATTTTTTATGATAAAAATTCGGTATTCTTTTCCACTTACAAACTCTTCTACTAAAATTGAATTATCATGTTCAAAAGCTATTTCAATAGCTCTATCAAAGACTTCTTTTTTTGTGTTATTTTTTAAAATACTAATACCCAACCCAAAATTTGTGGATTTAGGTTTTACTACAACAGATTTATTTTTGTAAAACAAGAAGTCTTCTTTTGCTTTGTAATGATCTATATATTGTTCGCCTTTTGGTGTACGAATTCCCACACGCTCAATAAGCTTTTTAGTCATTACTTTATTTTCCATCATAAGCACACTAACGTAGTTATCTAAAGAGGTACGAGTAGCTTGCATTACATATTCTTCTTTGCCATCTTTTTCTAAACGAACAAAGTTTTCTGAACGGTCCATTATTTCGAAAATAATACCTCTTAAAACTGCCTCTCTAAGCAACAATTGGGTAGACAGTTCCATATCTTCTAAACCATAAAATTTATAAGAATGGTTAAGGCTTTCCTGCTTATAAAGTTGGGCTTTTTGTAAATGCCATGCTAAAAATGAAGTTCCTTGAATAGCTGTTAAAGTTTTAGCAGCAGGACGGTCATTGATATCATCAGAAATTTTAATGAGATGTTCTAAAGAATTTACATAGCTTTCTGGTAACAACTTATCTAACGTGTGTTCTATCTGTCTTGTAATTCTTGCTACTGCTTCTTGAAGATTCATTCCTTTACCTTCAAACTCAATTTTTGCAGTTTTAGAAAGTCCCATCGTAGCAGCAATTTCTTGATTTTCGTTAGCTGTAAGTTGTACAGTGGCATCAAAAATTGTTTCTTCTTTTAACAGACAAAACAACAAGAACATATGTACAATATCTGCTGTTTCTTTTGTAATACCAAGTTTAACAGAAGGGTCTAAATCTAGTAATCGAATTTCTAAATATTCTAATTGTCCGTTTATTTCTTTTAAACGAATAGGTGAATAATTCTCTTTGGCACTTTCTAATTGGCCCTTATCTATAGCATTTTGAATACTGTTATGGTATCCTTCCATAGAGGTATAATCAAGTAGTAAGTCTTCTTGATTTTTATAACCACATACACTTGTTCGCATAGAAGTTGCCTCTGTAAAATGGTGGGCATCCGAGGTTGCTTTTGGCAGTGTATCAATACAACATTTCATGTAAGAACTATGCAATGCAGGACTATCCCCTAAAAGCGTTACTAAATACCATCTGTATTTTAAAAAGTTTCTTGCAATTTTTAAATAAACTGCTTCTTTGAATTGTGCGTAAGGTTGTGCTTTCTCTTCCGACTTATCATATAAAAATTTAAGGTTTTTTTCTAATAAAGAAAAATTATAATGTATACCAGAAAGCAATTGCTTCTTTTTACCATACTTAGTAGCCAAGTGGTTTCTGTATTCTTCGTTCACCTCTCCACCTTCGCCATAATTGGCAATCGGAATATCATTATCGTTTTCAGGAAGGTCTGGAGGTGTACTTTGTGGCCATAAATATTCATCACCTAATTGTTCAGAAACGATATCATGAATGGTCTCCAAAAAACCTAATGCTTCATGAATGGAAGGCAAAGGAGGAGTAATCATTTCTATCTGACTTTCTGAAAAATCTGTAGTAATATATGGATGTGTTAATTTACTTCCTAAACGAGATGGATGTGGCGTTAATGCAATCTTACCATTCTTATCTATTCGTATATTTTCTTTTTCGAGTCCAAAACTTCCCTCAAATAAATGACTTGACTTATAGTTATTAATTATTGAATCTAAGGCTTTCATATTGTGCTATTTAATATAATTTTTCTTTTTATAAATTGATAAGCGATGGATAAAGATGTCGCTCTTAAAACAGTGCTAATTGCAATGGCTAACCATACTCCATTAATACCTATTGCTGCAAAAGAAGATAAGTAAATGGCCATTGGAATACGAATTAACGTCATGGTGATATTAATAGTTGCAGGTACTTTTGTTTTCCCTAAACCATTGATTATACCAGATGTTATCATTTCTACACACATAAATACTTGCGATAACCCTATAATTCTAAGGTAATCTGCACCAATGGTTACTGTTGCTTCTTCTTGAACAAAAAGACGTACAAAAAATGTTGGGAACGAATAAAAAAGAATTCCCATTACTACACCCAATGCAACTCCAATTTTTAAAGCAGTAGTGTAACCTTCTCTAATACGGTTAAACTTTTGTGCTCCAAAATTTTGGCCTGTAAAAGACATCATTGCTCCCATTAAACCACCAGTGGCCATAAATGTCATAGATTCTATTTGTAGTCCTATTTTCTGTGCAGCAATGGCATCGCTACCCCATTGTGCTACAATTCTTGCCATTATTATACCTACAACAGTAAAAATTATGCGTTGTATTGATGGGGGAAAACCTAGACTTATAGTCTTTTTTATTGTACCTGTTGTAAACTCCCACTCTTTATATTTTCCTAAAAAGTCTTGAGCTGCTTTATTCCAAAATAGGAATAAGCTAATACTTTGTGCTATTATGGTAGCCAAAGCAGCACCTAAAACACCTAGGTCTAAAACAAAAATAAATATTGGATCGAGTAGTATGTTTATCACTACACCAATTATGGTAATTTTTAAAGGTGTTTTGGCATCTCCTCTTGCATTACTTATTCCAGTAAATAAATTAACTGTAAGTATAAATAATAACCCTAAAGATGCACACCTTAAATAATCGTAGGCTAAACTTTCCACAACGAGATCATTCAACATAAAAAACCCAATAAGATCTCTATAAAAAAGTTGAATTATAAAGACCATTACTGCAACAATTATTACTAAAAAAAACAAGGCTTCTCTAGCAATATTTTGTGCTGTTGTGTTCTCTTTTTTTCCTATTGCATGAGACACAGAAATTCCTGTACCCAATAAAAAAACAGAAGCAAATGCCCATGTTAATTGCAAGAAAAAGGCAGATGTACCTACTGCTGCTACCGAATTACTTCCTAACTGACCTACCCAAAGCATATCTGTAAAATTGTATGCAAACTGTAAGAAAGAAGAGGCTATAATTGGCAATGCCAACCCAACGATACCTTGTAAAACAGGACCGTTAGTTAAATCTTTTTTCATATATTTTTCATGAAAATAATTTACACGCTCTCCTAAGTTTTTATCAGTCTAATAAACGGAAATTAAAGTTCACGTTTTAAACTGATCTGTTACTTAAAATAAGTGTAATTATCTTGTAAGACAAAATTGTAAATCTAAAAGAGTTTAGATGTATTGAGATTATTAGAATCAGCTAAATTATTAACCGACAAAGCCAAATTAGAAGGTATTTATTCCGCTGGGAATAAATAGCTAAAAATTTACTTTTTTTCTTTTTAAGAAGATTTTTTAGGTGAGTTTTCTGCCCAAATGTAAGCTTATAATTTATTGTATTACCAAATACACTTACATTAAATGGTACTTGATTTAATGCTGATTCTGTAGCCGTTGAAATTGGAGAAGGCATACAGCACCTTTCTGCTGTTTTGTCTTCAATATTATCTATAGAAACAGCACAAATGGTAGTAATTGAAGTGATTCTTGGGACTTCTTCTGAACAACACGAAGCCTTTATTCCCTCCTTTGATGGAGAAGATCCGACACATAAAAATGCGACGATTGTGCAAAGGCACATTTGGAACAAGGTTGTGTATTTATTTTTCATTTGCTTTATTAAACGTGAATATATGATATTTGATTCATATATAAAGCAGTCTTAACGGTTATTAAGTACCTAAAGTAATACCTTCAAAATATAGGCCTTTATAAACCTCTAATTAAATTATATCAAACTGATTTTTTATATGCGTTTTGCTTTCAGGACAACCCTATTTTCGCTATTTGAAATAGTGATTATTTAATAATTTAAAAGCATTTTAAAGGTGCTTTTAAAAATCGACTACGGTTAAAGCTCAATAACTAAATCAGGAAATAACACATGTAGTAAAAGGATATTTTTTAAAATAATTTTGAGTTTTTAAAATTTTTATTCTAGCTTTGTAGCAACATCAAGAATCCTTAAATGGATGCCAACCGAGCGTTATGTCACGGTGGTAAAATGGATGTGGTCCTCGGATGGACAAAATGCCTTCCCAACCATTTTCCTTAAATTTCTTGATGTCATTTTAATCGATTATTCACTTATAATCTGTATGACAATGACATTCTTAGAAGATTTTTATCAAGAGAAAAAAGTTTATTTTTCATCACTTACAACAGATGAATTAATTTCTAAATTTAATCGCGAAGTAGGTAATACCGGATGGACTGGCTCCAGAGGTGTTTATTTAGCTGCTTTAAATGAGGAGATTTCGAAAAGAAAAATCAAAGGAACTGATTTAATTATCCAAGGTGGGCGTATGTCTATTTTACGTAAAGTGAAATTTGTAAACAACCAATTGTTTACACTCTAAATTACTTGTCAGTATTTATAAAAAACTTTAAAAGAACAAAGACATGAGCTTATCACAAGATATTTACATCCAGTTTTTAGATCATTTTTCTGCATTAAACAACAGTGCTTTGAAGGTATTAAAAGCACAGAAATCTACTTCCGTATCACACCATAACCAAGCTATAGTTTTAGCATTAAGGGATGTGTTAGAAGCAAGAAGTCTGTAAAAATAATTTGGAGGGTAACTGAATTGAAAAGGTTACCCTCTAAATTGTATTATAATAAGTTTATTTTACCACCAATAAAGATTATTTTACCAAGAGTACGCATTTATTTATTATACTTTTGAAACTAATTGTTAACCAATTAATTTCTATATCATGACTAAAGAATTAAAATCACTAAGCGTTCTCTACGGTTGTATTGTACTTGCTTTATTATTCCTTCAACATTATTATAAACTTCCTCACCCAGAATGGGGGTTGCTTACGCTTCCACTTATATTTTCACCAACAAGAAAAAACTTTTTCCATAAGAGTATTTACAGAGTATCAGCAACTTTTTTTGGTGCTTTTTTATTATTTGCACTCTCTGGGGTAACAAATAGATACCTTTATTATGCTTGTTTAGTGTGTTTAATTATGTTGATTAGTCACCTTTCTATAAAGTATAAAAAGTATTTCTATTTCTTCTTTATTATTAATGTAACCATAGGGATTTTTGGAATTGGTAATTTTCATAGTGCAGATAGTCAAAGTGTATTACCCATTATTGAAGACAGAATTTTTGAGACACTTTTAAGTTGTGCACTTATACTTATTCCTTTAGGAATCTTTTTAAAAATAAATAAAGAATTTGCTTTTACTAACCAACCACCACATGGTATGGAAGAACCTACGCACTTTCAGTTATTTTTAAGAGCCTTAATTACATATATAGGTTATATTCTGCTCTATATTTTGGCAGGTACAAAAGCATTGCAAGGCGCTGGTGTTATGCTTACAATACTTTTTGCAAGTACTACTTTATATAAAAATCCAGTACCTATGGTTTATGCTAAAATTAAAATTATTAGTTTTTCTGCAGTAATAGTTTTTCTATTGAAAGTTGTTTCTCCTTATTTAAACTTACCTTATTATATCAATTTTCTGTTTATTGGTTGCACTTATGGTTACCTTATGTACATGTCTTTTAAACATGCAAAACACGAATTTTTCTTTAAAATGATTATGGTTGTTGGGCCTGTTTTATACAGTATTACTCCTCCTCCATTGGTAAACCCTACTGCATTTGGAACAGTACTGGCCGTCTTTCTTATAGGCATATTATTTATTTATATTGGGCATCAAGTATCGGTGAGGTTGCACCATCAAATTACAAATAAAGGGAATCGTCTTTAAAAACAAAACCCTCAGATTGCAAAGCAAAATGAGGGTAAACACTTACATTATATTAAAACATATTTTTATTCAACCCAATTTCCACCTAGAGATTGGTATAAGGCTATAATTTGCCCTAAAAGATTTCCTTTGGTTTGTACCTGCTCATTCTGTGCAAGTAATAATGACTGTTGGGAGTTTAATACGGGTTGATAATCAATAATTCCTTGTTGGTATTGATCTATTGAGAGGTTTACAGACTCTTCTGATGCCGAAACAGTTTGATCTAACCAAGTCATCGCTCCTTTTAATTCTTTTATATTCGATAAGCTATTTTCTACTTCTTTCATGGCTGTTAAGACCGTGTTTTGGTAGTTTAATTGAGCTTGTTGCATTTCTACTTTTGCAATCTGTTTATTTCTTTTTTCGTACAAGCCGCTAAATAAATTCCAACTAAGTTTAGGACCTACATAATAGGCTAACCCATCACTATTTATCCAATCACTAGCATCGTTAGAGACAAAACCTACATTACCTTGTATTGCTAAAGTTGGTAATAATTCTGCATTGGCAAGTTCTTCATTAGCCACCATTGCCATTAAGCCATTCTCTGCAGATTTAATGTCTGGGCGTTGTCTTACCATATCTACAGGCAAAAGAGTTTGTAACTGAACAGGTACTCCTGGTAATTCTTTAACATCTAATAATGCAATTTTTAAACGTTCTGGATACTCACCAATAAAAACTTGGATTAAATTCACTTCTGCAATAACCTGAGCATTTAGTGTATGAATTGATGCATTTGTACTTGCATACATTGCCTCTGCTTGTAAAACATCTAATTTTGATGTTAATCCAGATTGAAACCTATCTCTTGCAAGGTCCAATGCTTTTAATTGTGCTTTGATATTTGATTCTGCTACAATAATCTGATTCTGATACATTCTAAGACGAACATAAGCTGAAGAAACCTCGCCAAGTACACTAACCATAACAGATTTCATGTCTTCTTGAGCTTGTTTATAGCTATAATTTGCAGCTTTAACTCCTTTACGAATTCTTCCAAATACATCAATTTCCCAATACATAGATACACCTGTATTGTAAATCATTGTGTTATCAGTATTGTCTGTTGGAGATATACCCACATTGCTAAAATTAGCAGAGGCATTTAACGCAACTGAAGGGTAATATGCAGCCTGACTTTGCTTATGTATTAACCTACCTTGTTCAATTCTTTGTACTGCAACTTTAATATTTAAGTTATTATCTACAGCTTTATTCACTAATTCATTAAGAATCGGATCATTAAAAATCTTCCACCAGTTGGCAACATTTTCTACAATGGCTAACGTGCTATCATTCGTTTCTACATTCCAACTTTCTGGAATACTATCTAAAGAATGTGCCTTTTGAGAATATCCCACAAAAGGTATTAATAATAAAGAGAGAAAGTAAATTATTTTTTTCATAAATGTCGTAAATAAATCAGATGTGACTTTTTTAACGATCTTTATGTAACATTGTTTCATTTTTGATACAAATAATAAAATAACAGTTGTGAATTATTAAATGATTCTGCTTAAATCACAATACAAATATCTGTAAAATATTATATATCAGCATTTTATTGAAATCGATTGATAACTATTTATAGTTGACTATACAAATTATACTCATTAAAATACTTTCGAACCCTCTTAAGTTACTTTATAAAAATGTAGAACTATTGCATTGCAATATCCTAAAACCAGAGGGGTTGCATTACTTTATAAGATGTTTAATTAAATGTTTCTACATATACATAATATAGTATTAAACTTTTTTGTACTTAGATTCTAGAAACAGTTGCAACCCATTTTAGGCAAATAAAAAAGGTAAGACTATCTTTAAAGTCTGACCAAAATTGTTTAAAAACAAAATTGCAATAAAGATGAATCTTACCCTATCGCAAAGGTATAAAATAGAAACGTATTTAGAAGAAGGATATTCAAATAGTTTTACTTCACTTACTTTATTTATTTTCGTGTTTAGCTTCAACATCAGCACATAAGAATAAGATAATTTCTATATTTCATCAATTGTGCAATGCACAAAAAAGGGCGTTTATCATAAACGCCCCCAACAATAAAGAAAAAAGATTATATAATTACGGGTTTTGTATCAAATTAGGTTGAACAAGAATTTGATCCTCTGGAATAAATTCTATCACTCTATTATGAGTTGGCTCAATTTGTTCGTAAGCACCTGAACCACTTAAATGAGTACCAGGGTACCTTCTATCCATTGTTTTATTATTTCTAAACACATCAAATTTACGATGCCCCTCCCAAACAAGTTCTAACCTTCTTTCTTGTAATACAATATCTAAAAGTTGTGTTCCTTCAGGGAAATCTGCTGCACTAGAATACGTTGTAATACCTGCTCTTTCTCTTATAATATTAACATTTTTAAGTGCATTTGCTTCATCACCTTTCTTAGCATAGGCTTCTGCCTTATTTAAATACAATTCTGCCAATCTAGATACTGTAGGCGACCATAAGTGAGGTTCACCTTCTTGCTTAGAGCATTTATAAATAAAATACTTCAGATATCCATTTCGGTGCTCCATCAAATGGTTTTTCTCGCAGTATTGTTTTGTACCTGTACCATCTACAAAATAATATTTAAGGTTATCATCCTGACCTTCAGTCTGTAAATTATATTGTTCTTCGTTATAAATAACGTAAGTATCATCTATCAATTCGGCTTGAACGTATTGCCAATCTTCATTTACCCAAAATACACTTGGAATTTGTTGTCCATTATCATTGACTAAATACTGAGGTTCAAAATAACTTTTTCGTGCATCTTCGGGATGCTGATTTATTAAATCAATAAACGTCTTTGAAGCATACATTTCTCCCCATCCTACATTTTTAATAGTTGCATACATTCCTCCAACAGTATACCAACCGTGGCCATAATCAGAATCTTTTGTGAATTTCAATGCAAAAATTTCTTCTGGATTCCCTTCTGGAGGAAGTTCTACAGAATTGGTGAGTTGACCTGTACTTAATAATTCATAATTACCAGAATTTATCACTTTATCAGAATAAGTGATGCTATTATCGAGATTGTCCATATAAAGGTATACACGAGACAATAATGCTTGGGCAGCTTCTTTACTTGCATAAATATTCCCTTTATTTATTGTCATTAATTCTTCCCCTTCTTTTAAATCTAGAAGCACTTGGTCGTAAACTTCTCCAACTGTTGCACGAGGGGGTAAATCTTTTACGTCTGTAGATAATTTTAAAGGAACACCCAAATTACTAGGTCCTTGTGAATATGGACGACCATAAACATTCACGAGGTAAAACAGTAACATTCCACGCAAATAGTAGTTTTCTCCAATTAACTGATCCATTGCTGGAGACACTCCTCTTTCTGCTTTTTCAATAATTTGATTACATCCTACAATTGTTCTATAAGAGTAACTCCAAAACCTAGATGACCTATAATTATTGGGAATATTTCTAAAATTATAAAAGTAAAACAAAGGGTCTGTTGTTGTACCACTTAAAGATACATTATCTGTTGGATATTCTGTTATTCTATGCCAATCATCAAACCAGGCAGATTCATCTTTTTTACCTTTTAAGTTGGCATAGTTTCCATTTGTTGCCGTTTGTAACCCTGCCTCTGTACTTAATAAATCGTCTGAATTTATAGAATTGTAAGGATCTCTATGGATGTCGCATGCGGTAACTAATGCGACACAAACTGCTGAATATATATATTTTTTGAAGTTCATTTTTATGCTTTTTAGTTTAATTAGAAAGAAAAATTAAGTCCCATCATCAAGCGTTTTGGTACAGGGTAGAAAGCAGACATATCTGAACCATCTCCCACTTCTGGGTCCATACCAGAATATCCCGTAACTGTCCATAGGTTATCCCCAGAAAAGTAGACTCTAGCATTTTTAATTTTCATTTTCTCATTAAATTTATTTGGTAGTCTATAGCCAAATGTTACGTTCCTTAATCTTAAATAACTTCCATCCTCTAAGTACCTAGACGAGGGTTTGTTACTCTGACTTTGATTATTGTATTCCAATTTTGGATGTGTAGCCACGTCACCTTCTTTTTCCCATCTATTCCAACCATCTTGCAATTGCATCTGATTATAAGATGCATAAGCCCCATCAGAATCATACGTTTCTCTAGCTGTATTGTAGATCATTGCCCCTTGCGAGTAAGCAAAGTTAGCATTTAAGAATACCCCTTTATAATCTACCCTTGCTGTAAAACCACCTTGAAAATTAGGAGTAGATGTACCCACTTCTTGCAAAGTTGCTTGAGCATAATCTTCTGTAATTGTGACTGTTCCAGTTTCCGGGTCAACACTTTCCCAAGTAGGATTGCCAGATTGCGGGTCTACACCTGCCCATTTTCTCAAATACCAAGTATCTATATCGTGCCCTACTTTTGTTATTTTATTTCCTCTAATTACATTTTGGTCTTGATACACCTCTGTTACTTGGTTTCTATTATGACCAATATTAAAATCAAAACCTAAAGAGAAATCTTTTCTTTGAATGGCTTCATAGGATACCATAAATTCTACACCATTATTTATAACACCACCAACATTTTCCCAATAGCCATCGAACCCAGATACGGCAGGAAGTTTTACATAATACAAGAGGTCTGATGTATTGATATTATAATATTCCAACGTAAAGTTTAAGCGATTCCAAAGACCAAAATCTACTGCAATATTTGATTGATAAGACTTTTCCCAACTTAAGTTATAATTTGGATACTGACTTGGTACTGCAGCAGGGATACCATTGTAGTTAAAATCTAAAGCATACAAGCTTTGATAAGGATACATAGATTCTGGTCTATTGCCTAAAGATCCGTAGCTTCCTCTTAACTTAAATGTAGTTACGGCATCACTTTTAAAGAATGCCTCTTTATTGATGTTCCATCCTCCAGAAATAGAGAAAAAGCTACCGTATCTGTTATCAATACCTACATTAGATGCTCCATCTGTTCTAAAAGAGAATTGAGCCATATAACGTTCATCGTAAGCGTAATTCATATTAAAAAGGAACGATTGTAATGCATAATCGTACTTAGTTCCTTGCACAGTTTGTGGCACTGCAGTACCGTCTAATATTTTAGTGCCTGGTACAATTCCATTTCCTTGTGCCGACATGTTATTATAGGTATAATCTGTGTATTCATAAGCAACCAAGGCATTTATATCATGCTTACCAAAAGTATTAAAATAACGGAGCATTTGATTTGAAAACTTATTGACAAATTCACTTTTAGATTGATAAATATTCCCAATCATGGCCTCTCCTGCAATCGATTGCGGGTCTGCATAAGAATAATTATTTCCATTACCGTAAGTAATACTATTTGTAGACACAAACTTTATATGTTTTGATATGTCATATTCAATATCAAAATTAGAGATCATATTAAAGTCATTCGTTTCCCCATAGTTCCATTGCAAATCATATAAATAATTATTCATATCTCTACCATGCCACATTACATTGGGGTCTCTTGGATTAACAGGTTTACCGTTAGCATCATAAGGATTATCCCAAGGCATATTTCTATACATTTGATATAAATCATGCTGACGGTCCATCGTTTCTTTGTAAGTAAGTGCTACTTTAGGTTTAAATACTAACCGATCGTTTACATTATAGTCTAAGTTCATTCTTGTCGTATAACGTTCATAATTATACCCTTTTACTGCACCATCTTCACTATAATATCCACCAGAAATAAAAGTTCTCATTTTCTCTGTACCTCCAGTGTAGCTTAGGCTATAATCTTGTGCAATACCATTTTGTGTACCGTTATTTACCCAATCTGTATTCTGATTTGTCAATTGGTCATAATTGTCTGAAATATCAGAAGGAATATCTCCTTGGTTTGGGAAACTTTTATAATAATCAACCATTTGTTGACCGTTCATTAACTTAAAATTTCCTTGATTTAATTGAGTAATACCTGTTTTTGCAGAAAAGTTGAACTGACTTGTTCCATCTTTTGCTCGTTTAGTAGTTACCATTACAACACCATTAGCACCTCTGGAACCATAAAGAGAAGTTGCTGATGCATCTTTTAAGATCGAAATAGTTTCTATATCTGCAGGGTTAATTTCTGGAACTCCATGCATAATAACACCGTCAACAACCCAAAGCGGATCAATAGAAGCATTCATTGATGCCTTACCACGAATTCGAATTTCTGTTGTTGCTCCCGGTTGCCCAGAGGTTGAAGCTACCTGTACACCAGCTGCTTTACTTTGTAGTAAGCCAGAAACATCTGGTGTTGTTACATCTAATAACTCATCTGCATCTAGTTTTGCCACTGCACCGGTTACAGATGTTTTCTTCTGAGCTCCGTAGGCTACGATTACAATATCGTCTAATTCTGTTACATCTGTTTGCAAAGTAACATCCAGATTTTGCTGACTAGAATAAGTTATTTCTTGGGGTTTCATTCCCATGTAGGTAAATAAAATTACCTCCCCACTTTTAGGTGTAATAATAGAATAGGCTCCATCAAAATTTGTAATTCCTCCCCTTGTTGTGCCTTTAATAAGTACAGAGACTCCAGGAATTCCTTCTCCTTTATCGTCTTTAACAGTACCTTTTAAAACATCTTGGGCGAAAGTGAAAATTGATGATAGTAACAGTAATGATATTAGGTATATCTTTCTCATTATTAAAAGTTTAAATAAATTAGTTAATTATATGTTGCTTAAAAAAATCAGTCTCTCATCTTTAATTATTATTAATTTTTAATAAACCATAATTACTATTTTTTATTATTTATTCCAAAGTATTGTTATTGATTAATATAAATAAAGTTAGTTATTTACTTTTATTAAGATATAACGAGGATGTTTTGTTAATAACTTTTATTTAAAATTATTATTAACTAGAAGGTCTAAGCGTTTAAAAATAGACACAACAGACTAGAATATAGGGTTAGAAATTTAATAACTACTCCTTAATCTAAAAAGACTTTTATATCAATACTATTTTTATTTTTAAATTCATATAGATCGACATATTTGGTGGTTACTACTTTATTGTTTCTTAAAATTTTGAGTACATACTTATATTTAGAGGCTACATGAATATTAAATATCCCTTCTTCTGAAGTAGTAGTAGTACCTAAAGTATTGCCTGCATCATCTTCAATAAGAACTTTCAGACCATTAATTTCATCATTAATTTCTTGTACTAACCCTGAAATCACTTTATTAGCACTTCTCATTAGTTCCCCATCAAAACCAATTAATAAATTTGCAGATTCACCTTCAAATAATGCTTTATAATCATCTCCGAAATAATTATCTTCATTAGTATAACCTGTTACATAAAACTCTGTTCTTCTATTTAATTGATGTTCTTCTTCTGAACAAGGTTCACATTTTATTTGAGGTTGAGACTCCCCATACCCTTTGTATACCATTCTATTAGCTGCAATACCATTTTTTACCGCATAATTAAAAGCTTCTTTTGCTCTCTTTTCTGAAAGTTGTTGGTTGTACCAATTCTTACCCCTCTTATCTGTGTGTGATGATAGTTCAATCTTAATTGTTGGGTTAAAAGTCATCATATTTACCAACGTATCTAATAAATACGATGCGTCATCTCTGATATCAGATTTATCAAAATCGTAATAGATACGTATTTTTTGTCCTGTGATTGGTTCTAAAGCAATGTCTTTCTTAATAAAAAGTTTTGTAGTAGTATTCAAAGCTCTTCTATTGGTAAAATACTTTGGACGTTCAGCTCTTAAATCATAATGTTCATTGGGTAAGCCTTTAAATTGATAATGTCCAACAGAATCTGTATAAAAAATTGTTTCTTTTCCTGTTGATTTTTCGTTGACTATTACTCTTGCTATAAGTGCTTTTTTTGAGGTAGAATCATACACTACGCCTTCTATTAATGGTTGTACTAATTCTAGAACAACTAACTCAGTATTTAATAATATCTGATCTACACTATCGCCTAAAACAGAATCTGCTTGATAAGAATATTTAGAACCTAGGATATTTTGTTTATTATTCCAGTCTTTAAAACTCACAGAAAAAATACCTGTAGAATCAGATTTAGTCACTACTTTCCCGTCAATAGTAATATCTGCTTCTCCTATAGGTACTCTAGAAAATTTATCAATTACTATCCCTTTAAAGTCTTTTCTAACAATTTCTAGAATATTGTCTCTTTGAGATTTACTTTGTTCTACATCTCTATTAGAGGATATATATTGTTTACCGCTTTTTGTTATTAAAACACCAAAATCATCAAAACTCGAATTTATTGGTATTCTAAGGTTAATGGGTGATGGCTGAATATTAGCTAAATCTTGTACAAACACATCTAGTCCACCTAGTCCACCCCATCCATTTGAAGAAAAGAAGAGTTTATTATGGCTATCTAATGTAGGGAAAAGCTCATCTCTTACTGTATTAATTTCTGGGCCTAGTGGTATTGGTCTAGACCAATCGTTCCCAATTTTTTCTGAATAATAAATATCACTACCTCCTATACCACCAGGTCTGTCAGAAATGTAATACAGTTTTTTATTATCTGGAGAGAAATAAGGGTGCCCTGTAGAGTAAGCTTCCATATTCCAAAGAAATGGATAAGGTTTGCCCCATTCATTCCCTTCTTTTTTAGAAAAATAGAGTTGTAATCTGCTAGCATTTGTATCAGATTGTTCTCTTTTTGTACTTCTTGTAAAAACCATTAAAGTTCCATCATTAGAAATACTAGCACTCCCTTCATGAAATTTGGTGTTAATACTTTTAGATAAGTTTGATATTTCATCGTTTTCGCCAACAAAATATAAATCTAAGAAGTTACCTCCATCCCCAACATACTTTTTTCTACCTGTCTGATCATCATTTCTATTCGATACAAATATAATCCCATTATTGTATTCTATCGGACTAAAATCGTCTTGTTTAGAATTGAATGGTGCAAACTTCACCTCATAAGCTTCTTCACTGCTTAATAGTTTTTCTATTTCTGCAATATTTTTCCTTTTTCCGTAAATTCTCTTTTTATCTTCTTTTTTAACTCCTTTAGCTGCTCTATCATATAGTTCTTCTGCTTCTTTATATTTCCCTATTTTAAAGAAAGCATCACCAAAGACTTCTGCATCATTTCCTTTTAAAGATCCTCCCAAGCTGTCTATTTCATTGTATAATTTAATTGCTTTTTTAGGCTTATTTATCTTATCATAGCACTCTGCCTGACGAACGGCATAAAAAACCTTATCATCACTTTTTTTTGCTTTTCTATATGCTTTCTGATACTTTTTTAGCGCTGAAGAATAGTCTAAGTTATCCACTTTTTGTGCAATTCTTTCGTCAGCATTTTTTATGTCAACATTTTCAATAGTCTGAGCATTTACTACAAATAATGTAGAGAGAAAGAAGATAGAAAATAATACGCTTTTCATAGTTAATAATATCTTGGTGTATGAATCTTAGCTTTTTTACTTTTAAATAAAAAATTCAACATAAACTCATGTGATCCATTCGTTACGCCTCGTGCTGAATTTGTAACTAAATCATAAGAATAGCCAACTCTAAACATTTTACCAAACTGAATTTCAGTAAGAAATGCAACTGATTCTTGTGTTCTGTAAGAAACACCCAACCATAAAATTTCATACAAAAAAGCATTCAAATTAACATCTGCTTGTACTGGTGAGCCCTCGGTTAATTTTATTAATGTATTGGGTTTTAAAACAACATTAGGTGATAGATGGAAGATATAACCACCAATAATATAGTAATGTCTTTTATCTTCTACAACAAGGGTAGAATTTGGATCTCCTAAGTCGTTTTCAACCAATTTCGGGGCTGAAATTCCAGCATAAATTTTTTCAGCATTATAAAAAATACCTGCACCTACTTCAGGTGTCAACTTAGATTCTGATTGCGAAGGTATTGAAGGGTCTGGAACATAAGAAGTAAGTTGTGCAAAGTTTACTGATACATTATTAAAGCCACCTTGTAAACCAAATGACAAAGTACCATTAAATGCAGCTATTCTATAAGCCAACATTACATCAAAATTTTGAATGGTAGACACCCCAATTTTATCTTGAGAAAACAAGCCACCTACGGCTATTTTTTTTGATCCTATAGGCGAATCTATTGCTACTGTTGATGTGCTTGGTGAGCCTCCTACACCAGACCAATGCTGTCTATAAATAAAAGTAGAGTTCACCCCTCCTTGTGCTCCAATATATGCTGGGTTTAAAAGCATTGCATTAAACATATATTGGGAATACATGGTAGCTTGTTGTGCAAAAACACCTTGAGCTACTCCTAGTATAAATAGAAATGAGTATAGTAGTTTTTTCATTATAAGTATTAAGTTATTTGGCAATAACCACAAATCCAGATCTAATTGAACTGCCGTCTCTTAGATCAATTTTATAAAAATATGTTCCTGCAGTTAAGTATTTACCCACTACACCATTATCGTGGTTTATACCTTCCCACTTTACAGTAGTATTGTCATATTTCTCATCATTATAAACAACATTCCCCCATCTATTATAGATAGTAACAGTATTATTTGGGTAAAATTCTATGTCTTTAATATGCCAATAATCATTGTAACTATCTCCGTTTGGAGAGAAAGATGAATAGATCACTAACTCAGGTTTTATATTAATATGCACTTTTGCCTCTTCGACTGCATAAACTTGTCCATTAGAGGCATTCCAACTAATGGAATCTTTACCCGCATAATTAAGATTAGGTTCGTATATAAATTCAGAAAATGACGACTCTGAAAATAAGTCGTTTTCTTCAACTAGAATATCATTATGGTATAAATTTCCATTTTCAGGTAAAGTAGAAATATAGATTTCCTTAATTACTGTATCAGAATATACTTCTAAGAAATCTGTAAGTGTTATTGGTATATCTGTATTCTGTGGACCTTCTTTATAGATATCCTCTATGTCAGGAGGAGAAGCTGAAATACCATCAATAATAATTTTTATTACAGCTGAATTTACTGCCCAATTAAAACCATTATTTGCTGTATAATTTACATTATCAAAACCAAAATAATTATCATTAGGCGTATACACCAAATTTAGAATTTCGTTTCTTGCAATGGTCTGATTCACCTTAAGTGCTACCCCTTCAAAATAAAATGTACCAAACTTAGGCAAAGTAGTAAGTTGAATACTATCTAACCTAAACCCAGAAAAATCTTTAAAATTATCATCAAAATCCAGTAAATTAAACAATATATCCGTATTGATACTGCCATATTTCACAAAATCATTTACTACTGGTGGAAAAGGTAAACCTATTGTGATATGAACTCTACCATTATCAATTGCATAATTAAGACCGTCCCAACCATTCCATTCAAAAGAAGTACCTACTTTATTTAAATGTGTATTTGAGATAAAATAAATAGCATTAATCTCATTTACATTAATTTCATCATTAACAGCAAGCTTATCTTCACCTTTATATAAATTACCAATTAAGGGTATAGATTTAATTTGTATTTTTTGTAGAGTGTCACTATCAATAAACTCATGTACAAAATCACTTTTATCTAACCAAATTGTATCTCCAACCCTACCAGAATAATATATATCACCTACAATTGGTATATCATTAGTAATTGTAATTATAACATTCGCAGTGTTTAATGCATACGATAACCCATCCCAACCATTCCATTCAAAAAATGTGGAAAAAATACCAAATTCTTTTTTGGCAACAAGATAAAGTGAATCTATATCTGAAACTTGAACCTCATCATTTACATTCACAATTGTATTTCCTTTCATTAATACTCCAACTGTTGGTAATGTTGCTATTTGAATTTTATCAAGTGGTTGTGCATCGTTAAAATTTTTGATGAAATCTGTTTTTGCTAACCAAATTGTATCGCCTATTACACCAGAATAATATATATCACTTACAATTGGTATATCATTAGTAATTGTAATTATAACATTCGCAGTGTTTAATGCATACGATAACCCATCCCAACCATTCCATTCAAAAAATGTGGAAAAAATACCAAATTCTTTTTTGGCAACAAGATAAAGTGAATCTATATCTGAAACTTGAACCTCATCATTTACATTCACAATTGTATTTCCTTTCATTAATACTCCAACTGTAGGTAATGTTGCTATTTGAATTTTATCAAGTGGTTGTGCATCGTTAAAATTATTGATGAAATCTGTTTTTGCTAACCAAATTGTATCGCCTATTACACCAGAATAATATATATCACTTACAATTGGTATATCATTAGTAATTGTAATTATAACATTCGCAGCGTTTAATGCATACGATAACCCATCCCAACCATTCCATTCAAAAAATGTGGAAAAAATACCAAATTCTTTTTTGGCAACAAGATAAAGTGAATCTATATCTGAAACTTGAACCTCATCATTTACATTTACAATTGTATTTCCTTTCATTAATACTCCAACTGTAGGTAATGTTGCTATTTGAATTTTATCAAGTGGCTGTGCATCATTAAAATTTTTGATAAAATCTGTTTTTGCTAACCAAATTGTATCACCTATTACACCAGAATAATGTATATCACTTACAATTGGTATATCATTAGTAATTGTAATTATAACATTCGCAGTGTTTAAAGCATACGATAACCCATCCCAACCATTCCATTCAAAAAATGTGGAAAAAATACCAAATTCTTTTTTGGCAACAAGATAAAGTGAATCTATATCTGAAACTTGAACCTCATCATTTACATTTACAATTGTATTTCCTTTCATTAATACTCCAACTGTAGGTAATGTTGCTATTTGAATTTTATCAAGTGGTTGTGCATCAATAAAATTATTGATGAAATCTGTTTTTGCTAACCAAATTGTATCGCCTATTACACCAGAATAATATATATCACTTACAATTGGTATATCATTAGTAATTGTAATTATAACATTCGCAGCGTTTAATGCATACGATAACCCATCCCAACCATTCCATTCAAAAAATGTGGAAAAAATACCAAATTCTTTTTTGGCAACAAGATAAAGTGAATCTATACCTGAAACTTGAACCTCATCATTTACATTTACAATTGTATTTCCTTTCATTAATACTCCAACTGTTGGTAATGTTGCTATTTGAATTTTATCAAGTGGTTGTGCATCAATAAAATTATTGATGAAATCTGTTTTTGCTAACCAAATTGTATCGCCTATTACACCAGAATAATATATATCACTTACAATTGGTATATCATTAGTAATTGTAATTATAACATTCGCAGTGTTTAATGCATACGATAACCCATCCCAACCATTCCATTCAAAAAATGTGGAAAAAATACCAAATTCTTTTTTGGCAACAAGATAAAGTGAATCTATATCTGAAACTTGAACCTCATCATTTACATTTACAATTGTATTTCCTTTCATTAATACTCCAACTGTTGGTAATGTTGCTATTTGAATTTTATCAAGTGGTTGTGCATCAATAAAATTATTGATGAAATCTGTTTTTGCTAACCAAATTGTATCGCCTATTACACCAGAATAATATATATCACTTACAATTGGTATATCATTAGTAATTGTAATTATAACATTCGCAGTGTTTAATGCATACGATAACCCATCCCAACCATTCCATTCAAAAAATGTGGAAAAAATACCAAATTCTTTTTTGGCAACAAGATAAAGTGAATCTATATCTGAAACTTGAACCTCATCATTTACATTCACAATTGTATTTCCTTTCATTAATACTCCAACTGTAGGTAATGTTGCTATTTGAATTTTATCAAGTGGTTGTGCATCAATAAAATTATTGATGAAATCTGTTTTTGCTAACCAAATTGTATCGCCTATTACACCATTATAATGTATATCATTTACTATAGGAACATCATTAGAAACAATTACATTTATTATTGCCTGATCTGTTCCATCTGTATTATCGGTTAATGTATATGTAATTGTTGCATTGCCTATAAAGCCAGAAGTTGGTACAAAACGTACTTGCTGATTTTCTATTGTTGCTGTTCCATTCAAAACGTTATCTATTGTAAGTAATGCTAATGGATCATTGTCATCGTCAAAATCATTTATCTTAGCATCAATCACTATTGGAGTGTTAGATGTAGTTGTTCCATTATCATCTAAAGCAACAGGAGTATGTCTTTGATCGGCTATAATTATAGTAATTGTTGCATTATTAGTGGCAGAATCTCCAGATTGATCTAATACATTATACTCAAAGGTTGATGTTCCAAACCAAAAACGATTAGGTACAAATGTAAAGTCTGTAATATTCGAAAAAGTTATTTCATCACCTAAGTTTACATCTACACCTTGAAATTGTAATGTCCCATTTGGAGGTAGGGTTTTTATTATTACTTTATTGATTGTTTCAGTAGCATTAAAATTAGTGTATTTAGAAGAGAAGTCAATTGTGTTGAATGTTATTGAAGTGTTTTTTACACCACTTTTAGTAAAATCTTCAACAATTAATCCGTTAGCTCTTAAAAGGTTAATTTGAACATTATATACACTTTCTGTTTCTACTTCTCTGCCATCGATAACGGAAAAAGTAAAATTATCATAATTTATTAAAGAAGATGTTCCATCATAATTTCCACTATTATACCGTATAGAATCTTCTCTTTGTACATTTTCGTTACTTCTTATAGCTGAATACACCCTTTTATTTAAACCAAAATCATAAAAATTAGCTGTTAAAGCTCCTTTAGAAGGCAATTGATGTATCTTAACACTAATTAGAGGGCCATGTGGTGAATTTAAAAGAGGAAAAAAATCGACTACTTTATCTGTGAAGTTTTCATTTTCTCTAACAATAATTGTGATGTCTTCTGATGTAGGTTTGTCACTATCAGACTGAGTAGTACTAGCAAATAAGTTTTGTGTAATTAATAAAACAAGCAGTGCGTTAAGTAATGTTGAATTGCTTTTTGAATACATGAGTATAGGTTAATTCGCTTTTAAGGTTATTAATAATATTACTAAATAAAAATAACTTTCTTATAATCAACCCTTTAAAAAACAAAATTTTCCTGTTAATTTAACATTGCCCACAATCTATCGTTAAAAAGTGAGCAATGTTATATAACTATTTTCTACTCATCTCAAAAACCAATTCACCACCTTTCATTAATTCAAAATGATTTATTGTTGGTCCAGTAATTTCAACTCCGTTTAAAAGTATCTTTTTTACATAAACATTTTTTGATGATTGATTCTTAGCTACAATATGTAATGTATTGCCGTTCTCAAAATGTAAGGTTGCTTCTTTCACTAACGGACTACCAAGCGCATATTCAGCAGAACCGGGCAATACGGGATAAAATCCTATGGCAGAAAATACATACCAAGCACTCATTTGCCCTGCATCATCGTTTCCGCAAAGACCATCACGCTCGTTGGTGTACATAGTATCCATAATCATACGGACTCTCTGTTGTGTTTTTTCAGGTTGGTTGGTCCAATTATATAAATAAGGAATGTGGTGCCCTGGTTCGTTACCATGAACATAATTTCCAATTATTCCATCTCTAGTAATATCTTCGTTTTTTTCTATAAATCGTTCTTCAATTGGAGTAGTAAAAATCTTATCTAAGTGAGATGAGAAATGATCTTTACCACCCATCATAGTAATCATTTCATCAACATTGTGAGGTACATATAGGCCATAATTCCATGCATTTCCTTCAATAAAACCCTGCCCATGAGTATCTAATGGGTCAAATGCTGTTCTCCAAGTACCATCTTGCATTTTAGGACGCATATAATTACTAACTGAATCAAATACATTTTTAAAATTCTCTGATCTATAATGGAACTGAGAAGAGACCCCTTCTCTACCTGCATATTTTGCAATTTCACTAATACAAAAATCATCATAGGCATATTCTAATGTTTTTGATACGGAAGCTGAGTTATTATCTGCTGAAACATATCCATTGGCAATATAATCTCCTATCCCATCAAAATAAGTAACCGTTGCCGTGCTTACAGCTGCATCTAATGCCCTTTGAGGTGAAACATCTGTAGTCTCTTTTACCATAGCATCTGCAATTACACTTACCGCATGATACCCAATCATACACCAGTTTTCATTTGCATAATGACTCCAAATTGGCAACATATTATGTACACTTTGTTCTTGATGGGCCAACATAGATTTCACCATATCATTGTTTCTTGTTGGATGTAATACATTAAACAAAGGATGTAAGGCTCTATAGGTATCCCAAAGTGAGAATAATGTATAATTAGTAAACCCTTCTGATGTATAAATATTCTGATCTAGACCTCTATATTGTCCATCTACATCTTCGTACAAAACAGGACTTAACATTGTATGGTAGAATGCTGTATAAAATGTTACTTTCTGATCTTCTGTTAGCGTTTCAACCTCAACTTTTGACAATTCTGTATTCCATTTTTTGCGTGCTTCCTCTTTCGTTTTATCAAAATTCCAATGTGGTATTTCTGTTGCTAAATTAAGTAGAGCACCAGCCGTACTTACAGAAGACAACGCAAATTTAATATCAATACTTTCTTGTTCTTCTGTATCAAAATTAAAATAGGCTCTAATTTTCTCTCCCGCCATTTCTGGAAAATTATGTTCTTGATCAAATTTTCTGTAAAAACCATTGTATTTAACCTCTTCGTAGCGCTTATGTCCGTAGCTTTTGAAAGGCTTAGAGAATTTCATTGCAAAAAATACTTTCCTTGTTTTCCCCCAACCATTGGTCTGTCTATAACCTGTAACAGTCGAGTCGTTTTCTACACGTACAAAAGTCCAAACTGTTTTTCCTTCGTAATTATAGATATTAGAAATAAGGTCTAAAATAATATGTGCATCATCTGATTTTGGGAATGTATAACGATGATAGCCCACTCTATCAGATGTGGTTAGTTCTGCTTTAATGTTGTAATCGTCTAAAGTAACAGCATAATACCCAGGTGAAGCTTCTTCTGTTTGATGTGAAAATTGGGAATGATAACCACTTTGAGGTTGGTCGGCAGTTCCTGGATTTAAACGAAGCGCCCCTGTTGTAGGCATCAGTAAGAAATCGCCTAAATCTGAATGTCCTGTACCACTCATATGTGTATGGCTAAAACCAAAAATAGTGCTGTCTGCATATTGGTAACCTGCACAATAAGCATAGGTAGCAGGATTGTATTTCCCGTCTATCAACATTGCTTCCTGATTGGTTTCTGGACTAAGTTGTACCATACCAAAAGGTGTTGTTGCACCAGGGTAAGTATGTCCCATATTTTGTGTTCCGATAAACGGGTTTACAAAAGAAGTATAGTCTTTATTCTGTGCTTGTACAATATTGGATGTACATATAAATAGAATAAGTAGATAATTGAAACTAGTAAGTAAAAAATTTTTCATGTAATGGAGTTTAATAAACTCAAAAATACATTTTTAAGATTGACTATTTATCTAATTAAGTTTTTATAAGATTTAATGACCGATAGTCGTTTTTAAGTACTATTAACTTGTAAAATACTGAGGATCGGTGTAATATCGTAGCTTAAATTACTCTCATAAATAACAAAACTCTTTTACGATAAAGGAGTAACCGTATTACACATTATTAAACATGAAAAAATCATTTCTATTATCATCACTCTTAGTCCTTATAAGTTGGTGTTCTTTTGCCAATCCACTTTGGATGAGGTACCCTGCAATTTCGCCTGATGGAGAACATATTGCATTTGCTTATCAAGGTGACGTATATGTAGTAAAAAGTTCAGGTGGAGAAGCAAGAATGCTTACGCAACATGTAGCCCATGATTATCATCCTGTATGGAGCCCTGATAGTAAAACAATCGCTTTCGCATCTGACAGACATGGTAATTTTGATATCTTCACAGTAGATGTGAATGGTGGTATTCCAAAACGTTTAACATACAATTCTGCTAAAGAAACGCCTTTCTCTTTTACGCCAGATGGTAAGAATGTCTTATTTTCTGCCGTTATTTTAGACGACATTAAAAGTGTACAATTCCCATATGGTCGTTTTCCAGAATTATATACTGTTGGTCTTGAAGGTAACAGACCTACTCAGTTAATTACAACGCCTACAATTAATGCTAAATACAATAAAGAGCAAACCAAAATTCTTTATCAAGACTATAAAGGTTATGAAGATAATTGGAGAAAGCACCACCGTTCTTCTGTAACAAGAGACATTTGGATGTATGATGTTGCAAATAAAGAACATACTAAATTAACCACTTATGATGGCGAAGATCTTTATCCAAATTTTTATGATAACGAATCAAAAATTGCTTATGTAAGCGAAGAAGCTGGTTCTGCAAATGTTTGGATTGCCGATATAGATGGAAAGAACAAAAAGCAAATCACAACATATATAAAAGACCCAGTACGTTTTCTTACTGTAGCAAACAGTGCAACAATGTGCTTTGGTTTTGATGGTGAAATTTATACAGTTATAGAAGGAGAAGCACCTAAAAAGGTTGTTATCAGTATTAAAAGTGATGCTAAAGTTAATAATATCACTTTTAAAAAAGCACACAAAGGAGGACATTCAATTTCTGTTTCACCAAATGGAAAAGAACTTGCATTTATCTTAAGAGGTAATGTATTTGTTACTTCAATAGATTATTCAACTACCGTTCAGATTACTAAAACTCCAGAACAGGAACGTAGTGTTCAGTTCTCTCCTGATGGTAGAAAACTTGTTTATGCAGGTGAAAGAAATAACAGCTGGAACATTTATATGTCTGAAATTAAAGACGAGAATGAACCGTATTTTATAAATGCTACTTCTATTGAAGAAAGCACTATTACTGCAAAGCAAGAAGTAGAAGAATTCCAACCTATGTTTTCTCCTAAAGGAGATGAGATAGCCTACTTGGAAGAAAGAACTACATTAAAAGTGATCAACTTAAAATCTAAAACTAGCAGAACAATTTTAGAAGGTAAATATAATTATTCTTATTCTGATGGAGATCAGCATTATGATTGGTCACCTGATGGAAAATGGTTTGTTGTTCAATATTCACCTAATTCATGGGCTAGTACAGATATTGGTTTAGTTGCTGCAAAAGGTGATCAGAAGATTATTAATCTTACGCAAAGTGGTTACAATAGTGTACTTCCTAAATTTGCAATGGATGGTAAAGCTATCATCTTCCAAAACGACAAATATGGTTACAGAAGTCACGGTAGTTGGGGTGCTGAAGATGATGTTTTTGGTATCTTCTTAACAAAAGATGCTTTTGATGAATTCCAATGGTCTAAAGAGAAATACGAATACGAGACAAAAATTAAGGAAGACAAAGAGAAAAAAGATAAAGAAGCAGAAGAGGAAGTAACTTCTAAAAAGAAGAAGAAGAAAAAAGATACTTCAGAAGATAAAGAAGCTACTTTAGAAATTGAGTTCGATAATATCCAAGATCGTATTCTTCGTATTACAATTAATTCGTCTTTCTTATCTGATATGCTCTTAACTAAAGATGGAGGTAAACTTTATTATTTAAGTAGTTTTGAAGGTGGTTTTGATCTTTGGGTAAAAGATATTCGTAAGAATGAAACAAAATTATTACATAAACTTAGTGGTGGCAATGGTAACCTTCAATTTGATAAGGACCACAAAAACATCTACTTCGAAAATGGTAATAGTTTCTCAAAAATTGAGCTTTCTTCAGATGCTAAATCAAATATTTCTTATGCTGCTAATTACTATTTAGATAAAGCTGCAGAAAGAGCCTACTTATTTGACCATGTTTGGAGACAAGTTGAAAAGAAATTCTACGATCCAGAAATACATCAAGTAGATTGGAATTACTACAAAGAAGATTATGCTAAATTCCTTCCTCATATCAATAATAACTACGATTTCTCTGAAATGTTAAGTGAATTATTGGGTGAATTGAACGGATCGCACACAGGCTGTAGATTCTACCCTAGTGCTGTAAACGGAGATCAAACGGCAACTTTTGCTGCTTTCTTTGACAATACATATACAGGCAATGGTTTAAAAATTGAAGAAATTATTGAAGGTAGTCCACTCCTTTCTTTAGAAAAAGAAATTAAAGCAGGAATGATTATCGAAAAAATTGATGGTATTACAATTGAAAACGGAAAGGATTACTATCAATTTTTAAATCATAAAGTTGGTCAGAATATGCATGTTGTTTTGTTAGACCCAAGTAATGGTAACAGAGAGACAATAATTGTACAGCCTATTTCTATGGGTGCTCAAAGTAATTTATTGTACAAAAGATGGGTAAAACAAAGAGAAGTAGAAACGGAAAAAGTATCTAACGGAGAAATTGGTTATGTGCATGTAAGAGGCATGAACAGTAGCAGTTTTAGAACCGTTTACTCTGAAGCTTTAGGTAAAAATTACCAGAAAAAAGCACTTATTGTAGACACTCGTTTTAATGGTGGAGGCTGGTTACACGATGATCTTGCTACTTTCTTAAGTGGAAAAGTGTATGCTCAATTTGCTCCAAGAGGACAAAAGTTCGGTACTGAACCAATTAATAAATGGACAAAGCCATCTGCGGTATTGGTTTCTGAAGGTAATTACTCTGATGCTTACGGATTCCCTTATGCCTACAAAACGTTGGGAATTGGTAAATTAATTGGTATGCCGATTCCTGGAACAATGACTGCTGTATGGTGGGAACGTCTTCAAGATAAATCTTTAGTATTTGGTATTCCTCAAGTAGGTGTGCAAGATATGAATGGTAATTATCTTGAAAATCAACAAATTGAACCAGATGTTAAAGTTGATTTAGACAAGAAAGTAGCTGCTGAAGGTAAAGATCAGCAACTTGAAAAAGCTGTTTCTGAACTTCTTAAATAAGAAATAGTCAAAGTGAAAAACACCCCAATCAATTTATATAATTGATTGGGGTGTTTTTGTTTTATCTAATTTTTGAGAAACTTATTTTCTCTACGTTTCTTACTTTAATTTCATCTTTCTTAATAAAATTAATCAAGCCGTCTAAACAGACGAGTGTAAAAAGTCCGATAATAAAATACAAGACTCGTTTTTTGGCAGTCTTCATAAGAGTTAATTTGTTACAATGGGTAAATCTCTAATGTGAATTTAAAGAAGAAAGTTCAATGCTCAATATAATACCAAAAATTTCAAATCAATTTTAAAACGAAAACTTAAAATAATACAATTTAATGTTGTGTTTTCGTTTCCATTTCTACAAAAGTACCTGTATTTTGATCTACCTCATGAGCCACAATTTGAGAGGCTAAACCAGTCTTTAAATAATAACTAGCTTCTATTTTTATATTATCATCTATTAAAAATTGAAAATGAGCCAATTCTCTATCTACTTGATGCTCTATAATTTGAAGTGATTGAATTTCTTCTTGTAAATGAATAATGATAGAACCATTTGTGGGGTTATAAAAATACTCCGACTCATCTTTATAATTAATTCCCATATACATTTCTAAAACCTTAATAGCCCGTGCCCCTTTAAAGGTCTCTCCTATCATTTTTTGAACAGACTTTTCTGTAAGGTGTTTGGGATTTACATCTTGCTCAATTTTAATGAAAATAGAATTAAAAGATAAAAATGTAATAAGTAAAAATTGATACATAGGTTTAAAAGTAGAATGGTTAGCAGAAACTATTTTGGTAAACTACTAAAGAATTGAGAAGAAGTAAAATTTCATGAAAAGTACCCTTGTATGTTATTGCTTATTATTGAGAATATCCTAAATATAAAATACCTATTTATGGGTATTGCTACTAGTGGTAATTACTTGTACTTTTGAACTAATAACTAACATACAAGTAACTATTTTTTACAATGACAAAACTAATTTTCAACTTCAATCTACTGTCTCTTCTATTACTTTTAGTTTCGACAGATACATTGAAAAAAGATAGATGTGCACCACTAACTATCTTAAAAGAAGATCTGAATAGTTATGTACCAGAAATTATTGATTCAGATAAATTAATTGTTTCTACCATCCAAAACACTAAAAACATTGTTGATGGTAGCACTCATTTGGATGATTAAGATATACTAACTCCCTTAATAATTTGAAACTAAGAAGATAAATATTCATTTATCCTATTAACACTGTGTATTACCCTCATAATATGTTATTCTTTGACTAAAAGAGTATTATGGGGGTTTTTTATTTACCTTTTCTTAAAACACTCAACTGATATACTATAAAAAATATAATTGGTAATAGAAATACTGATAATGTATTGATCCAAAATAAACCAATGCTAGTATCAAAAGATAAATTGAATGATGAGATCATTTTTTGAAGAGCAAAAGACCAATTACCTGTAAGTAAATAACTCACAACTCCCCACATAGAAGCATATCCAATTAAAAATTTATTTGTTGATTTAAACTGAAACTCTATATGTGATTTTGGATTATTTATAGCGTTATTACCATAATAAATCGTTAAAGGTAAACCCACTATCCCTGCCCAATTAATTAATGTACCTAATGTTAATTGAATACTAGAAATTACTTCAATATTTAAAATAGATGCATTCGTTAGTGTGAGATAAACAGAAATTACAAATACGATACTAGCTTGTATACATTCTTTTTTTCTAATGATCATATGTTTTCAATTACAATTTATAACTCAGAGAAGTCATTTAAAACCCCCTTACTTTTTGACGTATTGGTAAGAGCATGTAAATATTTACATAAAAAAAATGGATACAAATTAAATGTATCCATTTTCTTATTAAAAGATATCTATGTTATTATTTTTCTGTCAAAACTTCATAATAATCTCCCCATTCATGGTCATATTTTCTTGTTCTAACATCAAGAATTTTCCCACTATTATTATACATCACTATGTGAAGTTTAATGTCATCGTTTACTGTAAAGTACACATTTGTAAGTTGGTTTGTAACAGCAAAATCTTCTACTTTTACTTTTTTCATACCTTCTTTAAAGTACATTACAATATTTCCATTCTGCGGATTATATATGTATTGCATGTTACCTTCTGTAGTAACATTTAAATATTTTTCTAACATTTCTGATGCATGAGATCTATCAAGTTCTAAGCCTTTTATAGATTCTAATTCTGCTCTAGAAATTAAATAAGGATCAACATCGGCAAATGAAGCCGAAATTGAAGCTATGCTTGCTATTAATATTATGAATAGTTTCTTCATTGTTCTGAAGTTTATAGGTAAATTCTTAAATCAATGTGGTTATCATTACTGATATCTAAGATACGTGGATATCACCATCTACATTGTTATTGTTTGCTGTCATTAACCAATGTTATATTTCGTTTAGATTGTTAGAAAGAAGTTCAAATCAGGTAAAAGCATAAAAAAACCAAGCTACTCTAAAATCATTCAGTTATTTTAATTCATTCTCTCTTGAATTATTTGAATCTATAGTATATGCTATTAGTATGTTTTTTCAATTTAGAATAGCTTGGTTATGGGTAAAACAACTATAAGAAAGGGTTTATTTTTTAATACGCTACTTCAAATAAGTTAGAAGCTTTTTCATATCCTTTTGTTGTCAGATCTGTTTTTGTACACTTGTAAGATGTTGATACACTTTTTACAAAACCATCTTTAGACAAGCTTTCTACAATTTCTTGTACTTCATCTTTGTTAGATGAAATACCTAAATTTTGAGATATTTCTTCAATACTCTCTCCTTCGTTAAGACAAATTCCCATAAGAATTTTGTCTAGTTTTAATTGGTGGTCCATTGTTATTTGAGTTATGTTAAACGGAAACTATATTTTAAGTAGTAACTTATATCTCTCTATTATCTTAAATATGTAATTTTTATTCTTCAACATTACCTTGAGTAGAATAAAAAACAAGCCATAAATTAACAGAGAATCTATATTACACTACCTATTGATTGTCATTACGTTAAGTAAATTTCACTAAAAAATAAAAGTAAAAAAGTGACCACCATCACTAAAGTGAAAATTTAAACAACCGGTTGCGTATTTTTTTAGGCAAATAATAATTTAGTGTGATAAAAAATAATCTAAATATTATTTCTGTTGTCCATATTTGGATAATAACTACTGTAGGCTACAAGCATTCCAACTACAATTGCACAAAACATGAGGAGCCCGGATGTACCAATACTAGGGTTATCTAGAATAGGATTATTATTTATTTGGTTAGAGAGCCCCATAAACAACCTACTTCCGGGTACTAAAATTACAATTCCTTGAAGAAGATAAACAGATGGAGGGACATCTTTTCTTCTGCTTATTACTATACTCCCAAATGTGATCAAAAAGGCGCTTACAAAAGTACCAAATATCCAACCTATATTTTCGGCAAAAATCATTGGGCCCCAATAGGCAATAAAAGCAAGAAGCATCCCTAAGAATAAATCAGATTTTCTTGTATTAAAAACAACACCTAAGCCAAATGATATCACAGGTAATGCTACCCATACAATCCATTTTGGCATCTCGTTTACAAAAACGTCTTGTTCTAAAGCAAAGAAATACTGCCCTAAAGACATTCCTAGGTAAACACCAATAAATAATTTCAGAAAAATCATTATTGCATTAAATAAAAAGCCAGAACCCGAATTAAACTGGTTAAAAGCAATTTCTTCTAAAGCAATTGATATTGTTAACCCTGGTACATATAAAATTACCGCTGCTAAACTAAGTTCTAATACATCTAAATCTGGATAGAAGTACTTAAAAAAACAACCTAATAAACTACATGTAAATGCAGTATAAAACTCTACAGTATATTTAGAGGTTTTATACCTACTATTAATTTTAGTCACTGCATAGCCTACAAAACCCATTACAAAGCAAAACATAAAAGTAATCCAACTACCACCAATTAATGCTAAAAATGATGGAGGTATAATTGTATATGCCAAAGCCAACATCCCTTCAGAGTACAATTTCTTTTTCGCTATAACTTTATCAATATTTGCTGTGATTTCTGCAAAAGAATATTCATTTTTAAAAGACTCTTGTAGCTGATTATGAAGTTCTGCCAGTTTACCCAAATCATTTGCTCCAAGCGGAATATATTGCAACACTACCTGACGCTCTTGACTTTTGGGATCTTCAATCTGATAATTAAGCGTATTTGTGGTTACTTGGCAAGAAACATCTACACCAATATGATCTGCTATATCTTGTATATATGTTTCTACTCGAAGAGAAGAGCATCCAAAACGGTGCAAAGCATTTCCGATTTTTACTATCAATTTATATTTCTCTTCAAAGTTCTTCATTATGGCTGTATGTTTTTCAAATTGGAGTGCAAACTTAAAGTATTCAGTAATCCATACCAAGTATTTCTCATCATCCTAAAAAATAAAATTATAGATATGGTACTTCTTTCAAAAAAAATGATTTTCTGTACTCTTTAATTTATATTTACCTCTTAAATAATAAACAACGCTAAAGAAATAGAAAATATGAAATACAAATGTATTGTCTTCGATTGTGACGGTATTCTTGTTGATAGTGAAACTTTGACAATGGAGGTTTTTTCTGATTTATTTTTAGAGTATGGTTGGAAGGTAAGTGCAGAGGAAGCACTTAGATTATTTAAAGGAAAAGCTTTCTTTGAGATTATAGACTACATAAATACAGTCCCAAAAATTGTATTACCAGAAGATTTTGAACAAATTTTTAGACAACGAACGTTTGAAGCTTTCACTAAAAACTTAAAAGCAATACCAGGAATAAAAATAGTATTGGATAAATTAGTTGAACATAAAATTCCTTTTTGTGTTGCTTCTAATGGACCAATGACCAAAATGCTTCATAATTTAAAAGCTACTCAATTACTTCCTTATTTTGAAGGTAAAATGTACAGTGCTTTTGAGATTAAAAAATGGAAACCTGCACCAGATCTTTTTCTTCATGCAGTAAAAGAAATGGGGTTTAATAATAAAGATTGTGTTGTTATAGAAGATTCTCGTTCTGGCATAACAGCTGCTCAAAATGGGAAATTAGATGTAATTGGTTACCACAAAGATGCCGATCATTTTAACGATCTGTCTATTCCATCCATTACTAACATGGCACAATTGATTACGCTTTTTGAACTTACCTAAAGCAATATATCACTTAGAATTAAAACTTATTTAGAGAATTAACCGTATTGGGTAGTAGTACTAATCTAACAACTTATTTATCATGAAAAACATATTAACCTCACTTTTATTAATTATGAGTGTTCAATTCGTGAATGCTCAAGCAAAGAATTTTATCGATCAACCTTATATTGAGACTTCTGCCAGTATAGATTCTCTTGTATCGCCAGATAACATTCACCTAATTATTACTTTAGACGAGATTGATACTAAAAATAAAGTATCTACTGAAGTATTAGAAAACAAGATGAACAAGGCTTTAAAAAGTTTGGGTATTGATACTAAAAAAGACTTATTAATTATTGATTTTTCTAGTGATTTCAACAAATCATTCTTAAAAGGTCAAAAAGTCTATAAAGCGAAGCAATATGATTTAGTAGTACATACTGGACTAATGGCAAGTAAAGTAATGAAAGCCTTAGAGAAAGAAAATATCTCTCATATCAGATTAGGTAAACTTGAATATTCTAAAGCGGAAGAGCTAGAAAATATATTGAGAATTAAAGCAATTAGAACCTCTAGAGCTACAGCAAAAACACTTGCTGAAGCAATTGGTCAAGAAGCTGGAAAAGCAATTCATATTATTGACAATACAAGCAATAATAATAGACAAGTCAGAATGTATGCTAGTGATAGTTGGGGTGGTGCTGAATCTTACAACAAACAAGAACAACCACTAGATTTAAGTATTAAAAAAATCACCTTTAGTAGTTCTGTTCGTGTTAAGTATATATTAGAATAAAAAAAACAGCCCGTAATTTAAAATTACGGGCTGTTTTTATACGCACTACTAACTACTATTGTTGTTGTTTAGTAGCTGCAATAACAATCTCTCTAACGTTCACTCCTTGAGGTTGATTAAATGCATACCAAATTGCATTTGCAATATCTTCTGCTCTTAATACACCACCCATATCTTGTTTCCAAGCTTCGTAACCGTCTTTAATTTCATCAGAAGTAGTGTGCGATAACAATTCTGTTTCTACAGCACCAGGTGCAATAGTTACCATTCTTACATTATCTGCAGATGCTTCTTCCCTTGCATTTTCAGTTAAGGCATGTACTCCAAATTTAGTAGCACAATAGGCTGCGTGATTTCCGAATGTTTTTCTTCCAGCAATTGATGATACATTTACGATTGTACCACTTTTTCTTGCTCTCATTTGAGGTAAAACAGTCTGCATACCATTTAATACACCCATTACATTTACATCTAACATTGTTTTCCACTCTTGTGGATTTTGAGAGGCGACATCTCCTAGAAGCATAACTCCAGCATTATTAATAATTGCTTCTGCTTCTCCAAATTTTTCTTCTGCTTCTGTAACAGCCGCTTTAAATGCGCCAAAATCTGTTACATCTACTTTTCTGCAAAGTGCATTTTCTAGTTGAAGTGCTTCTACTTTGTCTACTCTACGAGCAAGTAACAATAAAGCATATCCTTTTTTAGAAAACAATTGAGCTGTTGCTGCACCAATTCCAGAGCTTGCTCCAGTAATGATAATTAATCCTTTTAATGAATTCATGATAATGGAAATATAAGTTTTATTTATACCTGTTTTGATTGATGAAACAAAAGTATTTTATAATTTTAAAGCATCAAAATACTATTTTTATATACCTATTATAATTTAAATTTATGGATGAGAGATTACTTCGTTTTTTTGTAGCTGTATATGAAACAAAAAATGTATCGAGAGCCGCAGAGAAATGTCATGTTTCTCAACCCAATATATCTAACGGAATAAAACAGCTCGAAGAATTAATTGGTAAAACATTATTTCTACGACATAAAAGAGGTGTGGAATTAAACGAAGAAGCGCACTACCTCTACCCAATTGCCAAACGGATTTTAGGTGAATTAAATTCCATCCCTTCAATATTTCAAGAAGAAATTTTAAAATATAAAATTATTATCAGTGTAGCTGAAAGTATCTCTCAAAAATTTAAAAGTGATTTTTTCTCAACTGCAGCAAAAAACATTAAGAATGTTGAATGGGATGTTAGGCCAATAGGTAGAGATTGTGATATTAATATTATAGTAAGAGAATGGAAATATACAGATCATATATTTCTACCTCTATTTAGAGAAGAATATGTATTATGTGTTCCCAACAGTCATAAACTTGCGGCAAAAGATAGTATAGATAATAATGATCTTATTGATGTTGCTTTTATACATTGTCCCCCATGTGAAGCACACCAACAGTGCCTATCTATTTTAAATAGTTCTGGTGCTAAATGGAATACCGTAGCAAACTGCAGTACAAAAAATGAAGTACTGACTTTATTAATAGCGGGTTTAGGAGTTACATTTTTACCAAAAGAATTTGCAAGTGGATGGGAGGAATTTCAAATTAAAAAATTTAATGGACCACGCTTTTATAGAGAAGTTGGTTTTTCATACGCAAAAGAGAGCTTAAAGAACCCAGCTATTCATCAATTAATCGAATTATTTAGTGAAAAACAGTTTACTCAACGTGAAGTAAACCTGAAAAATTAGACCTTAGTTAAGGTTTATTGAAATAAATTTGAATAATCACAGACATACAAACACTTAAATATCAATAGATTAGAATAGATGTAACTTTTTGTAACCTATGTAACTTAGATTGTAACCTTTTGTAACTTCAAGAATTTTGGTTTGTTTAAACTTCTTACTTTATTCGAACATACACAGAAAAAATACATTGACAGTTAGGTTTCATTTGTTACTCAAAAAGTTTTAAAATTGTTTGAAATATTTCTACTATAAACTTTTAATTTAACATAGTAAGAAGAGAATATTCACAGGTATTGTTCTTCGATAAACGATATTTTATCTAGATCTAACTTCTCTTTTATCATTTAATAGTCAACTTGATAAAAGAAACATTTTTACACACAATAGGAATTAAATAAAAACAGCAGCATACAGTGTTGCTGTTTTTTTTATATCATAATTAAATAATCTACTAACTTCCCTTCTATCTCCATCTTCTTTTTAATTCTATGTCTTGCCACTTTTACAGCACCTTCAGAAGTATTTCTAAATTCAGCAATTTCCTTATTTTTCATGTTGAGTTTTATAAGGGCACAAATCTCAATTTCAGAAGGTGTTAATTGCGGAAAATCTATTTTTAATTTTTTTCTAAAACTATCGTTTACAACCTCCAAATTATCTTGAAAATAAACTTTCTTTTCTTCTATTTGTCGTTGTCGAGTTAAATCATTTACAACACTCTTTAGATCTGTTTTAATATCACCAGAACTTAAGGCGGCAGTTAATTTATGAACTAATTGTTCATTATAGCCTTGTTTCATCTTGTTATCAAGAATAACATTGTCCAAGTCTCCTTTCTGAGATTCTAAATTGGCAGTTAATTTCTTTTTATCTTTTTCTAGACTTTTATACCTGTCTGCTAAAGCAAAAGACATTAATATAACTTCCGTTGAAATAGCCATTGAATAAAACTGATTCATATATGGACTTGAAGGTATATAACCAAATAAAACTAAGGCTTTAGATATAATTCCTAAAAAATAAACTGACCAACCAATTAGATAGAATTTTGCTGTTTCATTTCCTTCTCTATAGGCATTTACACCCGTAATTATAGCAATAATACAATAAGCGGTAGTAATAGTTGCAAGAAGCTTATACGTCATTAAATACCCATTAAAATTCATGAGCATAGTACCTAAATAAGCCATTAAATCAAGTGATATTAAACCAATCAAAATTCTATAAAACAACTTGTGCTTCACTTTTAAATTAAGAAATTTAATACAGAAGATACTAGAAATAATACTTACCATACTAATATTAAAAGTAATGAGTGCCGTTTTTACAGTACTAGATAATTCTAAGAAGTTCAAGTTTAAAAACCCCTCTATAGACATCATTGCAAAAACAATAAAAACACCGTGCAAACTGTAATAAAAGTAGATTTTATCTTTAAAATTCACTCCTAAAAACAAATTATAAAGTACTATTATTAAAAACATTCCTATAAAAATGCCATACCTAATAGTCAACCAAAAATTGTATTCTGCTTTCTTTTCTTTGTCTACTAGTTCTAAACTATACATGTGTGCATAAGGACTTAAACTAGAAAAGTAGAATAGATTATTTCCTTTTTTTAGATGAATTGGAAAGTAATATCCAGACGGGCTACCAAGCTTATTTTTATGATAAACCCCAACCTCACTAGTATTCCAAGTAACTCCCTTTTCTTTGTAAAAAACAATTTCGTCTGTTAGTAATTTAGGTATTCTTAATTCAAAATCATCCGTTTCATTTGCGGTATTATTGATTTCAACTTTAACCCAAACTCTATTTGTTGTATAACCAAGGTTCACCTGACTACTCCATTTATAAATAAACGTTTTAGTTTTCAAATCATTGATTTCCAAATTATTTGTATCATCTATCAGATAGCTAACTTTTATAGATGTCGCTTTTAATGGGGTTGAAATACCATCTATTGTACAGAATAAAATAAAGAGTAGTAGTAATAAATTTTTTTTCATAAATGCCGTCTAGTGCTGTAAAAGGGCAATATAATCAATCATTCATAGAAAAAGTAAACTACAATGTAAAGGATGTTATTATAGTTTTCTATTGTAGTCCATCGTTTTTAAAGATATCTTTGTTAGATCATTTCACATAATTATCCACTTCAAAAATCTAGATGTCAAACTCATTACTTTTTCTTCCTGATATTTCTGGATTCACTGAATTTATTCAAACTACAGAAGTTCAACACAGTCAACATGTTATAGCAGAATTGTTAGAAATAATTATTGATGCTACTACAGAAGATCTTCAGCTTGCTGAAGTGGAAGGAGATGCACTCTTCTTTTATAAAGAAAATGGTGTTTCTTCTCAGGAGCAACTCCTTTTACAAATGGAAGCTATTTTCTCTGCTTTTTATTCTCACCTTAAATTACTGGAAAAAAATAGAATCTGTCCTTGTAATGCTTGTTCTTCTGCACCAAAGCTTCAGCTAAAAATTGTTGCCCACTGTGGAGAGTTACAATATATTACTGTGCAAAATAAAAGGAAGCCTTTTGGCGCGGAAGTAATTGAGGCACACCGTTTAATGAAAAACGATGTTCAAAGTGATAATTACGTATTGATTAGTCAAAAACTTGCAAATCAGATTAAATTAGATACTGACCACCATCACTCCCTTTACAAATTTGAAGAAGGTGTAAACACTTATGATGGAAAAGAAGTACCGTATCTATATGCTATCATAGAAAAGTCGAAACTGAAATTAAAGCCTTTTAGTTCTGCTAAAAAACTAGTGATGGATAGAAAGCCAGCAATTTCCATTTCGATGTTATTTTCTGTTGATGCTGACACCCTTTTAGAATTTATATCCAATTATCATTATAGACATTATTGGGTAGATGGAACGGTTAAATTTGAATACAATGAGAACGAGGTAACACGTTTAGGTACAGAACATGTTTGTATAATTAATGGAAAACACTTTAATTTCACATCAATTACTAAAGATGTAAAACCCACTCAATTGATATATGGTGAGCAAACTTCCGATCCTCCTCCAGTAGATAAAATGAATCAATTTTTTATTATAACCCCTATCAACGAGCACTCATGTAAATTAGATGTTGAGATCTATTTTGAACTAAGTAATTTTATTCAAAAAATTATTGTTGGAGTTGCTTTTAAACATATTCTAAAAAAGAATGTGACTAAAAGTATGTTGTTATTAAAGGATTTTATCAGCAATAAAAAGTTTACTCATTTAGATGAGGATGCTTTAAAGTAGTAAAAAAATCTTTTATCATCTTATCTGCATCGTAGTTTTCCCATAAAATAATTTTTCGAGAATTATTTGGCCTGTCCACCCATTCTTGTCCGCTAATAATTGGAGCAGGAAGTACTGTTTGTTTCCCCCAATTTGGGTTCTTCATAATAGCCACAGTAACCATGTCAAAAAGAGCATGCGAAGGTGGGTCTAAATAATATTCTGCATTCTTAAATAGAGTAACGGCATAATCACCAAAGTTTGAATATGTACCTCCATCTCTACCTTTAATTTTATGGTCTAATTGCACACCTAAACCTGCAATTTTTTCTTGAATTGTAGCCTTATATATCTTTACCCCATCTGTACCAGTTAATTCCCCGTAACGACACGGAAGCATTTCAAATTCAACATGGGTATTTAATACAAAATTTACTGATGGAATATCATTTTCTTGATTGTACTCCCCTTTATCTGGGTAATTACTACCTAACCAAATTACTTTAATTTTACTTTCAATTTCTGGTGCTTTTAACAACGCTAATGCAATATTTGTAAGCTTTCCTACTGCACAAATTTGTAATTTCTCTCCTTGTATTTTTTTTGCTTCTGAAATGATAAAATCAACGGCCTCATACCCATCAAAAACTTCTTTATCTATGCTATTTTTTATTTGATTAAAATCCTTATTTGCACCTTTAATCACATTTACCTTACCTTCCTGATCACATAATTTTACCACTCGAACGGCTTCGTTGTAATGACTGTCAATATCACCACCATTATATGTAGCACAAGTTGTTATTCCTTTAATATCAAATACTTGCTGATTAAAAAGTAAATAGGCTAATGCATTCTGATCGTCCAATTCGTTATTTGTATCCGAATCAAAAATAACAGGAATTTTTGTTGTCCTATTTTGGTCACAACTTATATTTAGAAGAACTAGACAGCAAAGTATAAAGAATTGATTTAAGATTTTCATAGGATCATTTTCAAGGTAAAAATTCAATTTATACATCTTGTTACCAACTAAAAACTATTTGCCATTCTTTTTTGTTATTGAAATTAATCAAAGAAATGAAGACCTTTATACTATCAATTAAAAACAATACAATCATGGAATTTATTACAAACGAAAAACTCGTAATTTCTGGAGGTGGCGGAATGATTGGATCTAACATGATCCAGACTGCTATGATGATGAATTTGACACCTAATATTACTGTTTATGATCCTTTTTTACCAGGTCTTGAAGGAGCTGTAAAAGAAATGTATCATTGCGGTTTTGAAGGTTTCAATTTAAAGTATACTACAGATATAAAAGAAGCCTTTACAGGTGCTAAATATATTGTCTCTTCTGGTGGTGCTGCAAGAAAAGCAGGAATGACAAGAGAAGACTTACTAAAAGGAAATGTTGAAATTGCTGCTCAATTAGGTAAAGATATTAAAGCATACTGTCCAGATGTAAAACACGTCTGCATTGTTTTTAACCCTGCCGATATTACTGGCTTAGTTACTTTAATTCACTCTGGATTAAAACCTAATCAGATAAGTACTTTAGCAGGTTTAGATTCTACACGTTTACAAATTGCTTTGGCACAACATTTTGATATTCCGCAAAGTGATGTGAAAAATCCTAGAACTTATGGAGGTCATGGAGAGCAAATGGCTGTTTACTCCTCTTCTTGTAGTATTAATGGTGTCCGTTTAGATGAGCTTATTGGAACGGATAAATTAACAGTAGATGAATGGGAATCTATACGTAAAAATGTTGTTCAAGGCGGTAAAAATATTATCGATTTAAGAGGACGTTCATCTTTCCAAAGCCCTGCTTATTTATCTGTTAGAATGATAGCAGCAGCAATGGGAGGTCCTAGTTTTGGGTGGCCTGTAGGTGCATATATAAATACACCACAATTTGCCAATATCCTTATGGCTTTAGATACACAATTATCTAAAAATGGTGTAAAAGCAGAAGTCCCTTCTGGATCTGATAAAGAAAATAGTGAGCTTGCAAAAAGCTATAAACACTTAACTAGTTTAAGAGATGAAGTTATAGAAATGGGTGTAATTCCTGCAGTAGAAGAATGGAATAGTTTAAATCCTAATCTATAAATCTCTAGTGTATTTCTGTAATCAGCGTCTTCTAATTAATTTTAGGAGACGTTTTTTTATAACTAAAAGTTATGTGCCATTCTTTTTATATAGAAACATGGATTCATAAATGCCGTTTATCTATATATAACAATCATATAATAATTTATAGTTATACTATTATGAAAACTCAAATACGAAATTTCCCAGTAGGTTTAACAGGTATTGCTCTTGGTACTGCAACATTAGGAGCAGCTTGGGGTAACGAGCAAATAGCTTGGGTACAATACATCACTTTAACAATTGCTCTTGTTTATTTCTTTTTGGTAGTACTAAGAAATGTACTTCATCCAGATGTCTTTAAAGACGAACTAAAACACCATATTTTAGGTAGCTATGTACCAACAATGGCCATGAGTATGATGGTATTTGCAGGTGTATTAGTAAAATTCAATACTGCATTAGGTCAAGGATTATGGTTACTTGCTATTGGTATTCATTTATTTTGTTTAGTGGTATTCATTTATCATAGAATAAGAAATTTCGAAATGGAACATATTGTACCAAGTTGGTTTGTACCACCTATCGGAATTGTAGTTGCTTGTGTAAATGCATCACAAATGGGATTCCCTAATCTAAGTTTAACAATATGGTGGATTGCTACTCCTTTGTACTTAGTAATGTTGGCTTTTATGATTTACCGTTTGGCCTTTTATCAATTTTCTACTGTAGAAACTTTTGGTATAATGGCAGCCCCAGCAAGTTTATGTTTTGCAGGATATTTAACGATAACACCTCATCCAAATGAATTTATTTGTCATATGTTGCTTACGCTTTCAATATTAATGACTTCAATTTTATACATCGCTTTCATCCATTTATTAAGAAACAAATTTAATCCTGGTTTTGCCGCATTTACGTTCCCATTGGCTATTGGAACAGTTGCTTTACAAAAATACAGCAAAGTGTTAGAAGTAGCAGGAGAATATACATTCAGTAATGTAGTTCATTTTATTTCTCTTATAGAATTAGGTGTTGCCACATTAGTAATTGGATATGTAGTTATTAGAATTTTCCACTATTGTAAAACAGAAGTTTTAGGAATAAATTTAATGACATCAATAGATACATTTTTAATAAAATTACACCTTAAACACTAAGGTATAATTTTATTAAAAACTTGTATTATCGTCTTCTTGAAGGCATAGATCTACTTGGTGTAGGTCTTGGTGAAGCAGGTTTTGGACGAGTGGTAGGTCGATTATAATTAGTATTATTACTCGGCTTTTTTTGTTGATAAGATGTATTATTCTGAGGTCTTGTTACAGGCTTTGTAGAAGGTTTATTTTTAGTATCAACAACTTTATTTTTTGGTTGATTTTTTTGTGTAGGAACCTTTACACTATTATTTTTTATTTTATTATTTGATGCTGGTTTCCAATCTTTCTGTACCTTTTGCCCTGTAGTTACTTTCCCCTCTTTCTTATCTTTAGTAGTAGGTTGCTGCTGTACTTTGGCCTTATTATTTGATGTATTTAGATGGCTTGCATTCACAACTTCCTTATGTCTTTTATTAAAAGATTGATTTGGGTATTGCTTGGCATAATCATTCTTATGCACCTTCTTTTGCATATTTATAGCTTTATTACTTCTACGAACAGAAGTATATCTGTATGTAGTTTTCTTATTTACATGTATCCTTACATCTTTATGGTAATAATGTACAGGTCTTGGGCGCCAAGGTTTATAGTAAGGTGGGTAATGATGCCAATAATATGGCGAATACCAAGGGTTATAATATGGGCCCCAAAACCAAACATAAATTACAGGCTGATGTACATAAACAGGTTCAATTATATAATTAGTGCCATAGATGTACACATCTCCAACTACTTGAACACTTGTTTCTCCTTTATTGTCTTTCACTACATCAATTGTTGCAACATCTTGAAATTTATTTTCTCCCAAAACTGCTTGAATAGTAATAACATGAGTATTCTTTTTAGAGGTATCAATTACTCTTAGGTAATCTACTTCACCATCTTTATTTAAATCAAGATTTGTGATTTTTTTGTGTGGATCATTTAATTTCTCTTCAAATTCTTCTAAGTTTTCACAGTCTCCAAAAAGTGCTGCTACAACTTCTAAATCAAGATTTTTACTAATTTCACTGTCTACAGCATTAACTGTAGTTACATCTTGTGCATGTAAAAAGCCTACTTGAAAAAGTAATAAATAAACGATTATTTTTAGTGTGTAAGTATTCATAATTAGTAGTTTATTTAGTTTGATAATTGCTAAGTAGTTGTCACAAAGTCTGGTCAATCTTTTTAAAAATGAACAAGGCTAACCTAAAGTATTATACGGCAAATCTGTTTTTCAATAGGATATTATTGAGGTATGTTATTTATGAATGTTAAAATAAATATTCATCAAAAAGGAATTTATAACTAGTAATTGAATACTATAAATAATTATAATATTTAATACCTTAGCAGTTTAATAAAGTAAATAGTATTTGTAATACGATCAATAACTAACAGGTCTCACTATTTAAAATACTCTTCATAAAATTACATTGCTTAGGTAATAACCTTTCTAAACATGAATAAAATGCGTCCAATAATGTTAGTGGGCACTAGCTCAGATGTAGGAAAAAGTTGGATAACAACTGGCATCTGTAGATGGTTAAAAAATAAAGGATTCACTCCTGCTCCTTTTAAAGCTCAGAACATGTCGTTAAATAGTTTTGCCACATTCGATGGTTTAGAAATTGGACGTGCACAAGCTGTACAAGCCGAAGCTTGTAAGTTGCCTGTAATGGTAGAAATGAATCCTGTTTTACTTAAACCTTCTTCTGTAAATAAATCTCAGGTGGTATTACATGGTAAACCTATTGGCGACCAAACTGCAAGAGATTATTTTTTAGGGGAAAATAAAAAACACTTGTTTCTAGAAGCACAAAAAGCTTTTCATAAGTTAGCGTTAAACTACAGTCCTGTGGTTATGGAAGGAGCTGGTAGTATAAGCGAACTAAATCTAAAACATAGAGACATTGTAAATATGCGTATGGCGAAAGCGGCCAATGCATGTGTCTATCTTATAGCAGACATTGATAAAGGAGGCGTTTTTGGTAGCGTTTATGGTACAATTGCCTTGTTAGAAGATTGGGAAAAAGAGCTATTAAAAGGTATTATCATCAATAAATTCAGAGGCGATGCTAGTCTATTTATTGAAGGGAAGAAAAAACTAGAAGAGCTTACAGGCTATCCTGTTTTAGGAGTTCTACCCTATGCAAAAGATATAAGTATTGAAGAAGAAGATTCTGTTGCTTTAAGCCAAAGAAGTATATCAGCAAAAAAAGGGAAATTAAATGTAGCGGTAATTAAACACTACTACATGTCTAATTATACAGATTTTCAGGCATTAGAAAACGAGCCTTTAATTCAATTGTACTATACCAGAGATGTTGAAGAACTGAAAAAAGCTGACGTGATTATCCTGCCGGGTTCTAAAAATACAATGCACGATTTAAAACAGTTAAAAGAAGAAAGCATTGGTGATTTTATAAAAGAAATATATGATACAAAATGCATAATTGGTATCTGTGGTGGGTATCAAATGTTAGGGAAATCTGTTTTAGATCCACATGGTGTAGAAAGTGATATGGATGTTGAAGATGGATTAGGATTATTTAATATTACAACCACTCTCACAAAAGAAAAACAAACACTCCAACAAGAATTTACTTTTAAAAATACTTCTGAAAAATGTATTGGGTATGAAATTCATATGGGAGAAACCAATATACCTAAAGGATTTGAACTTGTAAAAATTAACGGTAAACCAGAGGGTTATTTTGATGGAAAACGGAGTTGGGGTACGTACTTACATGGTATTTTTGACAATAAAGTTGTCGTAAATGAATTGCTAAAACTAAAGTTTACAAATGCTGAAGCAATAGATTACAAGACTTTTAAAGAAGAACAATTTGATAAACTAGCTGATTGGGTAGACGAAAACCTAGACATGCAAAAAATTATGAAAGATATATGCTAAACGGTCATGGAGACGATTTACATCTTGTAAATACTACTATCAAACATAACTTCAGTTCTAATGTTTTTTATAAAGGTTGTCCTAAAGAAGTAACGGATTATTTAGCGACAAAAATACAAACTATTCAAAGCTATCCTTCTCCTGCAGCGACAGAATTAAGTAGTGCAGCAGCAGAAAGGTATGGAATTGACAAGGACCATTTTCTTTTTACAAATGGTGCTATTGAGGCTTTTTACCTCATTGCACAACGTTATAAAAATAAAAAAGCAACAATAGTCGGCCCTACTTTCTCAGAATATGAAGATGCGTGTAGAATACATGGCTTACCGTATAACGTTGTTTCAAAAAATGAATTAGATAGCAGTAAATCAGATCTCATTTTTATATGTAATCCTAATAATCCTACAGGTAGCATTTATACACCTTCGCAGATAGAGAAACTACTCCAACAAAAACCTAATTCTTTATTTATTATTGATGAAGCGTACATAGAATTCACTCCAAAAATTACATCAATTTTACCGCTTACAGCACATTATTCTAATTTGATTGTTGTAAGGTCTTTAACCAAAACATTTACTATTCCTGGTTTAAGATTGGGGTATATTATCGCTAGTAAAAAAATAATTGATTCATTAAGAGAAATTCGTATTCCATGGAGTGTTAATGGTTTAGCTATTGAAGTAGGTTTGTACTTATTTCAAAATTATGACCGTTTACTTTTTGATGCTACTATTTTGTATCAAAAAGCTCAATATTTTAAAGCTAAGTTAAGTGAAATAAGCTATTTAGAAATACGAGATTCTTCAACTTCTTACTTTCTTGTGAGGCTGAAAAAACATACGGCTCAAGCATTAAAAGACCATCTTATAAAACAAGGTATTTTGATTAGAAACGCTACAAATTTCACTTTATTAGAAGGAGAATACATTCGTTTGGCTGTTCAATCTTCTGAAGCAAATAATAAACTAATAAACAGTCTAAAATCATGGAATTAGAAAGTACACTAATCCTCTTATTTGCCTATTCTTTAGATCTTATTTTTGGTGATCCTAGGCAATTACCCCATCTTATTGTTTTATTTGGCAATGCTATTAGTTGGGGCGAAAAACGCTTAAACAAAGGGATCCATTTAATTGCTAAAGGAATGTTTCTTACACTTATATTGGTAACACTTTCCTTTGTAGTTCCTTTCTTTATATTCCAATACCTTTCTCAATACTCTACCGTTATAACTGTATTAATTAGTACAATTTTACTCTTCTATTGTTTGGCAAATAAGACACTCGTTAAAGAAGGTCTTGCTGTATTTACCGTACTCGAAAACCAAGGGTTAGATGCAGGAAGAAAACGTCTTTCTTGGATAGTCGGGAGAGATACCTCTGCTTTAACAGCTAATCAGGTTCGAATAGCTACTTTAGAAACAATGTCAGAAAATTTAAGTGATGGTGTTATTGCTCCACTTTTCTTCTACGCCCTTTTAGGAGTACCCGGTGCAATGGCCTATAAAATGATTAATACATTGGACTCAATGATTGGCTATAAAAATGAGCGGTATGAACAATTTGGGAAATTTGCAGCAAAACTAGATGATGTTGCAAATTATATTCCTGCTAGAATAACAGCACTACTAATTCTTATCTATTCCTTTAGAATTGGTGGTATAAGAACGGTTTTCAAAGAAGGTAAAAAGCACAGTAGCCCAAATGCAGGTTATCCAGAAGCTGCTTTAGCGTATGTTTTAAATTGCAGATTTGGAGGACCAAATATCTATTTTGGTAAGGTGGTAGACAAACCCTACATTGGTACAAATGACAGAGAAATTCTTCATAAAGAAATTTTTAAAACCTCTAAAATTAACTATTGTGTAAGCTTACTCACTGTTATTTTTATAAGCTTACTAAGTATTTTAACTCAATTATTTTGATGCGTAAATTTATTATATCGGGTGCTGCAGGAACAGGTAAAACGACTTTAATAAATGCACTAGTACAAAAGAATTTCACTGCAATTCCAGAAGTTTCACGACAAGTTATAACGCAAGAACAAGAATTAAATTCCGATGGATTTCCTTGGTTAAATATTGAAAAGTTTACAGAACTAGTATATCAAAAATCAATAGTACACCTTACAAATTACAAAAAAGCAGTCTTCTGCGACCGCAGTCTTATTGATAATATCGCCTATTTAGATCATCAAGGGAAAGCAATTCCAAATAACTTACAACAGTTTCCTTTTCAAGAGTTTTACCATAAAAAAGTATTTTTCGCAATGCCTTGGAAAGCCATATATACTACTGATAATCAGAGACCAGAACCTTTTGAATACCACCTTTCACTTTCTAGAGTATTACACTCCACTTATAAAAAATATGGCTTCGAACTTATCGAAATTCCTTTTGGCTCTGTACAAAGCAGATTAAAATTTGTAGTCGACAACGTTTGCTTGTGATATTTATTTAAGTACCTTTGCCTCACTTATTAGGTATTTAATTTAAAAGGGAATTTGGTGAAAATCCAAGACTGTACCCGCAGCTGTAAGCTTTAGATCTTTCAAAGATCACTTTAGTACAACAAAGCCACTGTCTTAATTGATGGGAAGGTAGTACAAAAGAAAGTAAGTCAGAATACCGGCCTAAAAAGTAATTAAGAAAACAAACTTTCGGGAGTTAAAGTTAAGGCGTTCGATCATATCTATATTATCCTCTACAAGATAATACTCTTTGGGTAGATTGTCATTTCTATATCTCCAGGAACACTAATTATTAATGTTCTCGACAATCTAACTTATGGGGAAAAATATTGCTAAAACTACACATAACTTTCTATTCTGCGATGGCGGATCTTGCCAAAAAGCAGGTGCTGAAAATGTTGTCCGAACGGTAAGAGCTTACCTTCGAAACAATGGACTTTGGGACAGCACTCATACCATAAAAACACGTTGTAACGGGCGTTGTGAAGATGCTCCAACTTGGATTGTCCAACCTAATAATTATTGGTATAAAGAGCTTACTCCTAGTAAAGGATTAGAAATAATAAAAAGCCATATTCACAATAATAAACCGGTAGAAAAACACCTGCTTTATTGTGATGATTGGGATAATATATCTTCAGAAAAAGAAATCCCTCCATATAAACTTAAACCATTTAATATAATAGAAGATGCAACTCTAGGTAGTTGTTACCTTACTAGAGGTTTTGCATCAGATCAATATACTTACCCATTATTTCTCTATTTATTCGAACATTCCCCATCTTCAAAAATTGTATTAGGTGATGCTAAAGAGCTTTCTTTCTCTGCTATAAAAGAAGTTCTTTACAGCAAACAATATGTTTTAGAATTGGTACTTGAACACGAAACTATTGAATTAGTCATTGCGCCAATCAATCAAAAAGATACTGCTTTAGTAAAAGCAAGAATAGCTGTGGTAGAATATTTCCATCAGATAACTTCACAGAAGAAAGGGATTCGATTTAAAAATAAATTTGGAGATCAGATTGGACTGATATGGCTATCTGAATCTGCGTGGAAGTATTGCACAGAAGTACAATTACAAGGTTTAAGTATTGATAAAGAGTTAGTATGAAAAAGAACATTTCAATACTTGGCGTAGGTTGGTTGGGTACTCCTCTTGCTGCAAATCTTATAGAAAAAGGTTATGCATTGAATGGTAGTGTTCGCTATAAAAATGAACGCTCAACTTTACATCTTCATCCGTATACTATTAATGTAATTAGTATCGAAGTTGATCAGATAATAGGTAATTGGACTGAATTTATAGAAAATACTGCAATTCTGATCATCATGTTTCCGCCTAATACTAGGAAAGATATTGACCAAACTTACAAGCAGCAAATGCTTCAAATTGTAAAGCAAACATCTTCTTCAATCAAAGTGATTTTTGTGAGTTCAACATCTGTTTATCCAAATTTAAATCAGATGGTAAACGAGGAATATTTACCAAAACCTAGTACTGCAAACGGAAAATCTATTTATGCTGCAGAACAAGTATTAACTGCTCATTTTAGAGATAATCTCACTGTTATTCGTTTTGCTGGGTTAATTGGAAATGATCGTCATCCTACTCAATTTCTTAAAGAAAAAAGAGTATTAAAGCATCCTAGTGTACCTGTAAATGTAATTCATCAAGAAGATGCTGTTGCATTAATAACTAAGATTATTTCAAAAAACATTTTTGGTGAAATAATAAATGGTTGTGCAGAAAAACATCCTTTAAGACGAAATTTATACTCAGAAGCAGCACGAATACTGCAGCTGCCTTCTCCAATTTTTAACAAACAACGTTCTGCTGCCTACAAAATAGTAGATAGCACTAAATCTAGACAACTTTTGTCTTTTGCATATCAATATCCAGATCCTCAAGTTTTCTTTAACGAAGGTATTCAAACTGTAAAATAGCTATGAAAGAAGGAATTTTACTATGCGGTCATGGTTCCAGAAGAAAAACAGGAACAGATGCTTTTAAAAAGTTAGTAGGTATTCTCCAAAAGAGATACGAAGAGAATTATGAAGTTGATTATGGCTTTTTAGAATTTAGTCATCCTCTTTATGAAGCCGCAGTTGAGCGTTTATATCAAAAAGGTGTACGTGTAATTTATGCATTACCTGTAATTCTATTTGCAGGTTCTCATGCTAAAAACGATATCCCTTATGAGATGAATACCATCCAATCGTATTACCCAGATCTACAAATAAAAATGGGGAAACACATTGGTGTTAGTTCTTATCTCTTAGAACTTTCTAAAAAAAGGATTCTTGAACAAGAAACTCTTTTACCACCAATAGATAGAAAAGAATGTGGTCTTATTGTAATTGGCAGAGGCACGACAGATCCAGACGCCAACTCTGATGTACATAAATTAGCCGCAATGCTTTGGGAAGGAATGGGTTTTGGTTTTACAACTGTGGCATACAGTGGCACTGCCTACCCAACTATTGCAGATAGTTTACCAATGATAGAAAAATTGGGTTTTAAACGTACATATGTTATTCCATTTTTCTTTTTTACGGGGGTACTTCTTGAACGAATTTATGCGGCCGTAGATGCGTTCGATTTAACTTCTACAACCAAATATATTAGTACAGATGCTTTTGGTTCTGATGAATATATCTTAAAAGCTTTTGATGAACGACTTGATCAAGCAATCAATGGGGAAGCCAACATGAATTGCCAATTATGTAAATACAGAAAGCAAATTATTGGGTTTGAAGAAGAAGAAGGGAAAGAACAAATTGGGCATCATTTAAATGTAAAAGGGATTCTTTTTGAAGAAGAGGAAAAGGTAAATGAGAAGAAAGGAGTTGTTGCTGCTTTTAAAAATGTATTAGGTATCTAGACAATGAAAAAAGGCAAAATATACGGCATTTCTTTAGGTCCTGGAGACCCCGATCTTATTACAGTTAAAGGTCTTAAAACACTACAAGCTGTTGATAAAATTTACTATCCAGGTTCATTACATAAAGATGGGATCAAAAAAAGTTATTCATTACAAGTATTGGATAATTACGATTTAGATCAAGAAAAATTAAACGGTTTCTATCTCAACATGACAATTGATAGAATACATGTAGATGCTGTTTATGAAAACACTTTTCAGCAAATAAAAATAGATTACAATAACGGATTACATGTTGCTGTTGTGTCTGAAGGTGATTTAAGTACTTACAGCTCGTTTTCATATCTATTAGAAAAATTTCAAAAAGAAAATTTGGAAGTGGTGCTTGTACCGGGTATTACGTCTTTTCATTTAGGGGCTGCAGTAATTCAGAAACCTTTAGCATTGTTAAACCAAACTATAAAGGTTTTGCCAATGCTACAATCTTCTAAGGATTTAGAAGAAGCACTTCAGGGTTCAGACACGGTGGTATTAATGAAAATTAAATCAAGTTTAAAGTACATTGTTCCGCTACTTTCTACCAAAGCTATTTCGTTTACGTATTGTGAAAAATTGGGTACAGAAGATCAATTTATCACGTCTTCTTTAAATGAAATTCAAGAAAGAGAAATCCCCTATTTCTCGTTGCTAATAATTAAACAAACAAACTATTCATGAAGATTACAGTAGCGGGTTTAGGCCCTGGACATAAAGATTATATTCTTCCGATTGTAACCAATGCCCTGCAAAAGGCAGATGTAATTATTGGGTATGATTATTACTTCCAATTTTGTGAGGATTTTATAAAAAAAGATGCCGTTAAAATTGCCATGCCTTTGGGTAAAGAAGAAGAAAGGGCAATTGTAGCAGTGGAAGAAGCTAAGAAAAATCAACACGTTTTTGTAATTGGATCAGGAGATGCTAGTATTTATTCTATGGCTGCCATAGTTTATCAAGTAGCGTCTTTGCAACCAGAATTACCTCTTGAACTAGAGACGCTTCCGGGAGTATCTGCATTTTTAGCAGCGGGAAGTAAATTAGGAGCACCTTTAGGTCACGATTTCTGTTGTATCTCTTTATCAGATTTAATGACGCCTTGGCAAGTAATTGAAAAAAGAATAAGAGCTGCTGCAAGTGGCGATTTTGTGACTAGTTTATACAATCCAAAAAGTAAAAAAAGGTATTGGCAACTTGAAAGGTTAAAGAAGATTTTTTTAGAGGAAAGAGACCCGAGTACACCTGTAGCAATTATACGTCAGGTAACTAGGCCAGAAGAAAAAATAACAATCCAAACATTAGGTACTTTTGATGTTGAATTAGTGGATATGTTCTCTTTGGTAATGATCGGAAACTCTCAAACTTATCAATATAAAGAGCATCTTATTACACCAAGAGGGTACCTGAATAGAAAGCCTAAAACAGGTACAGAAATTCAGCAAGAAAGCTTTCGAATTGTAACAAATAAACTACAAGAATTAGCACATAGTACAGCAGATAAATGGGCAATTACTCGTGTAATACATACTACTGGAGTATTGGATGATCATATACATTATGCGGCTTCTCAAAAAGCAGTAGAACAACTCTCCGATCACCTTCAAAATGGTGGAACTATTGTTACAGATGTTACCATGGTACAAGCAGGTATTACAAAACAATTCGCTAAGAAATTTCAGAATAAAATTGTCTGCTGCTTAAATGATGATGAGATACCTGCATTTGCTGAAAAAGAAGAACTCACTCGTTCACAAGCCGGACTTCGAAAAGCAATTGGCCTTTATCCTGACGCTCTTTATGTTGTAGGAAATGCACCAACCGCTTTATTCGAAATTACAGATCAGCTTCGTGATACGCCTTCTTTCCAACCTGCAGGAGTTATTGGTGTTCCTGTTGGTTTTGTGAATGTTTTAGAATCAAAAGAGCAGTTAGTACAATCAAAAAATACACCTTGGATTACACTTCATGGAAATAGAGGCGGAAGTAATATAGCGGCTGCATTGGTTAATGCTTGTTTTACGCTTCAAGAATCAACTAATTATTTTTAAAGTGGATAGCTCTTCTCTTCATATTGATATTATTGGGATTGGTAATAAAGCCAACCAAGAGTTCACTCCAGAACAACACTATGTGATACATCAGCATAGTTTATTTTCTGGAGGAAAAAGACATTACGCATTAATCAAACATCTATTACCAAAAAAGCATGAATGGATTGCGATTACAGGTAAAATGCCAGATGTAATGACTGAATATGTTAGAGCGAAACAAAATAAACTGCTAGTTTTTGCTTCTGGAGACCCTCTCTTTTTTGGTTTTGCAAATACTGTAAAAAGGTTATTACCAAATGCAATTGTTAGCGTATTTCCTCATTTTAATTCATTGCAATTACTAGCACAAAAGCACGTACTTAATTATAGTAGTTTAAGAACTATTTCTTTACATGGTAGAAACTCTTGGAAACCATTAGATAGTTGCCTTATTAAAGGAGAAGAATTGATTGGAATATTAACGGATAAAACACATTCTCCAAAACATATTGCACAACGTTTACTAGAGTATAACTTCTTGGATTATGATCTTCTAATAGGAGAAGAATTAGAAGGAGAAAATGAAAGAATAAGGATTTTAAGTTGTGTAGAAACACTTAAAGTAAATGATATCCAACTCTTAAACTGCATTATTTTAATAAAGAAATCAGACAAAAGAATCCCTTTAAGTTTCAGTGATTCTAGCTTTCAAACGTTGGAAGGAAGACCTGGAATGATTACTAAACAGGCAATCCGATCTATTACAATTCCAGCCTTAGAACTACATTCTAAAAGTTGTTTTTGGGATATAGGGAGTTGTACAGGTGCAATAGCAATTGAAGCACAATTAAGCTACCCAAATGTTTCTGTGTTGGCTTTTGAAATTCGAGAAGAATGTAAAGATATCATTGCCAATAACACCTATTCGCATCATTGTCCGGGTGTACAAATAGAAATAAATGATTTCATGAATTTAGAGCTATCAATGTTTCAAAAACCAGATGCATTATTTATAGGGGGCATGGTAATAGATTAGAAGAAATGATGCATAAAATTGATGCAATTTTAGAACAAGGAGGCGTCATTGTAATGAATACTATTCTAGAAAAATCATACAATACGTTTATAAAATGTGCTCATGATTTAAACTACAAACTTACTCCTCCACTTAAAGTAACACTAAACGAACACAACACAGTACATGTACTTGTTGCTAAAAAATAGAACAATGAAAAAAATAAGTATAATTGCTACAACCGATAAAGGAATTGGTATCGCTCTCATTCTTCAGAAAGAATTTCCTAAATCATTAATCATTACTACACGTTCTACAAGTAACGAAAATGTTTCTGTAGTGAGTTCAATTAATGAATACCTCTCTAAAAATTATCAGAAACTAGATGGTATTTGTTTTATAAGTGCCTTAGGTATTTGTGTTCGTTTAATTGCTCCATTTATTGAAAGTAAGAAAACAGACCCAGCTGTAATTTGTGTAGATGATCATGGGAAAAATTGTCAATCTGTTTTGGCTGGTCATATTGGTGGAGGTAATGATTTCACTAATAAAGTAGCTCAAATAGTTGGCGGAAATGCTATCATTAGTACATCAAGTGATTTACAAAACATCTGGGCTTTAGATACACTAGGCACAAAGTTTAATTGGTCTACAAGCACTAATCAACCTTTAAATCAAATTATTAGCCTTTTTGTAAATAACGAACCAACCGTCCTTCTTCTTGATATAAAAGATAAAGGCACACACTACCTTGAAAAAAACCTTCCTGCTTTTGTTTCTGTATTTTATACTGAAAAAGACATTGACTATTCTCAATATAAGTTACTAATAACAGTAACTTATAAAGTTTACAATGCGTCTCTTCCTCAAATTTCATATCATCCTAAAGTACTAGCAGTAGGAACAGGATGTTCTAAAACATTAGATTTCCCATTATTTGAACAAAGGCTTAAAGCTGAACTTTCTACTTGTGCCATCGCATTTGAGTCGATTAAAGAAATAGGCTCTGTTGATATTAAAGCCGAACAAAGTGCCTATTTAAAGCTAAGTAAGAAATATAAATTGCCTTTTATCACTTTCACAAAAGATGAAATAGATAAAGTTGTTGTACCTAATCCTAGTGAAATGGTTCAATCTAAAATTGGGGTAGATGGAGTGTCAGAATCAACAGCGTTACTATTGTCTAGACAAGAACAAGTGCTTGTAGAAAAGCAAAAAATTCATTTAGATAATTCTGATAAGTTTACTTTTTCTGTTGCATTAAAAAAAGAATACGAACGCAGAACAGCAATTGCAATTATTGGTGCTGGTCCTGGAGATGAGGAACTTATCACTGTAAAAGGAAAGCAGTATTTAGAAAAAGCAGATTGCATTTTGTATGCAGGGAGTCTTGTACCAGAAGAAATGATTAATTGGTGCAAAGAAGGTGCAATTGTTAGAAATTCTGCAATGATGACACTCGAAGAGCAGGTTGAAATTATGACAGAACAGTACAAAAAAGGTAATTCTGTTGTTAGATTACACAGTGGCGACCCCTCTTTATATGGTGCTATACAGGAACAAATGACCATTTTTGATGAGTTAAAAATGGATTATTTTATTGTGCCTGGTATCTCTGCTTTTAGTGCTGCAGCTGCAGTATTACGTTCTGAATTTACTATTCCAGAGGTAGTTCAATCTATAGTTTTAACAAGAGGAGAAGGTAAAACGCCTATGCCTCCAAAAGAAAATATAGCCGCTTTTGCAAAAACCAATGCAACAATGTGTTTGTTTTTAAGTGCAGGCATTGCCGCAAAAGTACAATATCAATTATTAGAGCATTTCGATCCAGAAACTCCAGTTGCAGTGCTTTATAGATTAACATGGAAAGACGAAGAAATTTACCAAGGTAAACTTACAGACTTAGCCAAAATTGTAAAAGACAGTAAGAAAACAAGAACAGTATTAATTGTTGTGGGTAAAGCCATTGGTGCTCGTAAAAACAGGTCGCAATTATACAGTCCAGATTGGCAACATATATTTAGAACAAATAAAAAGTTTGTAGTTAAAGAAGCGTAACTATGGTTTTAATTTTTGGAGGAACTACGGAAGGGAAAAAGGTGGTGCACTTTTTTGAAAGAAAGAAAATACCCTATATCTATTCTACGAAAACAAAAGTAGCATTTGATAACACGCCATTTTCTACCTACAGATATGGTGTTTTAAATGCCAAATTATTAAGTGCTTTTATTCTTAAAAATAAGGTTACTACAATTATCAATGCGTCGCATCCTTTTGCCAAAGAATTACATGCTACAATAGATAAAGTTGGTATACATCTCGGTATTCCGGTTATCCGTTTGGCTAGAAAAAAACTACTTATCCCAACGCATCCATTCGTTCATTTTGTAAAGAGTTACGACCAAGCCAAAGCACTTCTTTTTGGCCCGTTTCTCGGTAAAAAACTATTAGGCTTAACAGGTGTGCAGACTATCCACATTTTTAAAGAGTATTGGAAAGACAACCCTGCCATTTTTAGAATCTTGCCAAGAGAAACATCAATCGTAATTGCAAAAGAGACAGGTATTCCAAAAACAAAACTTATTTGTGCTATGCCTTCTAATAATTTAGAACAAGAGATAGCAGTAATTAAAGAACATAAAATTGATATAGTAATTACAAAAGAAAGTGGCAATAGTGGTTTTTTAATGACAAAAATTGATGCTGCTTTACAATGTAACCTACCTATCATCATTGTAAGAGAACCGTCCATACCTAGTTCTTTTACAACCATTTATTCTATTGAAGAATTAGAAGTATTAATGGCAAAAGCATGGGTTTAAAAGAAATTCCAAAAGGTGAATTAAGGGAAGGTTTTACAACCGGAACGTCTGCTACAGCTGCGGCTAAAGCAGGGTTAATGGCTATTGTTTTACAACAAAAACAAGCGGCTATAACTGTACATTTACCTATTGATAAAATCTTAGAAATCCCTGTTCACTATTGTGAATTTACTACGCAAACTGCCAAATGTAGTGTCTTAAAAGACGCTGGAGATGATCCAGATGTTACAAATGGAGCAGAAATAGGTTGCGAAATTCAATTTATAAAAGAACAAGAAATTCAGTTTTGTGCGGGTGAAGGGGTTGGCACAGTTACATTACCAGGTTTACAATTAAAAGTTGGAGAACCTGCAATTAACCCTGTACCAAGAAATATGATTCGCAATGCTCTTCAGAAGATACTTCATGATTATGATTTAGAAGTTGGCATTGCAGTTACGGTATATGTTGTTAACGGTAAAAAGCTAGCAAAAAAAACCTTAAATGAAAGGGTAGGAATAATGAATGGGTTATCCATTTTAGGAACAAGTGGCATTGTAAAACCTTATTCCGCTTCCTCTTATATAGCAAGTATAGAACAAGGTGTAGATGTAGCGGTGGCCAATGGCATTACAGAATTAGTGATTAATTCTGGTGCTAGAAGCGAAAAATATTTAAAACAATTGTTCCCGAAATTAACAGAGCAATCTTTTATTCATTACGGAAATTGGATTGGCGATACTCTCCGAAAAATCAACACCTCTCCCATTAAAAAAGTAACAATGGGAATTATGCTCGGTAAGGCGGTTAAGCTCGCTCAGGGGCAGACAGACACACACAGTTGTGTCTCTAGCTGGGACAAAGAATTTATTGCAAACATTGCCTTAGAAAACAACTATCCGCTCTCTTTAAGAGGTGATATTATAAAATTAAATATGGCAAGTAGATTAGTAGAGGTTATTCCTTTTAATAAAGAGGAATGCTTTTATCAAGCGCTTCTTTCTGCTTGTTATCAAGAAATAAGAATACTACTAAAACAAACAGAATTCCATCTTTTCTTAATCGGAAAAGATGGCGATTACATTCAATTTAAACACCAATGACTTTAACAAACATCATCAGACCATTAATGGCAGGAATACTTCATTCTTTTGAACCTGACCATGTAACAGCAGTTTCCGTATTAGCAACAGAAAATGCCATTAAAAATGAAAAAACATCAGCAAAAAATGTATTTAAAGCTTCTCAATGGGCATTAGGACATTCTGTAACATTATTATTATTAGGAGGCATTGCCCTTATTTTTAAAAGTACTGTAGAAATTTTTGTAAAGGATATTTCTTATTACGCAGAGCTTTCTGTCGGACCAATTATGATATGGCTCGGTATAGTTTCTATCCGTAGAAACCATAAGTTGAAAGAAATGATGAAAGACCATAAAAAGATTGAAGAGCATGATCATATAGATAGTAATCTGATTCATTTGCATGGTAAACAAGGTGAAGAAATTGCCATGAACCCTATGAACAGATCATTTTGGGTAGGCATGTTACATGGTTTAGCTGGTACTGGTGGTGCATTAACTTCTGCGTTAATTTTAAGTTCTTCAACACTCATGGATGCTATTATTATTTTATTGGTAGAGTCTATCGGAATTATCATTGCAATGAGTGTATATAGTTATGCTTTACTGTCTGTATTAAGTCGTTTTATTGAGAAAAACCTATCCATTTTTAAATGGATGAATGGCATTGCAGGCCTTACATCTATCCTACTTGGTTTCTATTGGATTTTCAACTCTTTATAGTCTGATAAATATGAATTTTCCGTTCACCGCAATTGTAGGACAAGAACAATTTAAATTGGCACTCCTACTTAATAGTATTGACCCATCGCTCGGAGGCGTTTTAGCCATAGGTGATAAAGGCACTGGTAAAACTACTTTAATACGCTCTTTGTCAGATTTGCTAAATTGTAACTTTGTTAATTTACCTATTGGAGCTTCAGAAGATCGTGTTCTAGGACATATCAATTTAGAAAAACTGATTAATGATAAAAGTGAAGAAGTACAAATTGGTTTACTTGCCAAGGCCAATAATGGTTTTTTATATATTGATGAAATAAACCTGCTGAACGACTACCTCATGGATGTTCTTTTAGATGCTTCTGCTTCTGGAAAGTATCATTTAGAAAGAGAAGGAATTTCTAAAGTTTTTGATAGTAAATTTTGCTTAGTGGGTTCTATGAATCCAGAGGAAGGAGAACTAAGACCTCAGCTGAAAGATAGATTTGGATTAAGTGTGCATATAAAGACCACAGATAAGCTAATTGATAGAACAACTATTGTAAAAAATAGACTTGCTTTTGATAGTAATCCAATAGCTTTTTCTTCACAATTTGCTGATGAACAAAAGCAACTCGCTCTACAAATTACAACTGCAAAAAATAAGCTTTTAAAAGTAACTATTCTCCCTTCAGTAATAGACTATTGTTCTAGTTTAGCAGTAGCAAATGCTGTAGAGGGTTTACGAGCGGATATACTATTGGTAAAAACTGCTAGAGCATACGCCTCTTTATATCAAAAAGATAGTGTAAGTACAGAAGATGTTGATGCGATAAAAGATTTTGTCTTAAACCATAGGAAAAACAACACACCACCACCTTCAGAACAGTCTCAAAATCAGAAAGAAGAAGAGAAAAACACACCGCCTCAAAAACCACAAGAGCAGAACGAAACGGCTGTTTTTAATCCTATTATACCAAAAGATAAAATACAATTTGATAGTGCTTTAGACATTGGAGTACAACAATCTATACAGCAAAACACAACAAAAAACACATTGGACAGACGAAAATCTGTAGGGCAATATTTAGCAAAAGATCAATTTGAAGTTTTTAATAAAACTCAAAACGAAACCGTAACGCAACAAATTATATTTTTATTAGATTCTAGTGGTTCTATGCTTCAAGAAGAAGTGATAGCACAAGCAAAAGGAATTGTTGAAAAGATTGTAAGAAATAAAAAGGCCAGTACTATTCAGTTTTCGTTAGTTACGCTTTTTCAAGGAGAAGCAGTAACTGTACTAGAAAAGACGTCGAAAGAGACCACCTTTATACAAGCATTGCAAGAATTAAAAACTGGAGGTAAAACAAATATTGTAGCTGGTTTTAAACACATAAAGAATATTCTCGCTCAAGCAGAAGCAAAGAAAATTGACCTTGTTCTTGTTTCCGACGGTCACTTTTGTTCTAGTTTTGGTTTAGAAGAAATTATTGGTAGCTATCAATTTCACTGTAAAAAAATAAATGAATTGATTCTTGTAGATACCGAAACAGGCATTGTACAACTTGGTAGTATGAAACAACTTTCTGAGGCTCTAAATGGGACGTATCAAAAACTAGAATTAGAACTATGAAAGCTAAAATCCATATGATAACTGGCGGACAACGTTCTGGAAAAAGTGTTTTTGCAGAAAGACTAGCACTTTCTCTTTCTCCTACTCCTTACTATCTCGCTACATCTAAAAAATGGGATAAAGAATATGCAGAACGTGTTGGTTTACATCAACAAAGAAGAACAAGTAATTGGATAACCATAGAAGAAGAAATCGACATACAGCAGCATCAGTTTAAAAATAAGGTGGTGTTAATGGATTGCGTAACATTATGGCTCACAAATATATTCGATTTATGCAATTACGATAAAGAGAAAACGCTTTCTAAAGCCTTAGCTATTTGGAACGAACTAATTCTGCAAGAATGCACTTTAATTGTGGTTACTAATGAAATTGGTTTAGGAGGAATTTCTATGCATAAAGGAAGCAGACAGTTTACAGATATACACGGTTTACTTAACCAAAGAATTGCAGAAATGGCAAAAGAAGTAACGTTTATTGTGTCTGGTCTACCACTAAAAGTAAAAGGGTAATACAATGCAAAAATCAAGTTTTATTATTGCTGCTCCAACAAGTAATTCAGGAAAAACAACGGTTACTTTAGGGCTTTTAAGAGCATTAAAAAAAAGAGGGAAATCTGTTCAGCCTTTTAAGTGTGGACCAGATTATATAGATCCAAAGTTTCATGGTATAGCTTGTGGAAAAACAGGTATAAACCTAGACCTCTATATGATGTCTGAAACCCACTTAAAAGAGACTTATAATAACTACGTTTCTACATCAGAAATACAATGTATAGAAGGTGTTATGGGCCTTTTTGATGGAGCAAAAAAAGCAGAAAGAAGTACAGCCGAATTGGCCAAGAAATTAAACCTCCCAATTGTCTTTGTTGTAGATGCAAAGGCTGTTGCATACTCGGTTGCCCCTTTACTTTTTGGTTTTAAAAACTTCGATCCCACTTTAAATATCATAGGGGTTATTTTTAATAGAGTCAATACAAAAAGTCATTATAAATTTCTTGAAGAAGCTTGTGAAGATGTTGGAATAAAAGCATTAGGCTATGTTCCTTTTTTAGAGGATTGTCAAATCCAATCTAGGCATTTAGGGTTATCAATTGAGAATTTAAAAGCATATGAGCAAAAGATAAATACTATTGCCAACCAAATAGAATTAACCGTAGATGTAAATCAATTACTTGATTTGTGTACCTATGCAGAAACTCCGCACATAAAAAAGGATATACATCAGCCTAATTCTGATATAACAATTGCAGTAGCAAAAGATGAAGGTTTCAATTTCAGCTATACTCAAAATATTAATGCATTAAAAACTGCTGGAAAAGTGGTATTCTTTAGTCCAATACATGATAAAGAATTACCACAAGCAGATTTTATTTATTTCCCAGGTGGTTACCCAGAATGTTATGCTAAAGCTTTAGCACAGAATAAAACAATGCTTTCTGCAATTAAAACATATGCAGAAAATGATGGCGTTATTATCGCTGAATGTGGAGGGATGATGTACTTAGGAAAAACCATGATAGATCAGAAAGGAACTGCTTTTAAGATGGCCAATGTTTTTCCTTTTACAAGTTCTTTAAAAGAGATGAAACTCCATTTAGGTTACCGCACAATACTACTTGGTGCTACCACAATTAAAGGCCATGAATTTCATTATTCTAATGTATATGAAGATGAAAAGATTGCAACCGTAGGTACTGTTTTTAGTGCTCGGGAAAAAGAAATTCCAACAAAAATTTATAGATATAAAAATGTTATGGCTTCGTATATCCACCTTTATTTTGGAGAGAAGCAACAATTTAAATCAATTACTAACTATTTAACAGATAAAACTTTACAACTATGAAAGTATATACCAGAAAAGGTGATAAGGGACAAACAGGCGTTTTTGGGGGTAAGAGAGAAGCAAAAGATGCTCCTAGAATAGAATGTATTGGTACTTTAGATGAGGTAAATTCTACAATAGGTTTACTAAGATCAAAACTAGGAAACGACCATGAATGGCAACCAAATTTACACCGTATTCAAAAAGATATGATGAATATGATGTCTCATTTAGCAAGACCATCCGACTCTAAAAAAGAAAATAAGAACCCTCAGCCAGAAGATGGTGCTGTTTTTTGCGAAGAATGGATTGATGCTATGGAAAATAATATGAGTAGCCCTTCTGACTATTTTTTACTTCCGGGAGGAAACGAAATTTCAGCACTCTGCCATGTGTGTAGAACCCAAGTAAGAAGAGGCGAACGAACATTAGTAACACTTGCAAAAGTAGATCCTGAAAGTGTTCATGAATACATTTCTTCTTATATAAACCGCCTCTCCGATCTATTCTTTACAATGGCTAGAGCAGAAATGGATAAGCATGGTGTAGCAGAAGAAAAATGGAACTTATTTTTATATAAAAGAAAGAAAAAAGCATGAGAAAAATACCTATTACAATCGTTACAGGCTTTCTAGGTGTGGGTAAAACCACTCTAGTACATAATATGCTAAAAAACACCAATGGGAAGAGAATTGCGTTATTAGTAAACGAATTTGGAGAAGTTGGTGTAGACGGTGATATTATAAAATCGGGTTGCGACGATAAAGAGTGTAACATAATTGAGTTATCCAATGGTTGCATTTGCTGTACCGTTCAAGAAGAGTTCTTACCTGCAATGCTAGAACTTATTGAGCGTAAAGAAGATATCGACCATATAGTAATAGAAACTTCTGGTTTAGCAATGCCTAAGCCTTTAGTACGTGCTGTAAATTGGCCAGATTTAAAACCACACATAACCATAGATGCTGTAATTACTGTTGTTGATGCAGTTGGTATTGCTACTGGTGAATTTTGTGATAGACAACGTGTACAAGCACAACGTTTAGCAGATGATTCTTTAGATCATGAAACACCAATTGAAGAATTATTTTTAGATCAATTGTCTTGTGCCGACTTAGTTCTAGTTAGTAAAAGAGATTTAGTTGACGAAGAAAAGTACACTGAAATTGCAGCCTTTGTTTCTGAAAAGGTAAAAGCGAATACCAAGATTATTCCAATAATTAATGGAGATATTAGTACTACTCTATTATTAGGAATTGAGGCTTCTGCCGAAGATGATTTAGAGAATAGACACTCACTTCATGAACACCATCACGAACATGGACACGATCATGAACATGATGATGACATAAAAACAGAGTTGCTTGAATTTGAAGAAACACCAAACATCAAACAGCTAATCAAAGCGCTTACGCAAATGGTAAATGAAAATGAAATCTATAGAATTAAAGGTTTTGTAAATATTCCAAATAAACCAATGCGCATGATACTTCAAGGTGTTGGAGATCGTTTTGATTATTATTTTGATAGACCTTGGGAAGCAGACGAAATACGTAAAACACATTTAGTAGTGATAGGTAGAAATATCTCGTTAACTACTTCTGCAACAGTTTAATTTGCTACTAACTGATTAATAAAGCAGCCTTTGTTCTTTAGATCAAGGGCTGTTTAAACAACTTCTTTTTTGCAATGCATTTAATTTCAACACTTCCAGGAGGATGGAACCCTAACGATGAAGGGGTCTTTCATATTCAACAATCTGCCGGAGATATCTTATTTCTTTCTGCAGCAGACACAGAACTATTCACTCTCAATAAAGTGTATAAAGAAATACACAAGGAGTTTAAAGATATTCCAAGTTTACGGTTAGCAAATCTTACTTATTTTAAGCAAGAACTTACCATAGACACCTACTTAGAAGAAGTTGTAAGTAAAGCAAAAGTTGTTGTATTAAAACTACTTGGAGGTACTGCTTATTTTTCTTATTTATGCGAAGCTATTTCTTCTTTTGCTGCTGAGAATAGTATTACATTACTCTTTTTACCAGGCGATAATCAACCAGATTTAGAGTTAATGCAATTGTCTACTTTACCTTTACCTGTAGTAAATAAAATATGGGAATATTTTGTTGCAGGAGGAAAACAAAATACAGCAGAAGCATTTAAATTAATTGTAAAAGAAGCATTTCAATATCCATTTTTAATAAAAGAAAAAAAAGCCATTGATGATGTCTTTTTATACCATCATACGCAAGGAATTATTGATAACAATTGGAAGAAAAGTAACCTTCCTACAGCTTTAATTTTTGCTTATAGAAGTAATTACTTAGCAGATAATTTAGCCCCTATTTTAGAAGTTTCAAGAGCCTTAGAAAAAAAGGGAATTACAGCCATCACTTTAATGGCCTTAACTTATAGAGAAACTGATATTCAACAACGTATTACTAACTTACTTGAATTATATAAAATAGCCACACCTAAAGTTATTATAAATACTACAGGTTTTTCGTTACAAGGTTTTAAAGAAACAGAAGAAAAAAGCTTATTCGAGGTAGTAAATGTACCCGTAATTCAAGCCATTCAAGCCAGTTGTAGCAAACAAGTTTGGCACGAGGGTACATTTGGATTACCCCCTACAGATATTGCCATGAATATCGCTTTACCAGAAGTAGACGGGAAAATTATTGGCAATGTGATTTCTTTTAAAGAAGCACAAGAAAAAGACGAGTTAACAGATTCTGAAATAGTTTGTTACGTACCACATGTAGAAGGGTGTAATTTTATAGCCAACCATACAGAGGCTTGGAATAAATTGAATACAAAAGAAAATAAGGAGAAAAATATTGCCGTAATTCTACCAAACTACCCTAGTAAAAACAGTCGGCTTGCCAATGGTGTTGGTTTAGATACTCCGGCAAGTACTTTGCAAATTCTTAATGCCTTAAAAGAAGACAACTACTCCTTAACACAAACAATTCCTACAACTACAGAAGAATTAATAGAAAGTCTGACTGAAAATGTAACAAATGATCTCACATCACTTTCTTACAAAAATGCTGAGATAAAAATTAAAGAAGAAGTATTTTATTATCATTACAATCAACTTTCTGAAACACTTAGAACAAAGATTGAACAACAATGGGGTCATCCTTCTACATCTCCTAATTATAGAAATGGACATTTCTTAATTCCCGGTAAAAAACTTGGTGCTATTTTTCTTAGTATTCAACCCAATCGAGGATACAATTTAGACCTACAAGCAACATATCACTCTCCAGATTTACCTCCAACGTACGCTTATTTAGCCTACTATATTTGGGTGCAACAAGTTTTTAAAGCTGATGCAATTATACATGTTGGAAAACATGGAAATTTAGAATGGTTACCCGGTAAAGGTGTTGCATTGTCTAAAGAAAGTTGTTTTCCAGAAGCTATTTTAGGAGCAGTTCCTCATTTTTATCCTTTTATTATTAATGATCCGGGAGAAGGAACGCAAGCCAAAAGAAGAAACCATGCTATCATTCTAGATCATTTAATTCCGCCAATGACAAGGGCTGAAAACTATGGTGAATTATTGCAATTAGAACTTTTAATTGATGAGTACTATGAATCTGCTTTACTTGATCCTAAAAGGGCAAATCTTATCAAAATAAAAATTGAAAAATTAGTAAACGAGACACATTTAAAAACTGATTTAAATGATGATGGAAAAGATATTGATGCACTTTTAGAAGTAATTGATGGGTACTTATGTGAATTGAAAGAAGCTCAAATTAGAGGGGGATTACACATATTTGGCTGCTTACCTCAAGAAGAAAAATTAGTGGATTTGATTGTTGCATTACATCGTTTACCACAAGGAAATTATAAGAGTATATTACAATCCTTAGCACTTGATTTACAACTCAACATTGATGTTCTTGATACAAACTATGAAACGGAATTTAAAACACTGCTTTTTGGAAGCCCCTGTAGATCTCTTGGTCAAGTAATTGAAGTATTAGAAAATAGAGCAAAGACTATTATTACTTCTTTAGTTTATAAAAAACCAATTATTGGAAAAATAGGTAACGAAACAAAAAACAGCATTAATACTATACTAAAACATACCTTACCTACTTTAGAAAAAACTACACAAGAAATAACAAACCTTATTAATGGTTTAAACGGTGCTTACATTCCTGCCGGTGGATCTGGTGCACCTACAAGAGGGCGTTTAGATATTTTACCTACAGGTAGAAATTTTTATTCTGTAGATACACGTACCATTCCTTCTCCGTCTGCTTATGATTTAGGTAGTAAGAGTGCTCAAAATATTATTGATCGGTATTTACAAGAAGAAGGGCAATTTCCAGCTACTGTTGCAATCTCTGTTTGGGGTACTTCTACCATGAGAACTGGCGGTGATGATATTGCACAGGCACTTGCTCTATTGGGTGTACAACCTATTTGGCAAGGAGTAAATAGAAGAGTAAAAGACTTTGAAATTATACCTCTTATTACGTTAAAAAGACCTCGTGTTGATGTGTTATTACGTATTTCAGGTTTTTTTAGAGATGCTTTTCCAGATGTTATCTCATTGTTTAACACAGCCATTGAAAAGGTAGCCGCATTAGACGAACCGTTTGATCAGAACCCTATTAGAGCAAGAGTTGAAAAGGAAAAAGAAGAATGGAAAAGTAAAGGTTTAGACAATATTACTGCGCACCAAAGAGCACTTTACAGAGTATTTGGTGCTAAACCTGGTGCTTATGGAGCTGGTTTGCAAGGGTTAATTGATGAAAAAAATTGGACAACCCAAGAAGACCTTGCTAATGTTTTTATCAACTGGGGGGGGTATGCATACTCAGGCAGTAAGAATGAAGGAAAATCAGCACATGAATCGTTTAAGAAAAGACTTTCAGAGGTTGAAGTTGTTATTCAAAATCAAGACAATAGGGAACATGATTTACTTGATTCTGACGATTATTATCAGTTTCAAGGAGGAATGACCGCTGCAGTAACTATGGTAAAAGGAGAAGCTCCAACTACTTATTTTGGAGACCATTCTAGACCTGATAAACCAAGAATAAAATCGCTTAAAGAAGAGCTTTTAAAGGTCTACCGTTCAAGAGTAATTAACCCTAAATGGATGAATGGAATGAGAGACCATGGATATAAAGGGGCTTTTGAAATGGCTGCAACTATGGATTATCTTTTTGCTTATGATGCCACAACAAATCTTATTGAAGATTTTATGTATGAAGGAATTACAGAAGAATACCTTTTTAATTCGGAGAATCTCCAATTCTTAGAACAGCACAACCCTTGGGCTGTAAAAGATATGTCGGAAAGAATGTTAGAAGCAATTCAAAGAGGAATGTGGAAATCTCCAACTAAAAAAACAAAAGACACACTAGAAAGTATTTATCTTACCGCAGAGGGGAATTTAGAGTAACCATTTATTGTACGACTCTAAAAAAGACTTTTGAGTACCTCGAATTACCAAAATCTTCTAAGCCGATAACGGAACAAAGCACACATGAAGCTCTTTATAATTTCAGAATATTCTGCTATGATTGAAACGGCTAAAAATTTACTAAAGCTCAATTTGACCAGATAGTGCAGATTTGAGCATTGAAGAAGTAAAATATATACAGCAACAAGCCAACCTAGTTTTTGTAGGTTGGCTTATTAGGTATTTTAAGCAGGAAAATCTGTAGGAATTTCAAATTCTCGCTTGTATAACCAGGAAGGAAAATAGTCTGATGCTATGTCAATTTCCCAGCCTTTTTCATGGGCTAAGCAACAGGTATAGACAATATCCCAAATAACCCAAAAGTTGGAGTTATCCTTAGTTTCTTCTACATTTTTAATGGCTTCCACATATTTTGGAAACATTACTTTAAAAGCTTCATTAAATTCTTTTTCGGTTTGTGAAACCATTATCTCATGTAAATCATATTTGGAGGCAGCAAACATCTGAAATCTTTTCGCATTTTCTTTCATTAATATTGTTCCAGATTCTTTGGGGTCTAAAGCAATGTAGTGAGCTATGCCTTGTGATTCTATTTCTTTTAATTCTGCTAATTTATTTCTTCTTTCTAGATCTTCTTTCGTGAAACGAAGCATATGATAATCAAGGCTTAATTGTCCTGCTTCACCGTAGACATGAAATAAATCTTTCCCCAAATAACCTCTCAATTCACCCATAGATTTTTCATCCTTAAATAAATAGGATATTATCATCAAGTATTTAAAATGAGTTGTACTAAATTTTTCTTTTGAACCTTTTAACTTCACTTTATATTTCCCTAATGTAACTTCTGAAACCTCCTCTCCTTTGGATAAAAACTCTAAGTGAGCTTTTCCGAATTGAAGAGACATGTAAAGAAAATCTAGGATTATTTTTCTGTTGTTTGTGTAGACTAATGAATGTAAAGCGTTACTAAAAATAAATTTCGAAAAAGCTCCAAAATTCTTTTTTTGAATATTGTCCTTATTTTCGATTATTTTTTCATAACGTAATACATATTTTTGTAGTTCTAATTCATCATTCCAATTAAAATCAGAAAAATTTGATGGAGATAAACGATTAATAAGCATAATTTTATTCAAAATTTTTAATTAATAAATCACCGAGACTTCCATCATCTTTCAACTTTTGTTTAAAAAGTATATAGTTTAAATTTTCGTCTAGTAAAGCCTCTTTAATTTTATTTGAAAGATCACTCTTTTCAGGAATTTTACTAAGAAGATCATCTCTATATTGTTCCGTTCCTTGTTGCGCTACTTGAATTTTATTATCATCCTCTGCAACCTTACCTAAGTTTCTTTGTCCTAAGCCAGCACTACCCCCTTTACATTCTACCAAAACAACTTCACCTGTACCTTCATTATAATAGATACGATCAAATTGTCCTGTTTTTCCTCCTCCCACTTGATGGTCTAATTTGGTGTAGCCTAGCACCCCACTGTTCTATATATTAAGCGTCAAATAGAATATATCACAATAAATACACCAATTAGTCAATAATTTCACAATATATCAGTGATAAATAAACCTTGATATTCATCTTTTAATTATGCATTTTCATAAAAAAAATCATCCATGTCAAGCAGAAAGAGAGACAGATTAGAGATATCAACTTAAAGGTGTTTATGTAATTGGGTTGATGAATTACATAGTTTTTCTAAGCATTGAAGAAGTAAAAAATATACAGCAGTAAGCTACAACTTTATAGAAGCAACAAGCCAACCTAGTTTTTGTAGGTTGGCTTATTAGGTATTTTAAGTAGGAAAATCGGTAGGGATTTCAAATTCTCGCTTGTATAACCATGAAGGAAAATAATCTGATTCTAATTCAATTTCCCATCCTTTTTCATGGGCTAGGCAACATGTAAGGAATAGATCCCAAATTATCCAAAAGTTAGAATTATCTTTTAGATCCTCCACACTTTTTATAGCTTCTATATATTTTGGAAACATTACCTTGAAAGCTTCATTAAACTCTCTCTCGGTTTGAGAGATCATTAGTTCATGTAAATCATATTTGGGCTCTGCAAACATCTGAAATCTTTTTGCATTTTCTTTCATCAATATTGTTCCAGATTCTTTAGGGTCTAAAGCAATATAGTGTGCTATTCCTTGATATTCAATCTCCTTTAAACCTGCTAACTTATACCTTCGTAATTTATCTTCAGCAGTATAACGAAGCATCTGGTAATCTAGTTTTAACTGTCCTGCTTCTCCATATATATGAAATAAATCTTTCCCCAAATAACTTCTCAATTCAACCATGGATGATTCATCCCTAAATAAATAAGCAATCAACATTAAGTTTTTAAAATGATAAGAGTCAAATTTCTCTTTTGAACCTTTTAACTTCACTTTATATTTCCCTAATGTAACTTCTGAAACCTCCTCTCCTTTGGATAAAAACTCTAAGTGAGCTTTTCCGAATTGAAGAGACATATAAAGAAAATCTAGGATTATTTTTCTGTTGTTTGTGTAGACTAATGAATGTAAAGCGTTACTAAAAATAAATTTCGAAAAAGCTCCAAAATTCTTTTTTTGAATATTGTCCTTATTTTCGATTATTTTTTCATAACGTAATACATATTTTTGTAGTTCTAATTCATCATTCCAATTAAAATCAGAAAAATTTGATGGAGATAAACGATTAATAAGCATAATTTTATTCAAAATTTTTAATTAATAAATCACCGAGACTTCCATCATCTTTCAACTTTTGTTTAAAAAGTATATAGTTTAAATTTTCGTCTAGTAAAGCCTCTTTAATTTTATTTGAAAGATCACTCTTTTCAGGAATTTTACTAAGAAGATCATCTCTATATTGTTCCGTTCCTTGTTGCGCTACTTGAATTTTATTATCATCCTCTGCAACCTTACCTAAGTTTCTTTGTCCTAAGCCAGCACTACCTCCTTTACATTCTACCAAAACAACTTCACCTGTACCTTCATTATAATAGATACGATCAAATTGTCCTGTTTTTCCACCTCCCACTTGATGGTCTAATTTGGTGTAGCCTAGCACCCCACTGTTCTATATATTAAGCGTCAAATAGAATATATCACAATAAATACACCAATTAGTCAATAATTTCACAATATATCAGTGATAAATAAACCTTGATATTCATCTTTTAATTATGCATTTTCATAAAAAAAATCATCCATGTCAAGCAGAAAGAGAGACAGATTAGAAATATCAACTTAAAGGTGTTTATGTAATTGGGTTGATGAATTACTTAGTTTTTCTAAGCATTGAAGAAGTAAAAAACATACAGCAGTAAGCTACAACTTTATAGAAGCAACAAGCCAACCTAGTTTTTGTATGTTGGCTTGTTTTTTATTCACTATACAAATTATTTTCGCTTAAATACTTCCTTACCTTTCTGATCTGCTCTATATTTTCATCGGATTCAATATCTAACGGATTGTTATAATGGAGCATTTCTATACTGCCATCTTCCCATTCTTCTACTTTGATGAAAGGGCAATTGAGGAGTTGAGCTTTGGTGTGATGCTTTTCATATTTAGAAGGTATACTTACACAATGATAGAAATATGATTCCAAATAAGAAAAATCAGAATATACTTTATATTTATCTAAATCATGTTTTTCATCAAAATCATATAAATTCCCCACATCCACCCAACTAACATACCCTAAACCATTGGGAAGGGATTTGTAAAGGTTGAAGAAAAAGGTGTCGTAATCAGTAAATTGTAATTCTTCTTCGTTTGTTGTTCAATCTCTAAATACTAATTGAGAGATTTTATTACTTCTTATCGTCATACTATTTTTACCTAAGTCGAAACGAATTGATATATCTATGATTTGAAAATATGTAGAAATAATAGTTTCATTTAATAAATCTTCAATATTATCAAAACATTCTATTTCTTCAACAGCTGACATATCTGTTATATGAATAGTTTTGTAACTAAATATTTTACTTTTTTTTAATAAATTAATTATCATAATAATACTACTAGTTTTCCTCTCAAAATTTAATAAAATCTTATTCATAATTAAATCTGTTTTGTCACAATTATTTTATTAACATAATCAGATAACAATACTTCGGTAATTTTTTCAAAATCCCTATAAAACATAAAAAGCTGTATTTTTGAAGTCCTACCAACAAAAAACAGCTAATTATGGAAAGCAGAGCTTTCATAGGACCAATATTATCAAAAATGTCTGACTTAAGAAAAAGTAAAGTCAACTTTTTAACAGAATGTTTTATACTCTTCTTGAGTATCAAGGGGAAAATTAATTTTCTTCAGTTATCAAGGTATGGTTCATATAGTGAAAAAACTTACCGAAATAATTTCGAATCAGGTTTTTCTTTTTCAGAATTTAATCATCATTTGATCAATGAACATTGTGGTGATGAAAAAATAATAGCTTTCGATCCTGTTTACCTCAGTAAAAGTGGTAAGAAAACCTATGGTTTAGGGAAATATTGGTCCGGATGTGCTGGTAAAGCTCAAAAAGGATTGGATTTATCAGGTATTGGAATTGTTGATGTAGAAAGTCGTAATGCCTTTCATTATGATGCAATCCAAACGCCTTCAATTACAGAATTAAAGGAGAAAGGCATGAGTTTAGTTGACCATTATGCATCCACTTTGCTTACACATAAAGAGCAATTATTGACGCATTCTAAGTATGTTGTAGCTGATGCTTATTTTGCAAAAGAAAAGTTTGTTCGACCATTAGATGAGGCTGGCTTTACTGTACTTAGTCGATTTAGAGGTGATATGAATGCAAGGTATTTATTTGAAGGACCAAAAACAGGAAAACGCGGTAGACCTAAAAAATTCAACGGAAAAGTAGACTGGAAAAATATTGATCTCGATATTTTTCAGTTAGAAGATGATACAGACTTATATTATTTGTACTCTGCAAAAATTTATAGCGTTGCTTTAAAAAGAGAAGTAATGATTGCACTTGTTCAATTTAAAAATCAAAAGCTCAAGCAAAAAATATTCTTTTCAACAGATCTAAATCAAGAGGCCTTCCAAATTTTCAATTATTACAGATTACGTTTTCACATAGAATTTCTTTTTCGAGATGCAAAACAGCATACAAGTCTTACAGGTTGTCAAGGAATAAGTAAAAATAAAATTCATTTTCATACTAATATGGCACTTACTTCTGTCTCAATTGCTAAGGCTTTTCATTGGATCAATCAAGAAAAAAAGGAAAGAGGACCCTTTTCAATGGCTAACATAAAAACACTCTATTTCAATGAGTTAATACTAAAAAAGATTTTTAGTGTATTTCGAATTGATGTAGATGTTGAAAAAAATAAACAGCAATTTGAGATGATTCGAAAATTAGGTCAAATTGCTGCTTGAAAAATATATTATTTTACCGAAGTATTGAGATAAGTTATCATCATTTAATAAAAATGTATTTTTCTTCTTCTCAATAGCTTTTACCGCTTGATCAACTTGATTCGTTTTCCCCGGCATTACAATATACTGAACTTCTACCTTACCTCTAAAACCACTCATATTTATGCCTTTTTCTTTTAAAATTTGCTTTAAAAGATCAGCTTCTTCACCTTTAGAAGAAAGTATTTTAATCATCTTCGCATAATCCTCCAACTGCTCAACATCAATTTGACCATTGACATATCCTGATTTTACATCATAAATCACTAATTTACCTTGAGCATCTACATGAAAAATACCATCTGGAATACGCTTTTTACTAAACGCAGGAAAATCTATCTGTGGATGTGCAACACCTGTAGTTGATAAATTCTTCTTGGTGGCTACATAGGATTCATAAATCGCTCCTCTTGAGCCTTGGTTATCTATTTTAGAAAGTCTGCCTGTTAATTCATCTATACTACTGGCCGTTTGCCCTAATTGTTCATTAAACTCTTTAACAACTTTAGAACGAATGTTCGCTGCGTCTGCTCCTTCTGTTAAGTTATCTAATTGATCTTTATGTTTACTTTAATTAGGATCAGAAAATTCATTTGTAAATATTTTTCTTTGCACTTCAGATAAATTTAGATGAGCTAATTTATTACTTATGTTGGATGCTAACGCACTAGCATTATGCACCAAAACCCCTTCTTCATCAAAACTATTTCGGCTGTATTTTTCAATAAAGTTATATCTGAAAAGCAGACTTAAAGAGGACAATCAATAATATAATTTTTAGAACCTTCTAATGTATCATATTTATCATGAAGAATCAATTCACCTTTCGACAATAATAATGGAATAAAACGATGTGGTGTTTTATAAACAAATAAGTCCATTAGGTACCATTTATTTTTATGTATTACTGCATTTATTACTATTCTACATTCGTTACCATCAGCAATAACTTGATAAGAATATTCTAAATGACCATAATATTGAGGTTCGTCACTTTGTAATTTGTGTGGCTTTCTCCAATTCCTATCTATACTTTCTGATTTGTTAAGTCCGCCAATTTTATAATAGACAATCTTTTTGAAGCTTTCATCTAAATGAAACTCTCTATTCAATACTTTCTCTTTCACAGATATTGATCTCTTGTCAAAATATTCTACATACAAAAACATAGGAATTAGTAAAACGGGTGAAAAAATAACAAAATAAAAAGTCCCTTTTATACTGATAACTGCATCCCTTCTGATAAATTTATTTAACATAAGCTCCTTTGCTAGAATTAGTTCAATTCACTACTAATTGAATTATATCCAAACCCAATAATATTCTCTACTTTTCTTTGAAAATCAATACCTGTATCTACCTTAATTAAATTCCGTTTTTTTATCAACTCCTTCTAAAAATAATCGGTAATAACCTGATGATGTATCTTCTATCATTTCAATTCTACTATTCATGTTAATACTCATATTATTTATCATTAAATGATATATTACGGATAGCTCATCTTGATTAATAATAATATATCTCAATATATCAGTTTTACTCCAACTATAAGCTATACCTACTCCAATTGAACCAGAAATTTTCATGCCTTTAGCAGTTGAAATCAACTCTCACCCCCAACGTTTTTCACCTTCATATGATAGGGAAATAGAAAACAACAACAGATCGACAGTCAAATCAGTAGTATTCAAATAATCATTTACATTTCCATCCCAAATTAAAGCACCTTCTATATCAAGAAAGTCTAAATCATCTCCTATACAGTTTCACTTGTTGCTAAATTTCCGTACGCTGTAAATTTCTTAAATAGTTCATTTCGAGTAGATAGGAAATCAACAAAAAATTCTCCTGATGAATATATTAATATATTATCTTTTGAATCATATGCAATTCCACAATGTAAAGCTACATCTCCACCTACAACTACAAGTCCTGCTGATGCTCCCCCCACTGTTCCGGGTGTTAAGCCGAAGGCGTCACTCAGAACTAGAAAATTGTGTGAGTTTGTAACTCACGATTTCTGTATTTCAAAATTGATTCCAAAGTTGGATGGATCCTCAAAATTAAAAGGATGTTGAAATAAAATGTATACTATGTTTTTAGTTTTTGATGTTGTGATAAGTTACAAACTTTCACAATAGGTGAGTTCGTAATGACGCTGTCGCTTAACATTACGAACAGTGAGGAGAAATTCGGGAAAATATTAGATGTGGTGGATTATCAGAAAATTATAAAGTAGAGTACAATTAAAATCACTCAAAAGGGGGATATTTTTATTTTACTTCGAAAATGGTTGTGATTAAGTTTTTGGAGGACCAAAACATTAAAAGTTACTTCATAAAGTATGATAAAAAGTGAGTCATCTCGTGAAGAGATGACTCACTTTTTTTTACTTGAACTACTGTACACCAAATTCAGCTTCAAAGGCTCTTTTTAGATCCATTTTTTGAAGCGCTCCGGCCTGCATCTTAGGAATACCTTCCATCGGAATAAATAACAATGATGGGATACTTCTGATGCTAAACATTGCAGAAAGTTCATGTTCTGCTTCTGTGTCTACTTTGTAGATGTCAATTTTATCATCATACTCTTCTGATAATTCTTCTAAAATCGGAGCAACCATCTTACATGGGCCACACCAATCTGCATAGAAATCTATCAAAGCAGGCTTATCACCTTTATATTTCCAATCCTGACTTTCTGTGTAGTCAAAAATCTGTGCCTTAAATTGTTCCAGTGTTAAATTCTTTACTCCCATAATCTTTTTCCGATACTTCTATTAAAAAGGAATATGTGAAGATATACTATTATACTCTGTTACGCCATATGTAAATGATAGTTCTTCCAAATACGATGGTAATTCTGAGTGTTCCATACCATCGCTATCTACGAAAATATCATTAAAGAAACTCACCTGACCTAAATACGCTTCATCTCCATCGTATATATTAAACTCTACATCACTGTTCTGCACGTATACATCAGTGACGGTTCTTCGCAAGATTAAAAATAGTTCGCCATCACCATCTTCTACTCTGTTATAGAATAAGTGTTCTTTCCCAAAAATGTATAATTCGGTAGTATCAAGAGAAAAATTTGTGTCGACATAATAGTTATCTTGATGAAATCTACTTTTTAAAAGTTTCTTCTTTTCCCCGTAATAAAGATCATAGTCTCCCTTTTCAGTAGATGTTACATCTGAACTTACATTGACGACAAAATGATCATCAAAATACTCAAATCTTTTGACGTAACTTTTTCTACTAGAACTCTGAGGTACATATTTAATTTCACTAAACCTTTCTTGATTATCATAAGTATAGTCATATCTGTAACCATACTCTCCGGGGATTTCAACTACAGAGACATTGTTTTGTCCATTATGTGAAACATAACCATCATACGGAATTGGATAATCTTCCTCAAATCTATCAATACTTAATGCCACTGCCTGACCTCTTTCATTGTAAAATGTCAATGAAAATTTTCCTCCATGTGTTTCATATAAAATACGGTTGAATGGATCATGACTATATCGATATTTTGAAGTTTGAATGATATCCGTAGATGAATTAATGAAAGAAATCTTGTGGGATAAATCATTAAACTCATAGGTTAAAGCTAAACTATATCCTGTTTCATTAAAAGTCACATTTGTTGATAAAACTGAATCATATTCATCCGTTATATGTTCAAATGAGATTATGTTTTCACCGAACTTTCCGAGATGAGGCACCGAAGCAGAAGTCGTCAACAGTTTATTACTATCCATTTCAGAAGTAAGCACATAATTTCCTCCAAAGCATCCTCGCATTATTTTATTGAAGGACAGTGAGAAAGTTTGTGTGTTAAAAAGAGATTTCTGAGGCTCCTCTTCTTCTTCTTCAATTTCTTCTTCGATCTCAATTTGTGGTACTACCTTTTCTTCTTCACATGCAAATAATGTTGCAGAGATGACAAAGATTAATAATAGTTTGTTTGAAAGTAATTTCATTAGAAAAAAAGTATTAGCTAAAAAATATATTATATTTAAATGTAATATTTTTCTATCAATTTATCAATAGTGTCCTAAACGTTTTCAAATTCCAAAAAAATGCACGTTTCAGCTATTATCAGTCTATAAAATCATTCAGTATTAAAATAAATCCCCTTGTACATATTTTGGTTTAGGTTTCGGAGGGTCTTCAAAAGGTGCACCCATCAAGTATTTGAATAAAAATATTATCTTTCTTATCGACAGTTTTAGACCACAGTAAATTAGCAGGGATAATATGATGTGCATGATAACCTTCAAAAGTTTCTTCACTTCTGCCTTTGAAACCACTGTACTACTTTCCTTAAATTTGTTTAAACCTGCATTCAAATGTGGATCGTTTTTATAAATAGCAATTAACTCATCTATATCTCCATTTACAATTTTATCATAGATATTATTTAATGAATTAGGACGGTTAGAGGATTTGTAACATCTGCAGTATTATTGCTCTAGCCTTTGCTTTTGAAGCAGCTTTGGTAATTGTTTCTTTATCAGCCTTCAACCCTACTTGATCATCATCTAACTTTCTATTATTATAACCTTTAGGAGTAAATAATGGATAGTTAGGAGTACTTTAGAGTAGCTTTTTATTTTCGTGGTTAAGAGTGACTAAGCTATTTGTAGATGAGGTTTTAAAGAAAAAAATGGTCTGTTATAACTTTTTGTTATAGTTTATAATTTTTATTTGTTTAATATCAAACATAAATAAAATACATTTGTATATATCAAAATAAGAAAAACAAAAATATATAGAAATGAAAAACTTTATACTCCCATTATTATTTATCGTATTAAGCTTAAATTTTGCAAATGCTCAAGACACTACTACCGTAGAAAATGTTGAAGAAATGGTAGATGCAAGTAACCCTTTAAGTAAAGGTTTAAATGTTTATCAGATTGGTAGATTTAAACCTAACCAAGTTCAAATGCAAAATATAGTAAATTACACTACCTCAAAATGGTTTATTAGAGCGGCTGTAGATTACACTAAACCTTACGATGCAGATGTTAGTTACGGTTCTTCTAGTTTTATGGTTTCTAGACTTATTGAGTTTGGCAAAAACAATGAAGATTGGAAAATACAAACTGGTTTTGGTGCTGTTGTTTCTCATTCTGCAGCAAACGGTGTTACTGCAGGGGTAAACTTTGTAGGGGTACAATTGTCTAAAAAATGGAAATTTGTAGAACTTTTAACGTACCAATTTAATGGTACAATAGAAGCTCAATATGGTGTTTATTATAAATTTACTAATAATGGCCTTTGGGAAGTAAGATCGCACCCTAGAATGCTATTTAATACGCAAACAGGCGTAAATGAAATTCCTGTAGGTGTTGGTCTAGGTAGAACAGTAAAATCTAAAACATTTACAGCTTATATTTATTGCGAACCTGAATATGACCTAGCTAATAATTGCTATTTAATTTATTCTGGTGTGAAATTTATTTTCTAATACAATTCAAAAATTAATTTACATTTAAAATAACAAAGCTGCCCATAAAAGTAATGGACAGCTTTTTATTATTTTTTGAATAATTGACTTAATCTATGAAGTCCGTAATAAATTACTGGTGTAAAGAATATTGACAATAAGGTAGAGGATAACATCCCTCCAAATACTGTTGCTCCAAGTGCATGTCTTGAGTTTGCTCCTGCCCCAGTTGCAATTACTAATGGATAGACTCCTAAAATAAACGCGAACGACGTCATCAATATCGGTCTAAATCTTAAAACTGCTGCATTTATAATTGCTTCTTTAAGTGCCAACCCTTTTGTTAAGTTTTCTCTAGCAAATTCAACTATTAAAATTGCATTTTTAGAAGATAACGCCACTAGTAACACTACACCAATCTGCATATAAATACTATTTAACTGTCCTTTATAAGCTACAAATAATACTGCTCCAAATATTGCCATGGGTACAGCTAAGATTACAGCAAAGGGATCTAACCAAGATTCGTACTGTGCCGCTAGTACCAAATAAACTAATAGAATTGCCATACCAAAGATAAAAATGGTGTTTGACCCCGCTTTAATTTCTTGATAAGCCATACCCGTCCATTCAGCATCCATAGTTATATCTAGGTCTTCTTTCACCCACTTGTTTAACTCTTTAATACCTGCTCCAGAACTGTACATTGGACCAACTTGAGCAATAATATTACTTGCATTAAACATGTTGTACCTTGTCACAATTTGAGGAGAGAAAGAATAATTAGAACTTACTATGTTATCTAAAGAAACCAACTGCCCTTTTGCATTTTTAATCTTAATTTTATAAACATCTGCGAGCACTTTTCTATATTCTTTTTCACCTTGTACATTCACTTGGAATGTTCTTCCCCATTTCGAGAAATCATTTACATATTGTGATCCCGTTACTGAATTTAAAGCTGTATATATTTCATTTAAAGGAATATCATACATCATTGCTTTTTGAGCATCTACAAACAAAGTTACATTCGGAATATTGGCTCTAAATGTTGCGTTTGCACCTTTAAAAACCTTAGAAGATTTAATCTTAGCAGAAAACTTCTCTGTGAATTTCTGTAATCTATCAAACTGATCACCTTGCTTATCTTGTAATACTAATTGTATACCACCCGATGCTCCTAAACCATTAATAGCTGGTGGAACAAAAGAAAAGATGACAGCTTCATCAATAGCATACGCTTTTTCATTAATTTCATTTAAAATTACCAGTAAATTTCTCCCTTTTTTAAGGCGTGTATCCCAATCTTCAAATCGAATAAATATTGTCAATTGATTTGATGCCGTAGCACCATCAATAATAGAATATCCATTAATAGAAATCCAATCATCAACACCATCTACAGTACCAAAAAGACTATCCAGTTGTGTTGCCACTTCGTTTGTTCTAGCTAATGTAGAAGCATCTGGCAACTGTGCTGAAACTAACATATATCCTTGGTCTTCGTTCGGAATAAAAGTGGAAGGCAATATAGAATAACCAACAAATGACAAGCCTGTAATAAGTAAATACAAAGAGATAAAAATAAACATTTTACGTAATGTAAAAGCTACTCCCTTATGGTATTTATCTGTTACATAATCATATCCTTTATTAAAATAAACGAACACAAAGAATTTAGAAGGTTCTTCTTTTCTTAAAATTAAAGAACACAATGCAGGGGTTAAAGTAAGTGCATTTAAAGCACTAAATAATGTTGAGAAAGCAATAGTTAAAGCAAATTGTTTATATAACTCTCCTGTGATTCCAGACATCATTGCTGCAGGAATAAACACAGACATAAGTACTAATGTTGTTGCTACAATAGGGCCAGTTACCTCTTGCATTGCTTTTATTGCCGCTTCTTTAGACGATAAGCCTTCTTCTAAATATCTACTTGTATTTTCTACTACTACAATTGCATCATCTACAACAATACCAATGGCCAGTACAATACCAAAAAGAGTTAAAATATTAATCGAGAATCCAAAAGCAGCCATTGCTGCAAAAGCACCTATTAAGGCAACAGGAATAGTTACAGAAGGAATAATTGTTGCTCTCCAGCTTTGTAAGAACATATACATTACTACAAAAACTAGTAATACGGCTATCAATAATGTTTCAATTACTTCTTCTATTGATGCTGTTACATAATCTGTTGTATCTATAGTGATATGATAATCCATTCCTTCAGGAAACGATTCTTTTAATTCATCTAATTTTGCTCTGACAGCATTAGATACATCCAAGGCATTAGAATTAGGTAATTGATACACACCGATACCACCAGCTAATTTCCCTTTAGATTTAAAAGACATTGTATATTTCTCACTTCCTAAATTGATTTCTGCAACATCTTTAAGGTAAACTGTTCCTCCTTCTGGAGTTGTGCTTACAATAATATTTTCAAAATCTGAAACGTCTTTTAATCTACCCGGATAAACATTAATAGCATAAGTAGAAACTTGTTTCTGTAAACCAGGCGACTGCCCTATGTGCCCCGCAGAAGTTTCTTGATTCTGATTTTGAATAGCCGTTACTACATTAGAAGGAGACATACCATGATCTTCTAATGCATCTGGATTTAACCAAACACGAATACTATAATCTCCTACTCCAAAAATTGTAACATCACCTACACCTTCAATTCTTCTCAATTCATCTGCAATATAAGCATCAGCATAGTTGGCTAAGAAAGTAGAATCTAAGTGAGCCCCCTCTTTTGCATAAATACTCCCAAGAATTACCATATTTGTTGACTTCTTTTGAGTTGTTACACCCAATTTCTGTACAATAGAAGGTAATTGTGGTAATGCCTGCGATACTTTATTCTCTACTAATACAGTTGCAATATTTACATCTGTACCAACTTCAAAAGTAATTGTAAGCGAATAAATACCGTCATTATTACTTGTAGACGACATATAGATCATGCCTTCTACTCCATTAATTGCCTCTTCTAAAGGAGAACCCACAGATTGAGCAATTGTTGTTGCATCTGCTCCCGGGTACATTCCTGTAACAGTAACTGTTGGCGGAGTAATTTGCGGATATTGCGATATTGGTAGCATGGACATTGATATGCCCCCAACTATTACAATAAAAATAGCAAGAACTGCTGCAAATATTGGTCGGTTAATAAAAAAGCGAGAGATCATGGTGCTGACAATTTTAGATGAATAGTGAAAATGGTAGTTGTATATGTATTACACTATTTTGCAATAGCGTGTACTTTTATTCCTACTCTAGCACGTTGAATACCTGAAACAATAAGGTTGTCTTCTAATACCACCCCAGAAGTTACGATTACGTTTTCTCCTACTTGCGTTCCTAATTTAATTCTATGTTGTTCTACTGTATCTTTAGCAACAGTATAAACATACGGACCAACTTGGTCTCTTTCTACTGCAACTTGTGGTATTAATAAAACATCTTCTTTAGCATGTTTGGCTAACTTTACACGTACATAAGTACCATCAACCAATATTTCGTCTTTATTTTTTACTTGTGCTTTTAGTGTAATAGACCCTGAATTAAGGTCAACTTTTGGATCGTGGTAGATTACTTTTCCTTCAGAAAGCATTGTTTTATTATCATCTGCCATAATTGTAACAGACATGTTTTCTACGTTTTCTTTACCTCTAACTATTGCGTAATATTTAGCTGCAGGAATTGTAAAGTAGATATTAATTAAATGACTATCTACAATATAAGCCATTTCTACACCAGAATTACCCGTTACAATGTTTCCGTTATCGATATAATAATCTGAAATAACACCATTAATTGGAGCAGTAATTTTAGTATAAGAATACTGTGTTGTTGCTACTTCTAACTGAGACTTTGCGTTAGCCAACATTGCTTTCGACTCGTCTACTTTAGCTTTTGATTCTAAATATTGTAATTCAGAAACTGCACTAGTTTTTACTAATTTTTTATACGATTTGTATGTCGCTTCTTTTACCGCCACATCTGCTTTTGCTCTTTCTACAGAAGCTTCTGCTTTATGTAACTGACTTAAATAAGGTTCTTTTTCTAATTGAAATAAAAGCTGTCCTTTCTTAACAAATTGTCCTGGTACAAAATATCTATTTTTTAATTCACCAGTTACACGAGGCACAATACTAACTTTATTTAATGCTTCTGTATACCCTGTGTAAGTATCAAAAATGTTCACCTGCTCTTTAGTCGGGTGACCTACTTTTACTGTAGGAACTTCAGGAGCTTGGTACATATCTGGTTTCTTATAGCAAGAAGTAAATAATAATGCCATTAGAAGTGGTAGAAAATAGAGAACTTTCATTGTGCTAAAAATTAATGTTTTAATATAGGTAATAATGTTACCTTCATATTAATACGCTCAATAAGTAACAACGTTGTATAATTGTTTCTATTTTTCTTTAACAAAGTTAAACAAACTAAATATCAGCTAGTTAAAACTATTATTTTCAAATAAAATATTATTTGTGGTACACAGAAGTAAGTTTACTATTACCCATGAAGAATGAATTTTCTATTGCACTCAAATGGCTTTTAAATTAGGCTAACATTTTAATAATTAAGGCTTTATATATAATCGCTACTGTTGGTTGTACAACTATTAATGTACTATACTATAAGTTAGAAATTGCATTTTCCATCATTATAAAATGAAGTTTTTGAGCATCTTCTCTTTTTATATTTTTGAGGTCAATAACTACCTCCTCTTTATCTTTCTTTGTAAGAAATAGCTTGTCTTTTTTTAAGACTGAAGATTGTATATCTGAAAACGTAATATTTAATGCTTTTTTAGCATTTACTTTAATTACGATATAGTTTTTATTCCATTCTACATAATGTTTAAACCAAAGAATTTTACTTTGATAAAGCATTGCTAGAAAGAAGCCGAATACAATTATTGGCTTACTCAGTTCCTTGGTAGGTAAATCTAGCGTACCCAATAAAACTATGATAAAAATTAATACAGCCACCGCATGACGTATCCATTTTGATATTTTTAAAATCTTAATTGATTCCATATTCATTTACTTTAGTTCTGGTAATCTAAATACAATTAAAATCAGTTGATGTATTAGCAAGAATAAACGTACTAATAAAGTATTCAAAATAAAAAAGGCTGATAGAATTTACGTTCTATCAGCCTTTATTTATATCAAAAGATTACTAATTAATCTTGTCCTAAACGATATTTTGAAACATCCATACCGAATGTTAAATCTCTTTCAGATAATAATTCTTCTAACTCAGTAAGTGTTTTCTTACCAAAGTTACGGAATTTCATTAGGTCACGAATTTCAAGAGAAACTAGATCGCCTAAAGTTTTTACTTCACCTGCTTTTAAAGAGTTATAAGCACGAACTGAAAGCTCAAGGTCAGCAATAGAAGTTTCAAGGATTGCACGTCTCTTGATTTCTACTGGATCTAATTCTTCAGGAGTTTCACGTTTTTGCATCTCAAAAGTGATGTCTTTATCCGTGATTTGTGCAAAATGCTGAATCAAAATGTTTGCAGCACCTTGTAACGCTTCCTGAGGATCAACAGAACCATCAGTTTCAATTGTAATTACAAGTTTTTCGTAGTCAGTACGTTGCTCTACACGTGTATTCTCAACATGGTAATCCACGTTTTTGATTGGTGTAAATACAGCATCAATTGGAGTATATCCAACTGCATCTGTAGTATCGCTTACTAACTGCTCTTTTGAAGGTAAATAACCTCTACCAGCTTGAACAGATAATTCAATACTTAAGCTATTAGCACCATCTAAGTTACAGATTACTAAATCTGGGTTTAAGATTGTGTACTCATCAGTAAATTGAGCAACGTCTCCTGCAGTAAGTTGAGTTTTACCACTGAAATCAATACTAATTTTTTGTGAAGGCTCCTCAATATTAGCAGCTTTCTTAATACGAATCTGCTTAAGATTAAGAATAATTTCAGATACCTCTTCTACTACTCCATTAATTTTTGATGATTCTTGAACGACATTAGGAAATTTAACTCCTACTACCGCGTATCCTTCTAGAGATGAAAGTAATATTCGTCTGAAAGAATTACCGATAGTTGCACCGAAACCTCTTTCAAGTGGTTTGAATTCAAAAAGACCTTTATTTGAATTATCGGTCTTTTCCATTACTACTTTATCTGGCTTTTGGAAAGATAGTACTGACATATTATATATTCTACGTTGAAATTATTTCCTCAAAAATTAATTACTTTTAATCTCCATCTTGCTCCTTATTTGGGGATAAAAGTACGTTTTAAGCGTAATTCTATTTATTGACCCAAACACAATAATGGAGTTTAATTTCAATTAACGTGTAAATTACCTAAAATGAATTCAGAAATAAAAACTTTTGTATAAGGTTTTAAGAGAATACTTGTAAATCTTTTTAAATTTTTTCCATTTATTGGCTGGACACTCCAAAATCGATTAACTATTACCTTTTATAGCATAAAACAGAGAAGTAATTTTATATTGAAAATGGTGCTAAAATAAAAAGGTTGACAGATAATTAATCCGTCAACCTTTTTAAATCAGTTACAAGTTATGAAAAACTACTTTGCATAGATTTCATCAATTTGTTGCTTATATCTCTCACTTATTGCCTTTCTCTTTAATTTAAGTGTTGGTGTCATTTCACCATTCTCAATAGAAAATTCTTTAGGTAATAATGTGAATTTTTTAATCTTCTCAAATTTTGCAAGATCATGTTGTAAAAGCTCTACTCTTTTCTCGTACATTTTTACAATGTCTTTATTAGAAATAAGCTCTTCTCTATCTTTAAAAGTAATACCATTTTCTTCTGCGTATTCTTCTAAATTGATATATGTTGGAACAATCAATGCAGAAACAAAGTTACGCCCATCTGCAATAATAGCTATTTGCTCTACAAAGTGATCTTTACCTACTTTCCCTTCTACCACTTGAGGTGCAATATATTTACCATTAGAAGTCTTCATTAGTTCTTTAATTCTATCAGTAATTAATAAATTACCATCAGCATCAAATTCACCAGCATCACCAGTTCTAAAGAAACCATCTTCTGTAAATACTTTGGCCGTTTCTTCTGGGTTGTTGTAGTACCCTTTCATTACTACTTTACTCTTTACAAGTATTTCGCTACTTTCGCCAATTTTAACTTCAACACCTTCTAATGGCGTACCAATAGAATCTGGGTTAAATGGTTGGTTAATGTGCCATGCTGTTACAGTTGCACATGTTTCTGTTAAACCATAACCTAAAATGACAGGAATACCAATTGCATGGAAAAATTTACCAATTTCCGGATCTAGTTTTGCTCCACCAGCAGGCATAAATTTAATATTACCGCCTAACAATTTCTGGAACTTACTTAAAATTAATTTATTGGCAATTCCGTATTTAAACTTATCTAAACCAGATAATGATTTGTTCGAGTTTCTTAATTCAAAACACCTTTTACCCACGTTTACAGCCCAATTAAATATCGCTTTTTTAGTAGGCGATGCTTTGGCTACTTTCTCGTGAACAGTAGAATATATTTTTTCGTAAAAACGAGGTACAGCACACATAACATCAGGAGATGTTTCTAGTAAAGCCTCTTTTATTAAAGTTGTATCTTCTAAATAATAATTGATAGCACCTCTATACAATACATACGTTGACCATGCTCTTTCAAAAACATGAGATAGTGGTAAGAAACTTAAGTTTGTATAGGTATCATTAAACTCAATTAATGCCAAGTGAGCTTCGAATTGAGAAACAAAGTTGGTATAATCCATCATTACACCCTTTGGAACACCTGTAGTTCCAGAAGTATAAATTAACGTCATTAAATCGTTAAAATCTGCTTCTTCTACTCTTCTCTCAATTTCTATATATTGATCTTTTGATCCTTTTAAGATAAACTCTTCCCAAAGCAACCCTTTTTCATTGCCTCTTCTATGGATACTATTTTTCATAGTAACTACATATTGTAAAGAAGGGCAATCTGCGGCTACTTCTATGATATTATCGTATTGTTCTTGATCTCCAACAAACATTATTTTAATACCTGCATCATTTATAATATATGCAGCTTGTTTTGCTGTACTTGTTGCATAAATAGATACACTTACGGCTCTAATTTGCTGTGCTGCAAAATCTGTTATCGTCCAGTTTGGCATATTCTGCGCATAGATACCAATTTTATCTTGCACATCAATTCCAGATGCTAACATACCAAGAGATATATTGTCTATTTCTTTAGCGAAATCATTCCAAGAAATTCCTTTCCAAATTCCATCTGCAACTCTGTATCGAACTGCATCTCTATCTTTATATTTATTGGCTTGCGATCGTATAGTATGTACTAAATGTGTAGAAGAACCTGACATTTTTAATTTCTTTGATGATTATGTTCTTTGGTATATTTTACCAAATATGTGTTACATAGGATAATTGAGTTACCATTGTGCAACGGTATCACAACACTACTTTAGATCAAAATGTGACAGCTATAACGCTAAATTTTCTTAATTATATTCTAATGAATCTAAATAGCCCTCGAAGATCATTAAAAATAATCTGACATCAAACAGTTTTTTATAGAAAAGGTAGGCATTGCATAACAATGTGAAGAGGTTGAATATCAGTATAAATAATAAAAATGGGCTATAAAACACCTCTTAAAGATGCTGTATAACCCATGTTTAATACTTATTTTACTATTTTTTCGAAAATTTATTTCATCAAATAGAATTATTCATCGTCGTCATCTTCAAAGTCGCTACTAGAGAAATTCATCATACCAGAAAGTAAATCTGAAAAACTCGTCTTTGCTACAAGTTGATGCTTGCTTAACTGACTAAATTCTGCTAAACCATGTAAAACAAACTCCATTCTATAGTAGATTTCTTCTTCATCTAATCCTTCATGTAATTTTTCTACACAAGCTCTTAGAGTAGGAATGCTATTTAATGTATCTCTATATTCGGCCTGCGTCATGTCGTTTAGAATATCGATAGAATTGCCTTCTCCAAACCATTCAATAATGTATTTGTATGGATTGTCTTCTAGCTTTCTAACTTTTTCTGGTGAGGGAAAGAAGCCTAAAAATTGTTTTCTTATTGCTTTACTTAGAAGTGATTGAGCAACCTCTCCTGCTCCTTCTTGCTCTCCTTCATATACAAGTTCAATTTTACCTGTAATTGCAGGGATCGTTCCTACTAAATCCGCTACTCTTATATACGTTTTATCTTCTGAATTAAGCAGTATTCTAAGTTCTGCTGCAGAGTATAAATTTTCCATTGATGATATTGTCAGACGTGCAGACACACCACTTTTTTCATCAACAAACTCACTTTCTCTCGCTTCAAAAGCAATTTGTTCAATTAAGTTACGTGATAAATCATTCATGCTAATTTTTTCTAATTGAGCAGGTTTGATATTCGCTTCTTGTGTTGTGATTTTCTTAGCTATCTGTAAATCTTTAGGATAGTGTGTAATAATTTGTGTTTCAATTCTATCTTTTAAAGGAGTTACAATACTACCTCTATTGGTATAATCTTCTGGGTTTGCAGTAAACACAAACTGTATATCTAATGGTAAACGTATTTTGAAACCTCTAATTTGGATATCACCTTCTTGCAAAATATTAAAGAGTGCTACTTGAATTCTTGGTTGCAAATCAGGTAGTTCGTTGATTACAAACAACCCCCTATGAGATCTAGGTACTAACCCATAATGAATAACACGTTCGTCAGAATAACTTAACTTATCTGTAGCAGCTTTTATTGGGTCAATATCTCCAATCAGATCGGCAACAGATACATCTGGTGTTGCTAATTTCTCTGTATACCTATCTTCTCTCTTCCACCAGAAAATAGGCGTATCGTCTCCGTGGTTTTCAATCTTTTCTTTTGCCGTATAAGACAACGGTTGTAAAGGATCATCATTTAATTCGCTACCTTCAACAACCGGAATTACATCGTCTAAAAGGTTAATCATTAAACGAGCAATACGTGTTTTTGCTTGCCCTCTTAACCCTAATAGGTTTATGTTATGCATTGATAAGATCCCACGTTCTAACTCTGGAATTACTGTATCCTCATATCCCCATATTGCAGTAAAAGGGTTTTCTTTATTTTGTAATTTATGAATGAGGTTCTCTCTTAATTCTTCCTTTACAGTTCTAGATTGATACCCTGCCTTTTTTAACGCTCCTAATGTTGTTAATTTTAGCTTTTCTTCTATTGTGAGTTCTTGATATTTTTTCATGGTATATATTAATTACATTCTTTTTTTCTTGTTTCTACTATAATCTTCAAAAATCATATCGCCTAATCCTTTAAGACCAGAATAATAGGCGTTACCATTGTTTGCTTCTGTAAATTCATGTATAAACTCCTTTAAATAAGGGTCTGAAGCAATCATGAAAGTTGTAATTGGAATGCGTAATCTTCTAGCTTGAGAGGCTAGTGTAAGGCATTTATTTACAATCTTACGGTCTAAACCAAAGCTATTTTTATAATACCCGCCTGCTTCTTTTAAACAAGAAGGCTTACCATCGGTAATCATAAAAATTTGTTTGTTGGTTGTCTTTCTTCTTCTTAAAAGATCCATTGCTAACTCTAACCCAGCAACCGTATTTGTGTGGTAAGGACCTACTTGAAGGTAGGGTAAATCTTTTATTTTTATTTGCCATGCATCGTTACCAAAAACTATAATATCAAGTGTATCTTTCTTGTATTTTCGTTTTATCATTTCGGCCAATGCCATTGCTACTTTTTTGGCAGGTGTAATTCTATCTTCTCCGTATAAAATCATTGAGTGCGATATATCGATCATAAGCACAGTAGATGTCTGTGTTTTATGCTCTTTCTCTACCACCTCTAAATCATTTTCATTGATCGAAAAATTATCAATACCATGATTAATTTGAGCATTTCTAATTGAATCTGTCATAGAAATTTGCCCTAAAGCATCGCCAAACTGAAAGGGTCTTCTATCCGAAGTAGTCTCATCTCCTTGATTACCAGTTAAAGGTGTTTTATGATCTCCTTTTTGTCCTTTTTTTAATTTTCCAAAAATCTCTTCTAAGGCAGATTGTCTAATTTTTTGTTCACTTTTGGCTGTAATCGTAAACTCGCCTTGTGTGTTCAAATCTTCTTTTATAAAGCCTTTATCTTTTAAGTCTTTATAAAAATCGCCCATTCCATACGTATTGTCTGTTATTGTATATTGCCTGTCTAAATTGTTAAGCCAATTCATTGTTTCAGACACATCGCCTCCAGTAATATTTATGAGTTCTAAGAACATTTTAAGAAGTTCTGAAAATTTATCTCCCTCCTTTGCTTCTGGAGGTATATATTCTGTAAATCGGTACCCTTTCATAATGTGTTGTTTTGAGAATAATAACTAATTAGGCTAAAATTTGTTCTAACAAATTAAAAAAGAATTTAGTCATATTTTTTAAGAAGGGAATGCTTTCTTCAGAATTTTTAATTTAAGAGTCCTTTTAATTTGATAGAGTACTTAGAATAAGAATTTTTATTGAAATGATAAGTCTAGTACTCTTTTTGCAGTTAGGTTCAATAGCAACAAACACAACATATTAAATAACACTCTACTAAAATGAAATACTTACTTACAACTATTGTACTTCTACTTTCTTTTAATTTTGCATTATATAGCCAAACTTTAAAAGTAAATAGTAAAAGTGAACTTGATTATAAATTAACTTCACTGCTTTTGTTTCAATCTCTAGAAGAAAAGGAAAAAGACAGGTTTAGTTATGCTCTTCTTATACTAAACAGTAGTTATGATAATCCTATCTATAAGTCTGAGTGGTATACATCTATAGATGGTATGGGGTATAAAGATATTTTCCTAAAATCTTTAATGGTCTCTTCTGATCAAAGAAAAATGGATAAGCAACAAATCAATAGTTATGTAGATGAACTAAACTATAAAAAAAGTAGTACATCTGATTTTTCATCAATGTTTTCCTTTTCACAAGAAAATACTATTGGCTATTTTAAAAATTTATCTGATTTAAAGATCAATGTAATTTCTATTGCCCTAACAGATACCTCTGGAAGCTATCAAATAATTGAACACACCTTAAAACTAGCTATTACAAAAGGAGAAAAGATTCAAATAGAATTACCCGTAAACAATCTGTTAAATGCACGTGTAATTCAGGTAGAAAATACTTTTGAAAACAAAAAAATTGATGCCTTTGAATATAATGAAATTCAAAAACACCAATTAAATTTACTTTCCAATAAACTTCTTGAAAAACAAGAAGCTACTATAGAATAGTAGAGAATATTTTTATTAATCAAATACTATAAATGATTTACTGTCGCCAGAACTTTTATCTTCTTTTTTGTTTAAAGTACTAGATGCTACTGTTTCACTAGTGTTTGGTACTTCTTCCTGCCCTACATTTTCACGAGAGTGGTGTGTTGGGAATATATCAAAAACTTCATGAACGATCTCCGAATCTGTTTGGCTCTTAATAAAGATAGTTACTTCTTTATCCACGTTATCTACATAACTACTTGTGCAAGCCATGACAAATAATGTAAAACCTGCAAGTAAAAATGTAGTTGCTAAATAGCTTGTTTTGTGTCTTGAAAAATAAGAAAGCACAAACCCTCCTAGTAAAACTAGAATAGCTAATAACATAACCCAATTAGAATGAAATGTAGAGGCAGATATTCTAGAGTCTATAAGGTTAAGATAACCATATTCATTTTCTAAAAATTGAATGTCTTTTGCAGATAATTTTTGGATAGGATAATGAAAAATAGATCCATTAACTTTTTCTAAAACTACATCTGCGTCTTCTACTAAGATAAGTTGAGCATCAGCAATTACTTCTTGCTGCTGATCGTTCCAAATATGGTATACTACTTCCTTAGTAGAAGCTTGGCTGAAATTTGATACAAATAATGTAACAAAGAGTATAAGGTAATTTTTCATTTAGATTGTATAGCAAGCTTATATTTAATACGGGTATTAACATAAAGGTACAAACTTGTAAACATTAAACAAAAGAAAGTTCATTTATGTAAGGTAATTGCAAATATTAATTAATAAAATACAAAATTAAGCTAAAAAACTGCTTATTAAGGGAATTAGGGCACATAATGTAAGTGCTACCGATTGATAATGGAATTGATGAATTGTTAATCCTGTTAGAAATAAAAGACCATTTTCTGATGATGATGATAAACTTCCAGAAGAAAAATTGGTTGTGTAATCTACTATAACTCCAGTATCATCTTGTATTTGCCATTTATTACCAATTAAACTTTTGTACGACCAAGTATAGCTTTTGTCTTTAATTACAATTGTGGCTTTATTTTTCAGAAAATTCCATTTAATATCTCCTATTTTTTTGTATTCATCAGTACAAATTTTTACTCTTGTTGTGTTCCAGATAGAAGTATATTTAAATATATACTTTTGCCCTTTCCAAGAACCCAAAATAGTGTCTAACCATTTTTTCTCGTCGAGTGTAGAAATTAATTTTTGGTTCTGAAATAATGAAAATGAATTGTGTAATAACTGATTTTCGCAGTGGAATTGCATACCTATTTAATTAGTTGTGTTATTGGTTTGTATTCATAATTTATTAAATAAAATGGGAATAAAAAAAACAACATCACAATTAGCAAACCTCTAACATTGTACTAATCAATGATTTACAACCATTCACAGTAGACTATATTAAATGATTAAAGGTATAGGCTTAGTCAAAATACAAGTATACCAAACTTTATTACCTCTTAGAGAGGTTGTATTAAAGTACGAAAAAAAATTAATTGAAAATTACTGCATAAGCATTTAAAGATGTCGCTATGCATAGCCATAAAATATAAGGTAGAATTAGTAATGTTAGCCATTTCATTTCAGTTTGATACTTCAGAATAAAATACAACACACATACCGATAGTAAAACAATAACTATTAAACCTAAAAGCATGTAGTGGTAATAGAAAAACACGGGGTTCCATAATACGTTTAGTAAAAAAGCTATTCCAAATGCAATTAGAAACGTGTTTTTATCTTCTATCTTACTCCACAAAGCACTTAAATAAATAGAAAATAGTACCATAATTGTAGTCCATGCAAAGCCAAATACCCAACCCGGAGGTGTCCACGGGGCTTTACTTAATGTTTGATACCATTCTGATGGAACTCCTTTTCCAGTAAAAAAACCACCAATACCTAAGCCTAAAAAATTTATAAATAAGAAAATAATAATTCGAATAACCATAATACCTGTTTTAAGGATAGTAAGTAAAATACATGAAAAGGTTTTCTCTTTTACTGTATTTAATTTTTGATACAACTAACAGAACTTCATTTTCAGAAAAATGTTTTACAAAAAAATAAGGTAGCTGTTCACTACCTTATCATTTGCTATAAAATTGCTAATTAATTGCTAGGTACAACTTGTACTCTAATAATTTCACCATCAATATCTACTGTATATCTTGTAAAACCTTCAGATAGATCTTCGCAGACTGTTTCTTCTAATTCTGTTTTTTCTGCCATTGTGATTTTGTGTCCTGCATCAATTTCTTTCTTTATTGCAGCAGAACCAACAGTGTTTTCCCAAAGTTCTATAACAGATGCCATGTAAGGCAAATTAGGAATTTTGTTCATCACTTTAAATAAATCTTCTTCTTCGTCATCCGTTTCAGCTTCTGCAAGATCCATAAGTAATTCATAATGATCTTCGTGTAGTAAAAACTCGTGATTAACAACTTGGTCGTTGCTATTTAATTCGGCTATTCTTTCTAATGTTTTCATCTCTTCATAAATTTTTGAAGTGATAAGTTAGAAAATATCTTTTAAATGTCTAGGCAAAATATAGAATTAAATTGACCTTATCTTATAGTGAAATTAGAATATTTCTACTTAAATTATTAAATGCTTAAAATTATACTCTTTAATTTATTTTCTTGTTTTTCGCTTCAGCTTATTGCTCAAAATACGGCACTTGATTCTCTATCAAGAAAAGCAACTGACCCAACTGCTATTCTTTGGCAATTGCAATTAGAAGATTTTTGGGAACCGCTAACCGCTACTGATAATTTTAGTAAAAATCAATTTAGAGTTAGAGTTGTACTTCCATTACAAGGTAAAGTTAAAAATAGTTGGGATCATCTAATACGGGTTACTTTTAAAGGGAACAATACAAACCAAAGTGAACTAGGTTTTGGTGATACAGAAATTTTTGATATGGTTATACCAAAAAGATATTCTTGGGGTGCTTGGAGTTTAGGTCCGCTTGCTTACCTTCCTACAGCCACAGACAGTATTTATGGCAGTGGTAAACTTTCTTTAGGATTAGCTGCTGGCTTATCTTTCAATAATCCATCTATGGGTAGATGGCAAGTTGATATCCTATTAGAATACATGCATTCTATTGCAGGAGATAAAAACAGAAATGATGTAAACCAAATACAATTACAGCCTAGTATTACTTACCATCTTAATGATGGTTTTTACCTTGAAACTGAACCCGTTTTTGCCTATTCTTTTGAGCACAATACCATTACATTACCTATTGATTTAAGATTTGGTAAAGTATGGATTATCAACGGACATAAATATAATACTTACATTGAACCAGAAACAACTCTGTACTCTAATGAAACTGCTTATACAATTGCTGGTTGTAGATTTGGTTTACGTTTTTTGTTTAAAGAGTAGTACTCTTTTTTTACCTAAAAAAAACTATCTATACAACTTAATTAAATGCTCTTTATAAGTATAGATGTCATTTTTATCATCCATTCTAATTAACAAGTCATAGATTGTATCTAGTAGAAAATGGTAGTTCTTTAATTCATATTGAGAGTAAGGGTAATCTACTCTATTATTTAAGTCTCTACCTAGGATATCATTTATAAATCCATTTATTTTTTCTTCTGAAGGAAATATTGAAAATACTCTGTGGTTCTGTAACTCCGTCTCTTTGCAATAGTCTAAGACTCTTTCAAAAAGATTATTGTCTATATGTAAAAAATCATTGAGTGAATTTAGCATCGTAGTAATTTTTTAAATTATGAATTACTTTTTTATACGATGATTTCTAATGGTAATACTTCCTCTAAATAGTCAATAATTACCCAAATATGCTCAAAGTTTTTTATTTATTTAATTTGACAAATCTACTAGGCGACTCATCAAAATATTTTTTAAATGTGCTCGAAAAATGTTGTACATGACTAAACCCAAACTTTTCTGCAATTTCCGACATACTCAATTTACCTTTTAACAGTACATTTTTTACACGTTCCATTCTATTCACCATATAAAAATTGTAAATAGTATAGCCAAATACTTCATGAAATAGTTGCTGAATTAATGTTTTGTCAATTCCAGATTTAGATACTAAATCTCCTACATCTGGGCGCTCGTTCAAATTCTCAAGTATACCTTGGCGTATGTTAAATAAAGCAATGAGTTGTTCTTCTGTTACTTTATGATTGTGTGATGTTGTAGAAGTATCCACCTTTTTAATACCATTCAAAAACATATAATATAATTCCTGCATTTTTACAGGCAATATCTTCGTTTTTAAAATGGTTGAATAGTTAATAATTTCTGTAAGGCTCATTTTAAATGCCTTAATATCATTGCGTTCTTCAAAAAAGTGAAAAAAGGATGATCTATTTAAGTAATACTCACTTATTTCTAAATCGTCTATTTCTCTTAGAGTATCTTTAGAATAAAAAATATTGATATGCTTAATCAGTTGCCCTGCCTTAACATTACTATTTATAACTGTATCTTTTGTACAGGTATAAAAACCATTTGATTTAATTTCTTCGTTACTCCCCCTTCAAATATTATTTCAGAATTAAAAAAAGAAGCGATATAATCAAAATATAAAGACGAACTATAATCTACAGTAAATGGAATATCTATTTTGGCTTCTATATTAAAAACCATGAAATAAATACCTGGGTGTATCTTATAAAAAAAGATAAAGCCTACTCCAGTATCACTATCAACATTTAAAAAATTAGGATGAATAAATTCTCCATTAAAAAAATCTTTTAGCCACTGCTTATGCTGATTGTAGTCTTGTATTTTACCTTTTAGCATTCTTATCTCTTTACTAAACTATAAATAATTTAATCTGAACAACTAAAGGTACAATTTTTAAAAGACAAACGCCCCCACATTTATCAAATTCATTGATTTAAAATGTGAGGGCATCATCTATTATTAACTATTATTTTAACGATTGAGCTTCTTCAAGAATATTATATCCCTTCAGCACATCATTCTCTTCATCTTCTAACGACAATAAACCTTGGTTGTTTTTAGCACTTTCTTCTAATTCTAACCAAATATTATAATCCATTCCCGAAAGTATATTTTTAATTTCAAGTTTGTATTTTTTGTAGTTTTTCTCCTTAATAATCAGGTATTTATTTGCATTATGACCATACATTTGCATTGCTTCTAAATTGTTATAGAAACACTCTCCTGCTGCCAATTTCCACTCTAGTTGCTGTGTTCCTGTAATCAAGAATCTTTTACGCATTTTTTGCATTTCTACATCTAGAATTAGATTTTGAAATAGATTTGCATAAGATCGGTCAAAGTTTGTAAATATATACGTTAAGTAATCTGTTTTATCTGCCTGAAAAACAATCTCTTTTGGCGTTTCATAAGCAATAACGGTTTCCTTATTTCTTTTAACTTGAATAGTTACTGTTCCTTTAGATTTTTTGACATAAAATGTATGTACCCCTGCAGGAGCAAAACCTAAATACTGCTTATTGCAATACACTTCTGCCTTTTCTTTTAATAAAGTTACTACTTCAATACTATCAAGAGCTTCCCTTTTATGAAATTTATTGATTAAAAATACATCAATTCCTTTATTCTGATGAACATCTAGTATGTCGTTACTCTTGTAAGAAGTAATTACCAATTCCTCATCTACTGGATTTGGGTTTCCTTTCCAGCACTTTTTATAATATTTCAATAATAAACCTAATCCATAACCATGGTGTAATTCTGGAGCAAAATGAGACCCATCATCAAAATAATTCCATGAATCTATAAATATCATATCTGCATTATGTTCTACAGACTGGCTCATCATATTTCTGAAAGTACTGGTAAGCTTATGGTTATTTGCTTTAACAAAAGAATCTTCTGGTGCGGTTGATTTTGCTAGATTAGATCCTTCGCTCAATTTTGCTTTATCAGTTCTTCTGAACATTTGTACTCCTTGCTGATCAGCAAAAGCACTTTGAATATAAGCTCTACCTCTATTCTTACACACCTTTCTTATTGCAGCAACTCCTTTATTATAAGATTGGATTCCTTTTAAAGTATACACTGCCGGAAAGTAATCAAGTATTAGATTTGATAAATGATTATTGGCTAATGCACTACTTTGATATACAAATGCTAAATCTTCTGGCATGCCTTCTTTTAAGTAAGTATATTGTTCTGCCACCCTTTTCATTAGATCTGGATTGTTAACAAAGTCTCTTGAGTAATTTTTAGTTAATCCCTCATCAATAACTTTTTGCGTTCCTTTTGTAAACACAATAATTTTGTCGTTCCCTGTTCTTAACCATTTATCTGAAAGATCTGCCGAAGTAATAATTTCTTTTAAACTATTCTTTGTTTTCAATAAAAGCTCATCTGATGAAACAGATGCTTTTCTATCCATTACTAAAGTGAGAGAAAATTTAAAGTCTATATCTCTTTCTTCTGCAACTTTAATATATGTAGTAATTATTTTCTTGAATCTACGGATATAGAAATCATTATTTAATGGTCTAAATTCAAATTTAAAACCATCAATCCCCATTAGTTTTGCTGCTTTCATTTCGTAAGCAAAAGCATCTTCTGTTTCCATAGGGTTACTCATAACAGACACTTGAGGAACTGCTGTTCTGTACTTCCCATTTAGCTCATCTACATCTGTTCCAAATGTAGTTTCGTAACGCATTCCTTTTAAATACGCAAGATCGCCGCTATAATTAAAATAAGGATGAGCTAATGCCAAAACAACTTTTTTAGGAAAGAATTGCTTACCAGTAACTTCTACATCGTTTTGTGCAGTTACTGGTAGCATTAAAATAAAATAAATAGTTGCTGTGGTAGATAGTAGTTTAAAAATGTTCATAGTCAAATAATAAGTAAGTGATAATTAAAATAGTAAATTCTCTAATTCAATTATCTTTAAAAAAATTGACAATAAACACTCTCAGTACCCTTTTAAGACAGTTATGAACTCACAGAAACGTATAATTTACCTACAGAATATGTTTAAGGCTCTACCCATTATTTAAATTTCTATCACCTGAATAAAGAATAATACGACTTGTAAGAAGATAATCTTATAAAAAGATATAGACGGATAATCTATATCCAAAAAACTAATTCTACCTTTAAGGTAATAACAAAGTTGTATTCTCTTTTGAGGAAAATGACTATATTATTATAACCAACTATTAATTTTTATACTGATGAGTAGACACTGTATTTTATTATCAACTATTTTTTTAATTGTATCAAGTTTAACGGTAAATGCACAAACAGAAATTGAGCTACCATATACAACACCAGATCACATTACTTGGAAAGGTGAAGAGCGTGCTTTCTTTTATAAAGATTGGCAAACTGATGTGATTACAAATATATCTACTCCATCCATAGAGGTATATCAACCTAAAAAACCTAACGGAACTGCTGTTATTATTGCTCCCGGTGGCGGACTTATGGCTAATAGTATAGAATCTGAGGGTAGATTAGTTGCCAAGTGGTTGAACGAAAAAGGTATTACTGCATTTGTTTTAAAATATAGATTAGTACCAACAAATAAAGAATCTGTGGAAGAAGTTGATCAATATGCAAAAAAAGATCCTGTTCTATTTTCTGAGCTTCTTAATCAAGTCCTCCCATATTCAATCCGAGACGCCTTTCAAGCTATTCTTTATGTAAGAGAAAATGCTGCACAATTAAAAGTTGATCCAAGTAAAATTGGTTTTATGGGTTTTTCTGCTGGTGGAGCTGTTGCAATGGGAACAAGTTATTATTATAATAAAGAGAATAGACCAGATTTTGTGGTAAATGTGTATCCTTGGACAGAGGTAATGCCATTAAGATTTCCTCGTGAAGATGTACCACCTATGCTTGTTGTTTGTGCACAAAACGACCCTTTAAATTTAGCAATGGGTGCCAATAATTTATACAATAGCTGGGTAAATAACGGGCATAAAGCTGCTTTAATTATGTTTAGTAAGGGTGGACACGGATTTGGTATGAGAAAATCTGGACTAGCTTCTGATAATTGGATTAGTCAATTTTATGCTTGGGCAATTGATGAGAGCTTTATTATTACAAAATAAATTTATTGGGCTAGTCGTTTATAAATGGCTCTAAAAACCCAATAAGTTGTTTCCCTCCATCCGACCAACGTATACCATGTCCGGATGCTATTCTAATTTCGTATACATGGCCATGTTTATAATGAAAAAACACATTCCACCATGTTTTTGTATCTAACATCATTTTTATGAGACTTCTTACGTGTGTCTCTTTTTGGGAGGGGGAACCCTTTACCTCTCCCCAGAAATTATCTTCGTGTCTGCCCGCATGTTTTTCCCACGCACGTGTGGCGGTACTTATTTGCTCATTATAGGGCAATAAACTACTGTTTAAAACAGTCGCTTTAAGTGGTGGTATTCCTTTTTCATCTGTACAACTTGCAGACGTACAACGTTGTCCTAAAATGATTAATAAGTATTGGAAAGGAGATTTCATTAAAGCTATTGCCCATGCTTCTTCTGAATTCTTTACTTTAGTAAGAGGGTAATTTTTTATAATTTCTGATAAAACCTGATCTAAAGGTAGCGTAACTTCTTCGCTAAAATAGGGTACTCTTAAAGAACTATTGCTCTGTGTTATTAGTAGTTGTAACTGATTAATAAAATTATTCCAATGTTCATCTTGTAAAAAATGAACGTATTTTTCTTGCCATTCTTTTGTAAGATAGTTTCTACATTTTAAAGTTGGTAAGTCTATCATAGTCTTTAAATAGCTGATAAAAGAGTGCCATTCATCAAATGGTATTTCTATACTTCTACCTTTCTAATTATCCCCTAAAGTAATTTCTATTAAATCTAAAGCCATTTGTTTTGGATCTTCTTTAGATAAATCTCTTAATTTCAATTCTCCTCTAAAATAATCTCCGCCATCTTCTAAAAAACCTTGTCCTTTTGGTGTAAAAACAGGGAAATTATCAGGTGTAGAAACTTCATATCTACCATTTTCTGCAATAGTAAAAGTAGTTGTTACCTGAAAATAAAATGCTTGAGTACGACCGTACATATTCTTTAATGCATTTGTAATATTTGTAAGTTGCTCATTTAGAACATACTCTTTCAATTCTTGCTTTGTCATAATTGTTACTTTTTTATAAAGGTACATCAAAGACCTTTTTAGAGCAAAAAATGTATCTTTGCCAAAAATAAAAATAGTACATATGAATCAACATTTTAAAGATATCATTTTAGAATCTACAGCTTCTTCCTCTTTAAAAGAAGTAGAAGTTATCCAAAGTTTATGGAGTGGTTATGGTAGTATTATTCGCTATAGTTTAAAAGGTGGTTCTTATAAAAGTGTTGTGGTAAAACATGTACAATATCCTGATACTACTAAGCACCCACGTGGATGGAATACGAATTTATCTCATGAAAGAAAACTAAAATCGTATAACGTAGAAACGGCTTGGTACAAAGAATTTAGTCAACTATGTGATACTTCTTGTAGGATTCCTAAGTGTTTTGCTTTAGAAACGCATAAGGATGAGGTTCTTATTGTACTCGAAGATTTAGATAGCAGTGGTTTTCCTGAGAGACTTCATCAGGTTGGTTGGGATGAAATTACTTGTTGCTTAGAGTGGTTGGCAAATTTCCATGCTTCGTTTATGGGTAAAAAGCCATCAAATTTATGGGAAATTGGCACCTACTGGCACTTATCTACTCGCCCAGACGAACTGATTGCATTAGAAGATAAACCTCTTAAAAAGATAGCTCAAAAGTTAGACGATGCATTAAACAATGCAAAATACCTGACACTTGTTCATGGAGATGCTAAATTGGCTAATTTCTGTTTTTCTACTGATGGAAAAAAAGTAGCTGCCGTAGATTTTCAATATGTCGGAGGAGGATGCGGCATGAAAGATGTTGTTTATTTTATTGGTAGTTGCTTAAATGAAGAGGAATGTGAGCACTATGAAGATAAATTACTCACTATTTATTTTGATGCATTAAAAGAAGGACTTAAAAAGCATAATCCTACTGTAGATTTCTTAGAAATTGAAAAAGAATGGAGAGCATTATTTCCTATTGCATGGACTGATTTTCATCGATTCCTAAAAGGTTGGAGTCCTGGGCATTGGAAAATAAATAGCTATTCAGAAAAGATGGCCCAAAGTGTTATCAAATCAGTTTAAAAAGACGTATAAACACAAATAAGGTGATAATCTTTTATAGACTATCACCTTATTTGTATTTATAAAAAAGCAAAAACTCATTCTCGTTCTTACCCAATAACTATAGCTATTACATTTTATGAAAACGCACCATTTGAGTTCGTGTCTTAAAAATATAAACACCTTGTTTTAACGAAGATATATTTAAAGTAATCTCACTATTTTCTTTACTAGAGGGAGTTACTAAGTCTGTAACATCATGCCCTGTTGCACTAAAAACTTGAAATATATTTTTTGTGAAATCAATTTCCGAAGAATGTAATTGTATACTGTTATCTGCAGGTACAGGGTACGCTTTTAATACAAGTGTGTTTGTTGTTTCTCTAGTAACTGTCACTGCAGAAAAATATTCGAAATTTCTATCAAAATCTACTTGTAATAAACGGTAATAGCTTACTCCTTTTAATGGCTTTTCATCAATGATAGAATACTTAAGATTTACATTAGAATTTCCTGCTCCTTCTACTCTAGCAATTTTATTCCAAAAATGTCCCTCCGAAGACCTTTCCATAATAAAGTGAGAATTGTTTTCTTCTGATGCTGTTACCCATTCAATAATAACTTGGCCGTCATTTTTTCTAACAGAAAAAGAATGGAGTTCTATTGGGAGTGCAACATCATTATTATTAAAACCGCACACATATACATTATCCTGATTTACGGTTACTCCTGCGGGAAGTGAATTATTAAAATCTTCGAAACTTTCTCCATTAAAAGTTACACTAGAACCAGAACATCCATCACTAGTAGTAATTACTTGGTTTGCTAAAGTAGCTCCTCTACTATCTTCATCAGACATATCAAAAGTTTCTGTTTGAATTGTTCCTCCACCTTTCACATAACCTCCATGAATTTTCATTTTTGTATCTACTTCTACCAAACCATAATTTCTTAATAAACCATCTAAATGAAATTCTCCCGAAACTTTAATCACACCTGCAGGCCAATTGGTAATTATACTCGTTTGGTCTTTACCTCCATGAATTCTTGTTGCAGAAATTTCACCAAAATTGTAGATATCAATATTCGACACATCAGATTTAAATTCTCCAATTCCAGTAATTACTCCCCCATTTCTAAATTCAGTTCCTTCACTAGTAATCAACAATTTATTACCATTCATAGTAATTGTCGTACCCGATTTGACTTTTAAATAACTATTTATTGTCAGATCTGCAGTAACATTAATTGTACAATTACAATCAATAGTAATATTATCAGTACTATTGGGTACACCTCCATCCCAATTCGATGCTGTATTCCAATCTCCATCAACACCATCAGCACCTACCCAGGTTATATCAGCAGCAAGACAAAAATATGTAGAAATAAAGAACAGCAATAAAGTAAAATAAGCTTTCATATAAATAGATTAGTTAGTTTCTAAAAGCATCAATATATTTATACTTTTAGCCTTCGAAGAACACTTTTTGATATAGCGATAGAAATTGAAATTTTAGTGTTATCAATTACTTAATGAAAAAAATGAACATAGATTTGATCAATTTGTGTTACTCTATAAAGGAGTGCACAAAAAAGGCGGCAACGTTAATACAAGAGTATCCTAAGGAGTTACTTTCTGTAGAAAATAAAGAAGCTGGAGATAATTTAGCTTCTCAAGTTGTTACAGAGGTAGACAGGTTAAGCCAAGCACTACTACTTGATGAATTAAAAGGAGTAATTCTAAAATATGATTTGGGAGTACTCACAGAAGAAAGTATAGATGATAAAAGCAGGTTTAAGAAAGATTATTTTTTGTGTATTGATCCAATAGATGGTACACTTCCGTTTATTGAGCAAACTTCTGGTTACAGTATTTCTATTGCTTTAGTTGATAAGAAAGGGACAGCACTCATTGGAGTAATTTATGATCTGGTAGAGAATAATCTTTATCATTCCATTAAAAATGAGGGTGTTTTTAAGAATGATATTCCTTTCAAAATCAATAGAAACAAGCATTTTACTTTAGTATTTGATAGAAGTTTTCTGAAACATCCTCGATTTGAGAACATCAAAAGTGCTTTTATAAAAAAATATGGTGATAACATAAAAGTGATTGCTCATGGTGGAGCTGTAATGAATGCCATTTGGGTTTTGGAAAATGCTCCTGCCTGTTATTTCAAATTTCCAAAAAAAGTAAATGGAGGTGGAAGTATTTGGGATTACGCTGCTTCTAGTTGTTTATTTAACACGCTTAATTTAGTAACAACAGATAGTTTTGGCGAGCCAATTCAACTTAATCAAGAGAATACATTTATGAATGCAAAAGGAATTCATTACTCTACTGAATCAGATACTTTAGAATTGACAAAAAAATTTATTTAACCTTTTCTTCTATTGTTGCAATAAAAATAAACTGATATATCTACCCAAATAAATATTAGAAGATTTTGAAACAACAAACACTACAGATAAACGATTGTTTTTTAATGCATTATCGAATAAACATCAAAGTAGAAAAGAAAACAAAGTTACTTTAAATAATTATATTTTAATCGACTCTTAATACTTATTAATAAGTGTACAATTTATACCTAATAATTAACATTAAATAGAGTTAAAGGTTAATTTTTTTAACTAAAAGACCCCTATAATCACTAAGGTTTCACTTAAAAGTATTAAAAAAATACAATTAAATTAAACAACTTTAAAAGGAAACAATTAGTTAACATTAGATGATTTGTTTTGTACCTGAATTACGATCAAACCTAATTAAAATTTATCAATTAATTAATAGCTTAATGCTTACAAAACAATTTTCATTCGTAGCGGTACTTATGTGCCTTCTAACGGGATCAACTTTTGCACAATCAATTATCAAAGGTACCTTGTTAGATGCTTCTACTGAAGAGGCTATTATTGGAGCCAATGTTTCTATTGAAGGAACAACTACTGGTGCAATAACAGACTTTGATGGAAACTTCTCTTTTGAGTCCAAGGAAACTGGAAACAAAGTAGTTCAGATCTCATTCGTTGGAATGAAATCAATTAAAAAAAATGTCACGCTAGATGGTACTACTATTAATTTAGGCGAAGTATCTATGCAGTCTGACGCTATTGGTTTACAAGAAGTAGAAGTTATGGCTTCTATTGCTGTTGACCGTAAAACTCCTGTTGCTGCTGCAACAATTTCAGCAGAAGACATTGAAACTAAAGTAGGTAACCAAGAGTTTCCTCAAGTATTAAAGTCTACGCCTGGTATTTATGTATCTGGTGCTGGTGGTGGATTTGGCGATTCTCGTATCTCTTTACGTGGTTTCGACTCTGAAAATGTAGCCGTTATGATTAACGGTGTACCAGTAAACGACATGGAGAATGGTAAGGTCTACTGGTCTAACTGGGCAGGTTTAAATGATGTTACCAAAACAATGCAAGTACAAAGAGGTCTTGGTGCTTCTAAGTTAGCTGTACCTTCTGTTGGTGGTACTATTAACATTATTACTAAGGCAACTGATGCAGAAAAAGGCGGTAATGTATATATGGGTGTGGGTAACGATGGTTACTTAAAAACTGGACTTAGCTTATCTACAGGTTTAATGGATAATGGCTGGGCAGTCTCTACCTCTTTATCTAAAACAACGGGTAATGGTTATGTAGACGGAACATCTTTTGAAGGATATTCTTACTTCCTTAACATTGCAAAACAGATAAATGATAAGCATACTTTATCATTTACAACTTTTGGAGCTCCACAAACACACGGGCAACGTAGAACATACCTTCAGCAAGAAGATTACGATAAATACGGTAAAAGATATAACGCAGATTGGGGTTATAAAAATGGACAAGAATTTAACTCAAACGAGAACTTCTACCATAAGCCTCAAATGTCGCTTAACTGGTACTGGACAATTAGCGATAGAACAGATTTAGCAACTACTGCTTATGTATCTGTCGGTAAAGGTGGCGGTACAGGTCTTACATCAAACGCTGCGTATAGCGATCGTTTAAATGTAAATGACCACAGAACTTATGAAGGCATCATTGATTATGATAGCTTTATTGGTGCAAACCAACAACAGTTTGATGCAAGTAACGGAGATAACTCTAGTGTGTATTATGCCTCTAACAACAACCACTTATGGACTGGTGCGGTATCTACATTAACACATAAAATTAACGATGCTTGGACAATAACAGGTGGTCTTGATTTACGTTATTACAAAGGGGAGCATTACCAAACGGTGGATGACTTAATGGGTAACCCTTATTATGTAGATAACTCTAACAAATCTGTAGGTTCACAACAATTAGGTGTGGGTGACAAGATGGGTTACTATAACGATGGTATTGTACAATGGCAAGGTTTGTTCGGTCAGATTGAATACTCTAAAAACGATTTGACATGGTTCTTATCTGCTGCAGGTTCTCATCAGGCATACAAACGTATTGATTACTTTAACTATAGCGATGGTCCTAACGAAACAGATTGGCAAAGCTTCTTTGGTGGTTCTGCAAAAACAGGTGCCAATTACAATATAGATGAACACCATAATGTATATGCAAATGCAGGGTACATTTCTCGTCAGCCATTTATGAATGCTGTTTTCCTTAACTATAAAAATGATATCAATACACAAGCAACAAATGAAAAAATTGCTTCTGGTGAAATTGGATATGGTTACAGAACAAGAGGATTTAAAGTTAACGTAAACGGATATTACACATTCTGGCAAGACAAAGCATTCACAAAAACAGTTTTTGATGAAGATGGACAATCTTACTCAGCAAACTTATTAGGTGTAGATGCATTGCACAAAGGTGTAGAAGTTGATTTTACTTGGCAACCAACAAGAAAATTAACAATCACAGGTATGGCTTCTGTGGGTGACTGGAAATGGTTAAATAACTTAGAGAATGTAGTTATTTACGATGATCAACAAAGACCTGTAGATGAAGTTAATGTTTATATGAAAGGTGCTGAAGTTGGTAACACTGCTCAAACTACAGCTGCTCTAGGCATTAGTTATGAAGTTTTACCTAAATTAAGATTAATGGGTGATTGGAATTACTATGGTCAGCTTTATGCAGATTATGATGTAACAAGATTAGACGATCCTGCTTACAATAATACTAGCATGTACCAATTACCAAACTACAACTTATTTGATGTAGGCGCTTCTTATGCATTTGGAATGGGTGGATTTGATGGTTTAGTTAACTTCAAAGTAAATAATGTATTTGATACTGATTACGCTGTTCAAGGTCAGCAAGGTGGTTTAAACGAAACTGGTCAAACTACACTTAATGGTTACTACATGGGTGTTGGTAGAACATATTCTGTCGGATTAAAAATGAGCTTCTAGTTCGTATAATCCTATAAATCAGCGGTGTACTATTCTAAGAATGGTACACCGCTTTTTTTTTGGTTTTAATAAAGTACACTTGAATTTATCTAATTAAAGCATAGCACTTTTTTAATATTGTACAGTATTGAATAGATTTAAACACATTATTTTTTGAATTAATCTAATTACAACATATATTGAGAAACCATTCAATTTACCAACAATATCCATATTTAAAATTGTGCTATGAAGATATTAACGCCCCTTTTTGTGTTCTCTATAGTTGCTGTGATTGCCTTAACAATGCAATTTTCTCCTTTATCTGCTGATACAAATACAACAGAAATTATGTTGAATACTGGCTCGCCAGAAGAAACTGTAATTAAGATTAATAGAAGACTTAAAGACAACCACCAACGTGAATTAAAATGCGTTTTTAAAAACGGTGATATTCTTATAGAAAATAAAAATGAAATTCTGTACGCGGTTACTTACAACAAAGATTACCGTTATGTAACAGGTTTCGACAAAAACAACAAATTAAAATATCTTTATGTTGTTACTAAAGATAGTGGAAGCAAAATAATGGAGTACCATAAATTTATCTAAAAAAAGAGACCTGCTGTAATACAACAAGTCTCTAGTATTAATATTCGTATTCCTTTATTACAATAATAGACGAGTAGAACGTAATCTAAATACGTTCTACTTTTTTTATTGCATTTTCATCAACCCCATATAATAATTAGGGTTAATTTTTATGTCTTTAACTTCTTCTTGAATATCTATTGATTTCCAATTAGTAGTTACCTCAATTCTTTCTTTCTTCTCTCCTAACAGTATATCTACAGACATTTTAAAAGTAGGCAGTGCACTAGTAAAGCGATACGACAACCTGTTTTCATAAATTCTATATTCTAAAATTGGTATTTGATTAGTCCTTAAATACTGATCAAAAATAGGTTTTGCATCAAATTCTAAATGATTGCTTAAATAATTTTCTATCTGTTTAGTCTCAACTGTTTGGTGATAAAAATCTTTATTAAGCCCTCTCAAAGTAGCTAACCATTTTTCATCATCATTGGTAATTTGTCTAATCATGTTAAGCATATTAGACCCTTTATAATACATATCTCCAGAACCTTCAGCATTTACACCGTATATCCCAATAATTGGCTTATCATTTTGAATACTTGCACGCGTACCTCTTACATACTCTTGCCCGGCTTCTTTACCATAAAAATACTCTACAAATAGACATTCAGAATAAGATGTAAAACTTTCATGAATCCACATATCTGCAATATCTTTATCTGTAATATTGTTTGCAAACCACTCATGCCCTGCCTCATGTACAATAATAAAGTCGAATTTAAGTCCCCATCCTGTACCACTTAAATCTCTGCCTAAGTAACCATTTTGAAATTGATTCCCGTAGGTAACAGAACTCTGATGTTCCATTCCTAAATAAGGTACTTCTACTAACTTAAAACCATCTTCGTAAAAAGGGTATGGACCAAACCAATGTTCAAAAGCTTCTAACATTTGCTTAGTTTGCTGAAACTGCTTTTTAGCTTTCTCTAAGTTTGGTTTTAAAACATAATAATCTAGTGAGAGTTCTCCTTTTTCTCCATCATATTTATCAGAAAAATGAGCATAGTCTCCTATGTTTACATTTACACCATAATTATTGATAGGATTATCAACAAACCAATGATAGGTCTTTGTTTTTTTTCTTCTATTTTTTTCAACTTTGATTAACTGACCATTAGAAACGTCCATCAATAAATTTGATACTTCTACAGAAATTCTCATAGAGTCTGGTTCATCATACATATGGTCTTTTACTGGCCACCAAACACTTGCTCCTAAACCTTGACAAGATGTAGCTATAAAATCATTCCCATTTGTATCTTTATTCCATGTAAAACCACCATCCCAAGGTGCATTAACGGCTTCTCTTGGCTGACCATTATAATAAATAACGACATTGTTTATATCTCCTATATTTTGTTGTTTTTCTAAAGTGATGAAAAAAGCATTACCATTTCTAAAAAACTTTAGTTCTTTATCCTCTTGCAATACTTTAGTGATTTCCATTGGTTTTTGTAAATCAATTTGCATCACTTGAAATGGAGATAACACAGTATATTCTACCTTATTTGTACCTAGTATACTTTTTGATTCAGGAAGAACCTCAATAGATAAATGGTAATACTTTAAATCCCACCACTCTCTTTCTGGAGTAATAGAACCTCTTAAAGTATCTTGTTCAGTAAAAATTGCTTTATCACCTTGTAATAATTGTCCAAAAGAATTGAAAGACAATACGGATAAGAAAAGAATAAATAGTGGTTTAAACATTGCTTGATTGTTAAAATTAAGTGCTAACAAAAATACACAATCTTACTTTTATAAAAACCCCTTTTTAGAGAAAAACGAAGAATCACATTCGTTAACATCATAAAAATGTCAACCCACCGATGCTAATGGTCTCTATATTGAATACGAATTAACGCTCTCATTAAATGAAAAATTAATAATAATAGAACTAGGTATTTCGATTTCAAAAATAAATAGTCACCCATTATCCTTTAATAAAAAGGTTAAAAATATATAGACTGTCTTGCCTATAATAAAGTAAGATTAGTCAAAAAAATAAGTAAAAAAAGTAGTAGTAGCATATCATAAAGTGTAGTAAACCTCATTACTCTTTAGAGTATTTCTGAGTGAAGAATTTGCATTGCTAAAACTTCACTGTCAAGAGGTTTAATGAACAGATAACTATCAACCCGAATGAAAGAAACTGAAGGTTCTTTCTTCAACTATTCTCATGTGACTGCCTAATTTTTAGGCAGTCACTTTCATTTTAAAGAAGTTTTATCTTACAATTACTTTTTCTGTAGTAGTTGCAGCCCCACTTTTCACTTCAATAAATAATACTCCTTGTCCGTATATCATTGGTAACTCTATATGATTGTATTCTGTTTCAAATTCAGCATACGTTCTACCAGAGGCATCAAATATTCTAATGTCCATATTATTATAAGTTGATACTACATGAATATTCTCGCCATAATTGACGGGGTTTGGATAAATACTAACTGTATTTTGAGTTTGCTCTAAATAAATAGCATTAGGACCAAACGTTTGAGATAAACCGTCTAAATCAGTTTCTACTAAACGATAATAGACTACAGATGCTACAGGTAAATTTGTATCTATAAATTGATAATCTAATTTTGTGCTTGAGTTACCAGCTGCTTTAACATTACCAATTACTGCCCAATTTCTTGTGTCAATTGAGCGTTGAATTTCAAAGTTATCAGAATTAATTTCCGTTGCTGTACTCCAATCTAACACTACCTGGTTATTTACTAATTTACTATCAAAAGATATTAATTCGACAGGTAAGTCTTCTTCGCTATATTCTTGTTCATTTTCAGTCGTAATTAAAGGGTCATTATCATTTAATATAAGTGAAGAATTAGGCTTTACAATAACTCGATAATTCTTATTATTTCTAATAAATTCCGTTTTAATAAAAATAACATCTCCATTAATATATAAATTTATGGGTCCTGTTCCCATAAAAGTTATTTTTGCATCAGAAACTGTCAAACTATCAAATGATATTTCTAATATGTCATCACTATTATTATAATACTCATATTCTCCTCCATTTATATCATCTATGTAAATAGTATTTTCATCTACAAAAAAAGCATTCTCAGTATAATTAATTTCACTTGCTTTAAAAGCAAGAGGCTCACTATCTAAAGTAGTGCATGATGCAATAAGAAAAGGTGCAAAAATTAGAAGTATATATTTTTTCATAACGAAGGTAATTTATTTAGCGATAAGATTAATTTGTATAATCTGCAACGAAAAATATTCACCTTTGAATAAAAAATTTCTTCTAATTTAAAGTTGTTAAAATAATAAAAAGAATTGTTTAGAATTCCTATCATTAGGTGACTGTAAACTATAAAAAAGCAGTAGTACTTATTTAAACTCCTATTACCGACCCTACTGAAATTGATGCTTTTGGGTCTATAGTTATCACCGTTTTAAGAATTGATTGGGTATCCTTTTTCTTTACTAATAGCATTAAGGTTTCCATATTTTTTTGTGATAAACTATCTTTAGATTGAAGTTCTGTCATTCCTTGGTCAAAATTTAGAATAAGTTTGTTTCTTATCTTATCAAACTCCTTAGAGAAAATAAATATTTGAACAGACTGCTTACTCCCCTCAATTACTTTATCAACACAATATGCACTTACACCCATTGCAACACAGCCATAAACAACTTGCTCAATAGAGTTAGTTAAAAGGTATGAAGATAAGATAACCATTACATCTAATGTTAGAATAAGCTGACCGGGACTATAATTTTTATATTTATTAATAAGCATGGCAACTATATCTGTACCTCCTGTACTTCCACCTTGTTGTAAAATAAGGCCTGCACTTGTACCCGCCATCAATCCTCCAATTATTGCACACATAAACCTATCAGTTACCAAAGGTGCAGTTATAATTGATTGTAGTAACCATAAAAAGAAAGATAGCACAAATGTGGCAAATATAGTTTTTACCCCAAAGCCAAAGCCTAGGACTCTCATAGCAATGATTATTAAAAACGCATTTATAATAAAAACAGAGTACCCTACTTTAAAACCTGTCATAAAGTAAATAATAGTTCCTACTCCGCTTACTCCACCACCAACAATTTCGGAGGGTATTAAAAATCCAGTCCAACCTAAGGCATTTAAGAAAAGTCCAAGTGCAATTATGTAATAAGACTTAAATTGTTTAATGAAATTTATACTATTTGACATATAATAAATATTAATATACTTTATTCCTTTTTTTGATTTATTTTCACACAAAATTATGTTATAATACAATTTAACACAATTATATTAGACACTATATCATTTTAAACGAAATAAATTCTACATCACTATGAAGGATGAACTAGACTCGAAAGATATTCAGATTTTAAACTTATTACTGAATAATGCTCGGCTATCAAATAAAGAAATTGCTGCAAAAATTGAGATTGCTCAATCTAGTACTCATGATAGAATAAAGAAATTAACACAAAAAGGATACTTAAAGGGTGCAATTGCTCAGATTGACCACAAAATGCTTGGCCTTAACATCGAAGTCATATTAGAAATAAAACTAAATAAACAACATCGTTCAATAATTGAAGATTTCAGATTACAGGTTTCTCAATTGACAGGCGTCCTTCAATTATTTCATATGGCAGGTGATAATGATTTTATTCTACATGTTGCTGTAAAAGACTCAGATGAATTAAGAAGCTTTATTCTTGATAAATTATCTACTCTAGAGTATATACATAGTACCCAAACAACAATGGTTTTACAAAATGAAAAGGTAAATAATATCTTATAAGATTTAGAATCTCTAAAAGAACACAAAAATCCTCATATAAAGTAATTAGGAATAACTCATACTATCTATAGTAATTGGTGCTACTTGTTAAGTAACTCCTTTTTATATTTCATTGGAGTAAACCCTGTTTTACTTTTAAAGTATTTAATAAAATTAGAATCATCTATAAAGCCTAACCTAGACGCTATCTGTGAAGAATTTAAATTAGATTGTGCTACTAATGATTTTGCTTCAATCATTATGTAATCATCAAGAATTTGTTTTGCGGTTAAATTTGTCACTGTTTTTACGCACTCAGATAAATAGACAGTACTTATCTCTAATTTATCTGCATAAAATTTTATTGGATGAAATTTTTCTGATGTTGATTTAATCAGATTTTCAAACTTTAAAGTTATCTCCTCTTTCTTAGTTTTTATAGAGTTTACTTCATTTACAAAAACCAATTCTTCTTTCATTTTAAATAGCAATAATGTAAGATAGGCCCTAATGATTTCGAGATTATCCTTTGTTAGATCTTTGTAATGAAAGATCATTAAATCAAAATAATAAATAAACTTATTGATTTGTCCTCTATCTAATTTATATCCCGGAATAGTGAAGTGATTAAAAAATGGAAAGTTCTCAAATACATCAAATATGTTTTTAGTAAATGGCAAAAATTCTGGAGAGAAAAGAACGATGTAACTCATATAAGTAGCATCTGATTGCTTTACTTCCCAAGTAGCTTTCTGACCAGAAGAGATAAAATTCAAATTAAAATCAATTGGATTTATTTCATAATCGTCGATACTAATTTTCGCATCTAAGCCAATACATAAATTAATTTCAAAATAATCATGCTTATAAGACATTGCAGGTACTTCAGAAATATTCACGCCTTCAAAACTAGAAATATAGAATAATGGGTTATTGGTATCTTCTAAACCTAATGTTTTAAGAAAATCATTAATGTTACTTGAATTGTATTGCTCTAACTTTGTTTTCATTTTTTTTATTATGTATCACTTATTAAACAATTAAATAGACTTTAACATAGAAATATACCATTAATAACATCTATATATACCGTTTGTGATTTTATTTTGTAATTTATTACATATTGTTCACATTTATATTTTGAAAAAACATGTACTTACAAAATATATTTGCCTGACAACGAAATAAGTTTCAATTTATAACCTATTAAATAACAACAAGTTATGTCAGTAAAAGAAATAATGGTCAATCACGAATGGGGTGCTTTAAAAGAAGTAATTGTAGGTAGTGCATACTTTTATATTCCTGGTGAATTTCCTGAATATATGAGACCTTGGTTAAGTGATTTAGCTGTAGAAAGATTTACTAAAACGTGTGGAGGTAGTATTGAAGAAAAACTTCCTGAATTATGGAAAGAACAAGTAGATCAGATTCAAACGGCAATTGATCTTTTAGAAGAAAGAGGCATTAAAGTGCATCAATGTGAAAAACCAAATGAAGAAGAACTAACATTCTTTGGGGAAGGTGAATTTCTTCGTTTATCGATGTACCCTAGAGATGAGATTGTTGTTATTGGTAATAACTACATAGAAACGAGTTTACAAAACCAAGGTAGACGTAGTACTAAATGGGCAATTAGACGTACGCTTAATGATCGTCTTGAAAATAGCGATGCACAAATTGTTGCTATGCCAGAACCGTTCCCGTATAGTGGTGGATCGTACCTTGAATCTGGTGATGTTTTTCTTTTAGGTAAGGATATACTTGTTGGACATTCTGGTAATGGTAGTAATGCTGCTGGTATTGCTTGGTTAAAAAGATATTTAGGTGATGAATACAGAATTCATGAAGTTAAACTTTCTAGTAATTTCTTGCACTTAGACTGTGTTTTATGTACACCAAGAGAAGGGCTGGCTATTATCTGTAAAGAAGCATTTGTTGATGGTATACCTCCGTTATTAGAAGATTGGAAACTAATTGAAGTTTCTGTGGAAGATGCTGAAACAAAACAAGCGTGTAATAACCTTGTAATTGATGAAAAAACTATCATGGTTCCTTCTGAATTACCTGAATTAATTAAAGATTTAGAAGATGCTGGACAAGAAGTAATTGCTACTCCTTTTAGCTCTATGATATGGCAAGGCGGTTCTTTCCGTTGTTGGCACCACCCTCTTGTAAGAGAGAGTGCTATATAAAAATACATCAAAATTAATTTATACTAGTAATAAATTGATTTTACTAAGTTCTTAATTCTAAGCGTGATTACGTCTATATAATATTCTATTGTATATAGACGTAATCACCACTTTTTACCCTAAGCACTACAACAAAAAAACACTTTCAACTTCAATACAAAAAACAATAATGTATTCAAAAATACTCTCTAAGAAAATATTTTTTTTACTATTTTCATTTCTAATTTCTATACATCTTTACGCTCAAGATACAGAAATGAATACGCCTGGTAAACTATCAACCACTTTTATAGAATACCAATATGGTTGGAATAATACTGACTTTATGAATGGTCAAAATCCAAAAAATGGTGGTATGGGAATGTTTACCTTTGACCATACAACCATTACAAAATGGGGTGGTGTTTATGGATTTGTCAACTTTTTATTTGCTCCTGATGGTTTTTATGAAGCAGGCTACGAAAATGAAACCTTAGACAAAACATCTGGTCAATATAGATTGTATTCAGAGGTATACCCTTGGATTAGTTTAGGAGGCGTTACAGGTAAAGACTTTTCTTTTGGCCCTATTGCAGATGTCTCTTTAGATTTTCAAATAAACATGACAAATGGTAGTGCCGCAGGTTTAGCTGGTATGGGTTTTACGTTTAAAGGTCCTCTTAAAAAAGATTTCATTAAGCTTTCTACTTATTGGAGAACGGATAATGTTAAAGAAAATTCTATGCAGATAACAGGTGCTTTTAACATACATGTTTGGGAAAGAATTGGCTTTAGAATTCACGGATTTTTTGATTTAATTCCTCAAGTACAAAATAGAGCAGAATTTGGCGGTGCAGACTTAGGTACAGATTTTCTATCACAAGTACGCTTTCTTTTTGATGTAGGAAGAGATAATATCTTTAAAAGTCATACCTCTAAATTAGAAGTCGGTTGTGGCATTGGTATGCACTTTAATAAAGAATTAGCTAAATATAAAGCGGGTCATTTTGTACCTCAACCTTGTGTTAGATTATCATTTTAATAAGGATACTAACAAGTATATTTTTACTGTATAACTAATTTACTAAAAGAAATGGAGTTTAGTGTTAAACATTGGTATCTACCGTTAATTAGTGGTTTTCTATTTATTGCCTTAGGAATATGGGCTTTTATGAATCCATTATACATTTGGTTATCCTTATCTTACATATTTAGTTTAATTTTTCTAGTTTCTGGAGCTGCAAAAATCATATCAGCTATTATAAATAGAAATAGTATTCTTGGTTGGGGTTGGACATTAACTGATGGCATTTTCACAACATTGTTTGGTTCTATCTTACTTTCAGCACCTTTCCTATCAGTCAGTACTTTACCACTCTATCTTGGCTTTTATGTTACGTTTAAAGGTTTTGATACTGTAGCAAAAGCAATTGAATACAAAGATTTTTCTAGCTATTGGAGTTGGATCCTATTTTCTGGAATTATAAGTATAGTTTTTGGTTTTTGTTTACTTGGCAACATTTTATTGGCAGGAATGACTGTAGCACTCATCACAAGTTTATCATTAATTAACACTGGACTATCAGAATTTTTTATCGCTCTAAAATTGAAAAAATTGAACATGAAATTCCCTTCAAAAGGATAAATTTCCATGAATCATAAACCAAAGACTAGAGGTGAAAAATCGCTACTGGTTTAGACAAATTTAAAGTAGAATACGGAAATTTAAAATCAAAGATTGATTCTTCATTATCTGATGATAAAGAGAATATAAAATAAGGTTTATAAACCTCAAAGAATTACTTAATAATTAAAATAAAGAATGGAAAATAATTCAAAAGAAAAAGAAGCTTTAAAAGCTACGGAAACTACAATAGAGACTCCTAATTGTTCGGAAGGTATTGAAAACTTAAAAGATGAAGTATCTTCTGAGTTAAATAGTTTTGATGTATTTATATCTGAAATTGATACTAAGGGTTCTAAAGCTCTTCAAGAAATCAAAGAGAGTATCGCTTCTGATTTAAGTAAAATTAAAGAAGAATATGAAAACGTAAAATGTAAAATTGACGCGTCATTATCTGAAGATAAAGAAAATGTCAAACAAGATTTTCATAAACTAAAAGAATTACTGAATAAGTTAGACGATAAGTCTAATAATTCTTTTTCTAAGGATAATGAAAAGGATCAAGTAGTTTCTTAAATAGAGATCATTGAAAAAGTGACAACTCTATAATCTACTAACTTGACTATAAAGAATTATATCAAGTACATAATGGCACTTTTGCCAAAAAGTGGGTAAATTTTTAAATAAAGAGGCAGTCTCATAATTTATTAGTTATGGTGACTGCCTCTATATTTTTTAAATATATCTCGTCCTGAATTAGTGTTACACAAAACGTAACATTATGAATGATCATCAAGAATATCAGTATACTAAGCGCACACAAAAAGATTACAGCTACTCTTTTAAATTACAAGTTGTAGATGAAGTGGGACGAGGAGAAATAGGAATAACAGCTGCAAGACTTAAATATGGAATCCAAGGTAATGCTACGGTCCATACTTGGATAAGAAAGTATGGTAATTTAGATTGGGATAATAAATCTGATTTAAAAATGGGAAAGACACCAGAACAAAAATTATTGGAGCTAGAACAAAAGGTTCTATTATTAGAGAAGCAAAAATAGATATCTTGAAAAGACAGTAAACTTGTTCATGAATTTTCTCTACCCTCTTTAATAAGTGAATACGTTTTAAAATTAGAGGATTAGACTAAATATATAGTCTAATCCTTTCTCTATAAAAAAGAAAAAATTGATTTAACATAATTCTCGGGAGTGTAATCTGAACGCTGTCTCGATTTGATTCACAGTTTATTTTTCTCAGTTCATAATTAAGTCATAATTTCAATCTAATTCATAGCGATATAGATTTAGTATATATGGAAATGGGAACCTAAGGAGTAGTTTGTTTAGAATTCGTAAACTACAGCAATAGTAGTTTGATTAGCAGAATTTACAGCTTTGTTATTATGATTTAAGAAAATCTCCATATCTGAGGTGTCTCTACGAAGTTCAGGAATTACTCTTAAAGGTCCTAGATTAATATTACCTGATAATGTGAATGCATTAATTGTATTATAATCAGATATTCTAAAATTATTTGAACTAGCTGCTTTTTCTTTCTTTTTTTAAAAAAAAAAACGAAGTCCTAAAGAGAAAATGTTTAAGGTGCCTTAATTATTTGTCCAACTTTTTATTGCAAATCCAGACTGAGATAAAATTACATTAGCCATACCTATTGCAATAGAATTTTGTGTTTCAGTAAAATACGTTTTTATATTAGGTATATCTTGTCCTGAAAAATTATAGTTATAATATAAATCAACTGAACCTGAAATAGAAAGTTTATTGGATTCCTTTTTTAATTCTTTCTGCTCATTAATAGTTACTTCCGTACCCTCTTGTGCAAATGCTATAGAAACTGTAATTAATAAAAAGGTATTTAATGAGAATATTTTAAATTTCATATTAATTTATTCAAACTGTTGTTATTAGATTTTGAAAGTTTGGGTCTTTAATTAAGTCATATATAATAAATAAGCTGTGATAACCCTTTCCTTAATAGGTCATCACAGCGATATCCTCTTTGATTTATTGAAGAGCTTTAGAACCCTTAGTATCAATTTCAGATATAAATACATCAAAATTATTTAACTCAGAAAATACTTCATCGTTTAACTTGTTAAGTGATTCTTTTAGGTTTATAAACCTTATTTGATATTTTCTTTATCTTCAGGTATTGAAGACTAAACCACTCTGCACTGAAAGTGCAGAGGTTTGGGGGTAGGACTGAAAGTCCTACGCTCACTTCCTCTTATTCCAACATGAAGTTGGAATTATCGTCCATATCGCTCCTATGATGTTCTAAATAGTCGTTGACCATTTCGTCTGTAATGTTACCTGTACTCCAAGCGCCGTAACCTCCTGCCCAAAAATGCTTACCCCAATACCTTTTTCCTAAACTAGGATATTCTTGTTGAAGTAACCTTGAAGTTCGACCTTTCATACGTTTCAAAATATCACTAAGACTTTTAGTCGGAGGGTACTCTATATGGATATGAACATGATCTTTACTTACAACTCCTTTTAGGATCTCAATACCTTCTGCTTCACAAATTTGAATGAGAAGAGATCTACATCGTTTTTGAATATCTCCTTCTAGAACTTGATAACGATATTTAGTCGCAAAAACTATATGGACGGTCAACCTAGTCACTGTATGATGACCTTTTCTATACTCATGTGTCATAATACTCAGAATGTAGTAGATTTTTTCGAAATACTAAAGTTCTGCACTGAAAGTGCAGGGTTTTAAACCCATTTATGAGACCAATAAATGTTTGATTTTAAATTTCCGTATTCTACTTTAAATTTAATTAAACCAGAAGCGATACCCTCTTTGATTTCTTTAAGAGTTTTAGAACCCTTAGTATCAATTTCAGATATAAATACATCAAATTTATTTAGCTCAGTAGGTACTTCATCTTTTGAGTTTTCAATACCTTCCGAACATTTAGGAGTTCCTGTTTGAGATTCAACTTTTAAAGCTTCTTTTTCTTTTGAGTTATTTTCCATAATTTATTTAAATTATCATGTAACTTATTAGTGATTCTTTTAGGTTTAAATGCTCTAATAACAAATAATCAAAGAGCATACTTTTTAATACACCTTAAATTTTATAGTTCAACTTTATAACCTATTACATTTTACCTCCACCAACAGATTCAAAAATATATGTTGTTGATTGTAATTTCTGAGACATCGATTCAATATGCATTAACTGAATAGTAAGTAGGTTCTCTTGAGCATTTAAGATATCTAGATAATTTGCAAAACCACCAATTAATAAATAATGAGCATCATCTAATGATTTCTTTAATAAATCTTCTTGATTTTTTAATGCTAAATTATTTTTAGTTAATGTTTTATAGTCATTGAGGTAATTACTAACTTCAATACTAGCTTCTAAAACTTTCTGTTGAAAACTATAAAGTTTAATCTCTTGATCTAGTTTTTTTAATTCTTTCTCGGTTTTTAATTTTCTCCCATTCAAAAGAGGCTGTGTAAGTCCTCCTGTGAAATTATAGAAGAAAGAATTTGCAGAAAATAAATCTCCAGCATTGAGACTATTCAAACCTATATTTGCAGATAATACTAAACTTGGGTATAAACTCGCTTTTGCAACATTATATTCTTCAAAAGCTATTTTAAAGTCTAATTCTGCTTCTTTCACATCTGGTCTATTACTAATAGCGGCTAAAGGTATACCTACATTTAATGAAGCCGGTATTACCTGACTTTCTAGAGAAGTCCTTTTTAAATTAATACTTTTATTACCAATTAAAATTATTAAAGCATTCTCTAAATTGAATATTTTATTTTCAATATTTGTCAATAATATATTAACATTTTCCAATTGAGCTTTTGCTTGACTTACTGCTAAAGTATTACTTCTACCTGCCTCTTTTAAACTTATAATAGCAGATAAACTTCTCTCTCTAACATCTAGCGTTTTTAATAATAACTCCTTACTTTGTTCGGCCTCAAGTAATTGATAATATGTCCTAGCTAGATTAGCAATCAACTGAACTTGAATAGTTTTTTGGGCTGTTATTGATTTTTCAAATTGTGCAAAACTCGTTAACTTTTTACTCTTAATTTTCCCCCAAATATCAGCCTCCCAACCTATTGAACTTTCTAAAGTAAAATCATTATATGATGTAGTTGGTGAAAAACTACCTTGAAAAGAATTATTAGAGACATTATTTCTCATATAATTAGCATTAACTCCTATTGTGGGAAGATAAGACATCTTCCCTTTTTTCATTGTAGCTCTGAATTTTTCTATATTCTTAAAAGCAACCTTATTGTTAATATTGTAAATTAATGCAGTGTCAATATAGTTTTTCAAAATTGAATCACTAAAGAATTCACCCCAACTAATTTCTCCAATATTTTCACCAGTAGAACAAAGGCTATCTAATCTAAATAAAGATAAATTTTCAGTACTTGGAGCTATGTATTTCTTTGTGGCTAAACAGCCTATTAAATTAATTAATATAAGAAATAATGAAATTTTCTTAAGATATAATATTTTTTTCATGTCGGAAATATTTTTAATTTTTTATTTTCTCATCTAGTTTTTGGAAAATTATGTACAATACTGGAATCGCTAATACCCCGAATAAAGTACCAATAAGTAATCCTCCTGCAGCTCCAGTTCCAATAGATCTACTTCCTGCGGCACCAACACCGTTTGAGAAGACTAATGGAAGAAGCCCTAAAATAAAAGCAAAAGATGTCATTAAAATCGGTCTTAATCTATCAAGAGCTCCTTCTAAAGCAGCTTGTTGTATTGATAAACCATTTTCTCTTTTTTGCTTAGAAAATTCAACAATTAATATAGCATTCTTGGCTAATAGACCTATTAACATTACCAATGCTATTTGGAAATAAATATTATTATCTAGCCCAAAAGCAAACGATGAAAAATAAGCACCAGCAATTCCTATTGGTAAAGAAAGAATTATAACGAATGGTAACAGTAAGCTTTCATATTGTGCAGCCAATAATAAAAACACAAATAAAATACTTATTGATAGAATAATAGGTGCCTGACCAGAACTCTCAATCTCTTCCCTAGTTAATCCACTAAATTCAATTTTATAATTTCCACCCAATTTCTTAGCTTCTTGTTTAATTGCTTCAATTGTTTGACCAGAACTGAAACCTGGATTAATAGAACCATTTATAGTAACTGAATTATAAAGGTTAAATCTATTTAATGATTGAGCTCCATTTATGTATTTTAAAGAAATGAAGTTTTTAATTGGAGCCATCTGACCTTTATTATTCTTCACAAAAATTGAAGATAAATCATTTTTGTTTTTTCTAAATTCTGGTGAGGACTGAATATAAACTTTATATGGTTTACCAAATTTATTAAAATCAGTTACATAAAGACTACCAACGTAACCTTGTAAAACATCTAATATTGATGAAACTTCAAGATCAAACCTTTTTGCTTTCGCAAAATCAACGTCAATTTCATATTGAGGAAAGTTAGTATTTAATGAATTAGAGGCGAAACCAATTTCATTTCTGTTATTTAAATTTTCAACAAAAGCTGTAGCTTCTTTATTTAAATTTGATAATTTACCTGATTTTTTATCAATAAAACGAACTTCAAAACCACCTGTATCACCATAGCCAGGAATACTTGCTGGCTGGAAGAATATTATATTAGCATCTTTAATTTCAGATACTCGTGAAAATAATTTTTGAATTATTGCATCAGAACTTGATCCTGGATCTTTTCTTTCCTCTAGGTTTTTAAGTAAAATAAAACCTTGTGCATTACTACTAGCTGCTCCAGAAAAGAAGTTAGTCCCAACAGAATAATTAAAATCCACAATTTCGTCAAAATCTCTTGTAATGTCATTTAACTGTTCTAATACTGCTAATGTTCTTCCTAAAGAAGCTCCCGCAGGCAACTCTATATTAGACATTATGACACTTCTATCTTCTGAAGGTACAAAACCTTGTGGCGTTACTTTATTAAGCCAAAGAATGCTAATAACTGATATGATTAATCCTACAATTGTAATCCATTTGAATTTAAATAATTTTTTTAAAATTGATAAATATTGATTTTTCAATAATTCAAATGCTGTGTTAAATGAATCATAAAACCTTTGTAATTTAGTTTTCTTAATATCATTTAAATTATTTTGATGAGGCTTTAAAAATAGAGCACATAATGCAGGAGATAATGTTAAAGCATTAATAGCAGAAATTAGAATAGCTGTAGCTAGTGTTATACCAAATTGCTTATAAAACATTCCTGAAGGACCATTCAAAAATGTTACAGGAACGAAAACTGCACCCATAATAAGTGTAATAGAAATAAGCGATCCTGTTATTTCTCTCATTGCAGTTTTTGAAGCTTCTAACGCATTGTCAATACCACTTTCTAGTTTAGCATGAATCGCTTCCACGACTACAATTGCATCATCTACAACAATCCCAATTCCTAAAATTAATGCAAAAAGTGTCAAAAGGTTCATAGAGAAACCTATGATATTAAGTATAAAGAATGTTCCAATAATTGAAACAGGAACAGCGATCGCAGGAATTAAAGTTGATCTAAAATCTTGTAAAAAAATAAAAACAACTAAAAATACCAGTATAAATGCTTCCACTAAAGTATGAGATACTTTATCAATTGATGCTACTAGGAAATCATTTGTATTATAGACAATTGAATATTTTATTCCATTTGGAAAACTTAATTTTAAATTTTCTAAACTATTTATTAAAGCTTCATTAATTTTTTGAGCATTAGTATTTGGTAATTGAAACACACCAAATGTAACTGCACTTTTTCCATTTTCTTGAGATGCTAATGAATAAGATAAGGCTCCTAATTCAACTTTAGCAACATCTTTTAAATAAATATTATTCCCTTTTTTATCAACAAAAACAATAACATTTTCATATTGCCTTTCATCTTTAAATCGACCTTTATACCTCAAAACATATTCAAACGATTGACCTGTGTTTTGCCCTAATGATCCCGGAGCTGCTTCTCTACTTTGTTCTGTAACGGCTCTTCTAATATCTTCGGGAATTAAACCATAAATAGCCATTTTCGAAGGGTTTAACCAGATTCTCATAGTGTAACTCTTACTACCATAGACATCTATCTTACTTACCCCACTAATACGTTTTAATTCTGGAATTACATTTATATTAGCGTAATTTTGAAGAAAGGTTTCATCATAATCATCAGAAGTTGCAACAATAGACAAATACATCAATGCTGAGTTTTGTGTTTTTTGTGTTGTAACACCATATCTAATAACTTCTTGAGGCAATATTGCATTTGCTCTAGAAGCTCTGTTTTGGACATTTACTGCTGCAATATCTGGATCGATACCTTGATTAAATATTACTGTTATTTTTGCTGAACCATCACTATTGGCAGTAGAAGTCATGTATTTCATTCCTTCTACACCATTGATTTGTTCTTCGATAGGTGCTATAACACTTTCAATAATTGTTTGTGCATTTGCTCCTGGATAACTTGTCGTTATTTCTACTGTCGGTGGTGCAATTTCAGGATATTGTGAAACTGGAATCGTTTTTAAACCTATAACACCTAAGATTACAGTGATAACTGAAATAACACCCGATAATATAGGCCTACTAATAAATTTTTGTAACATTATATTATTATTTAAATACTGTATTAAAAGATAGGATAATGTTGCTCATATCAACATAGTTAGGTTTAATTACCATATTCGGACGTACTTTATTTACCCCTTCGGCAAGAATTATTTCACCACTATTTAAACCTTCCCCTATAATGTATTGTCTTTCTACTTGATCTAATACCTCGACTGATTTTGCAATTAAAATATTATCTTTTGATAAAACATATACGCATTTCTGTCCTTGTAAATCAAAAGTTGAAGACATTGGTATGGTAATAACATTAGAATAATAAACTGGTATTCTAATTTTCCCACTACTCCCACTTAATAAACTATACTCAGAATTATCAAATAATGCTCTCAATTGAATAGCTCCAGTTTTTGATTCAATTTTTCCTGACGTAGCGTTTAATGCTCCCTGTTTATTATAAATTTCACCATTAGAAGCCTCAAAATAGACTTTTGGTAAAAAATTAATCTTATCATCTAAAGTATTCCCATTCAGCCCCTTTATTAAATCATAAAGATTATCTTCATTCATTGAAAAATAAGCATGAATATTTTTTGTGTCTGAAATAGTTGACAACGGGTTTGCATCATTTGGACTAACTAATGCTCCTACTTTTAAGTTAAGTCTACCTATAAATCCACTTGTTGGACTTTTAATATAAGTATAATCTTTATTAACAACTATACTTTTATACGTACTTTTTGCTTGATTTAATTGTGCTTTTAGAGATGCTAAATTAGCTTTAGCAGTTCTCAATTCAACATTGCTAATAATATCTCTTTCAACCAAAGGTTCTAATTTTTCAATTTCAATTTCTGCTTGATTTACTTTTGCTTCAGCTGTTTTTATTGCTGCTTCTGCAGCAAAAGCATCTTGTTCTAAAGTATTAGCTTCAATTTTAAATAATAATTGGTTCTTTTTTACATAATCACCTTCGTCAATAAAAACTTTAGAAATATACCCTGATATTTTAGATCTGATTTCAACCTCTTCAGTTCCTTGAATTTGTGTAGGGTAACTTACATAACTACTAATATTAGTAGTTGTAGTCTTAAAAACAGGGTATGTTTCAATATGATCCTCTCTATCAACTTTATTATCCGAACATGACGGGAGATAAAATAAAATAATTAGAAAGAAGAAGAATATAAAAAGTTGATTAACTTTTCTCTTTAATGATGACATTTCTAAATTAAACATGAATAAGTGCTATTTTAAATTTTATGAATTGAGTGTTATTTTAATATTCAGTTAAAAAAATCACTAGAAATCTATTTTTTTCATCGAAATAACTTTTACTGAACTGAGCAAACTTATATTTTTAAAAAACTCTTTTCAAACACTATAAGTGAACAAACATTAATTTTACATCAAAAAAATATAAATTAGGTATATTTAAACTATAAAAATGGTGTATTTCTATGTTATTATTTTAATACTTGGATTTGTTAACACTTTTCGATCTTAATGGGTCAGTAGTAAAAACTAGACTTATCTTGCCTAAGAAGCATGGAGGTTTTATACATGAAAAAATTTTAATTAGCTACATCTCTTTGTTTTTGTGATTTAGTCTATTTAATAGGTTGATTATAAAATGTAGTCTTCATTCGATTTAAAATTATCCTTACAGTATTGAGGAGTCTATATATAACATCTTTTATAGAAAAAAATATGCAACCATTTAATTATTGAATTTTATCTAAAAACTTGAATTCTAATAAAAATTGTAACCTTAAGCTCTATAGATTTTAATATTCATTAGTTTCACTTTCCAAAGAAAATGAAGTGTAGAAATAAACAAATACATAGAAATTCACCATTTTAGCATTAATTTTAAACCATATTTAATTTTATTTCATGTTTAATTACATTCTATTCACATTTATATTTTGAAAAAACATGTACTTACCCAATATATTTGTCCCATAACGAAATAAGTTTCAATTTATAACACATTAAATAACAACAAGTTATGTCAGTAAAAGAAATAATGGTCAATCACGAATGGGGTGCTTTAAAAGAAGTAATTGTAGGTAGTGCATACTTTTATATTCCTGGTGAATTTCCTGAATATATGAGACCTTGGTTAAGTGATTTAGCTGTAGAAAGATTTACTAAAACGTGTGGAGGTAGTATTGAAGAAAAACTTCCTGAATTATGGAAAGAACAAGTAGATCAGATTCAAACGGCAATTGATCTTTTAGAAGAAAGAGGCATTAAAGTGCATCAATGTGAAAAACCAAATGAAGAAGAACTAACATTCTTTGGGGAAGGTGAATTTCTTCGTTTATCGATGTACCCTAGAGATGAGATTGTTGTTATTGGTAATAACTACATAGAAACGAGTTTACAAAACCAAGGTAGACGTAGTACTAAATGGGCAATTAGACGTACGCTTAATGATCGTCTTGAAAATAGCGATGCTCAAATTGTTGCTATGCCAGAACCCTTCCCGTATAGTGGTGGATCGTACCTTGAATCTGGTGATGTTTTTCTTTTAGGTAAGGATATACTTGTTGGACATTCTGGTAATGGTAGTAATGCTGCTGGTATTGCTTGGTTAAAAAGATATTTAGGTGATGAATACAGAATTCATGAAGTTAAACTTTCTAGTAATTTCTTGCACTTAGACTGTGTTTTATGTACACCAAGAGAAGGACTGGCTATTATCTGTAAAGAAGCATTTGTTGATGGTATACCTCCGTTATTAGAAGATTGGAAACTAATTGAAGTTTCTGTGGAAGATGCTGAAACAAAACAAGCGTGTAATAACCTTGTAATTGATGAAAAAACTATCATGGTTCCTTCTGAATTACCTGAATTAATTAAAGATTTAGAAGATGCTGGACAAGAAGTAATTGCTACTCCTTTTAGCTCTATGATATGGCAAGGCGGTTCTTTCCGTTGTTGGCACCACCCTCTTGTAAGAGAGAGCGCTACTTTAGCTTAATTTATGCATTTAGTGGTTGCATCTTTTTATTAAATTGATGTAACCACATTTAAAAATTATTTAATAACTGCGCAAGTGTGATTCATAATATAGAAATCATTTCGATATCTATATAATTATTAACAGTGATGATACTTATATATGAAATACATATATCTTATAGAAAATAACACTGTATTGTTCTTATCTCTTTAAATAAAGAAAACCTACATCACTTTCTCTAAAATCAAGTGGTCTTTTCTACTTGAAATTTCTAGTAGGGATTCATATAATTTTAATAATATCATGTTTTTAAGAAACCTTTCTATTTTTATCATTGTGATTGCTGGCTTTTTTATGCCTAAAAGTTCATATGCTCAAGAGAGAAAATCAACCACCTTTCTAGAATATGTATATGGCTGGAATAACACCGATTATTATTGCGGACAAAATCCTAAAAATGGAGGTATGGGAATGTTTACATTAGACCATACTACAATTACTAAATGGGGTGGTGTTTATGGTTTTGTTAACTTTTTATTTGCTCCAGATGGTTTTTATGAAGCAGGTTATAGTAACGAAAAATTAGATAAAACATCTGGGAAATATAGATTGTATTCAGAGGTGTATCCTTGGGTAAGTTTATCAGGTGTAACAGGTAGAGATTTCTCTTTCGGACCTGTTGCAGATGTATCTTTAGATGCACAAATAAACCTTACTAATGGAAGTGCTGCTGGTTTAGTAGGCGTAGGCTTTACTTTTAAAGCACCTCTAAAAAAAGATTTCTTAAAAGTATCTGCCTATTGGAGGAAGGATAATATCAAAGAAAATTCTATGCAAATTACAGCTGCTTTTAACTTACATGTTTGGCCAAAAGCTGGATTTAGAATTCAAGGATTTGTTGACTTAATTCCTCAAGTAAAAAATAGAGCAGAATTTGGTGGTGCAGATTTAGGAACGGATTTCTTATCTCAAGTACGCTTCTTGTTTGATGTTGGCAGAAATAGCATTTTCAAAAACGATTCATTTTCTAAATTAGAAATTGGATGTGGTATTGGTATGCACTTCAATAAAGATTTAAAGAAACATAAAGCAAGCTCTTTTGTACCTCAACCTTGTATTAGGTTGTCATTTTAATAATGTAACTCGTAATTATCTGTTTTGAAATAGCAATCTATTTAAATAGAAACTCCTGACTTATTTTAAATCAGGAGTTCTTTTTATATCTATATTTTTATTAATAAATCAATTACCAATCATCGTCCTCATCAGACCCAAAATCATCAGCATCAGACCATGTGTCATTGTCCGACAAATCAAACCAACCTGTAGCCTTGTTTTCTTCTGTTTCTGTTTCTACTTCTTCAATACCATAATCATCAATTATAACATCATCGGATGGGTGAGAATCTTCTGTATTGAAATCATCAAAATTAGAAGCTACTTCGTCGTTAAAATAATCTGAACTAGCATCTACGGATTCCATATATCCCATATCATCACCTAAGTCTGTTTCGAAAAAAGAATCTTCTATTGTGATATTGTTATTGTGTGACATGCTCGACCACATCATGCTATAAAATAGGTAATCGTCGAAGCCGTAATAACCGTAATGTATGCCATAGTCTCCATACTCTCTTTTATAACGTATATCTTTAGTAGATGCTATTTTTTGAGCAGGAACAATAATTTTTGATTTTATTTCTAATTTTACATCATCAACTTTCATTAATGATTTAATGTTTACTTTCAGTTCTTGTAAGAAAGCTTCGAAAAGCTGTTGTTTTTCTAATTTAAAAGCATTGTATTTTTCTTGATCTTGAAAAATACCCTTCATATCATTTTCTAATGTAGCTCGTTCTTTATTTTTACTATTAAACTGCTTTAGTAAACCATTTATTTTTATTGCAATGGGGTACTCTCCTACATCATGTGTTCTGTTGATATCAATTTCTAAAAGGTATTTAAAATTATGGTCTTCATGTTCCATAATCATTACAAGCTTTTTAAAGTACACAGACATAGATGTGTCAACTTCTAAATCGTAAACATCAAAGGCTTCTTTTAAATCTCCTTCTTTTCCTTGCGTATCTAAGTAAAAATCTATTCCATCATGAGATAAGCGTACTATGTTATCAATTTTTGAATGGAAGAGAACTGTATTTAATTGTTGTAGTATTGATAATGCAGAAAATGTTTCTCGTTCTACTTTATCTGAAACATTACCCATAGTTAGGTAATGCAACATCCTTTTGAATGCTTTAGTAGGTTTAACTTTTTCTATTTGCGTTAACTGACTAGGATCAATTGTTATATTTCCTTCAAAATACATAATGCGCTATTTATTGGTAGTAATACTGTGCTTGTCTATAATTCTAGAGGAGATAAATTTAGTCTATGACAAACTTATTTCCGTGCCATTCAAATATTAAATTATTATCAATTTCTTTTACTTTTACAAAAGGTGTAGATCCTTTTTCTTTACTCCAAATAATAGTAGGTTCTCCGCTAACAACATAAGCAGATAAGCCACTAAGTTCTTCTTGATGATTTTTAAAATCGTCGTCGACAAAATCAACTGTAAAAGTATTACTACTTTTAGTATAGTTTAATCGTGCTTGGTCTGTGTGTTCTTCTTCGTCACTATCTTGCATCTGTACCATACATTCTGTTACAGAAAATTCTCCTCCGTTAAAATAGAATTCCATTACTTTCTGTTGTGCAAAAAGTGATGATGAAAGTAGTGTGAAGAAAAGTATGAAAAGGTTTTTCATTATAATCCGAATCTATAATTTACACCTGTAAGTAAGAATTTACTATACTGAGAAACTCCATATTCACCTCTAATCATTACCCTTTTAGAAACTTGGAATTGCCCTCCAAATTGGAAAGTGAATTTTTGAATAAGGTCTTTCTTGATTTCATATTGAATTGACATATTTTCGATATTACCAGAACCTACATCAATCCCAATTTGTTCATTAACACCATCAATTATTTTCTTTTGAACAGGAGATAATTGGCCATACCACTGTCTTACTGCATCTCCAATTCCTGGTATTGCAGTTGCCAAAGTAATATCTCCAGCATTTCCTTCTGCATTAGTAAAATTACGGTACATAGCACCTACATAAAAAGCTAAGTAACGTTGTTTTTTAAAGTTAAACCTTCTACCAAATCGTGCAGAAGAAGTAACTACACCAACATTGTTTTTAAGCAACTCCGTTCTTGTTGCTGAATAATTAATATCCCATGAGATAAAATATTTACCTATACCGTAATTAAATGTAGCTCCACCACCAAAAGCAATTGCGGTAAATTCTACTTTAGAACTAAATTCGGGAAATTTTTCGTTACCAAAATTGGGTTGTAAACTAACTTCTGTACTACCTCCTACTTGAGAAAATAGGCCATAAACATCTAAAAATGGAAGTGCAAAAAGATCTGCTCTTACATTATACCCATGTGAAACTGCTCTAGTTTTTTTAAATCCTAAGGTGTTTTTATTAAAAATTGGGTTGTAACCCATATTATTAAAACCTAGTTTAAAATCTGTAATATCTAGAAACATTTCATTATAAACATAATGCAATGCTACACCTCCTGGTAATGGAAAATCATAACCTCTATCTATCACTTTTTGTCCCCATATAGGAAATTTATAAGGATAAATACTATCGGTATTTGCAATTATCGTCTGGTCAGTTGGTTCTTTTAACGTTTCTTCTTGAGCATATGTACTTAAAGAAAGTAATAAAGAGAGAGAGAGTAATATGTATTTCATTTTTAATGGATTATTAAAAGATCGTAGTATAAATATATACTAATATGATTTAATCTGCTAAAAAATGTTATTATTATTCTAATTACTCTGATAATTTTTCAACCCATCCATTAAATTTCTTAGATCATCTACGGATTTTTGGAGATTATCTATTATTTGTAATATTTGAGGATCATCAATTCTGTAAAGACTTAATAAGTTTGCTAGACTCTCAATAGAATTCATTGGCCCGAGAATATCCTCTGACGATTGGAATATAAATTTCTCAAGAACTACATTATGACTATTTAAATTATTATTCAACTCTTCTAGAATATAGTTCTTCTTTCTTAACTCAAACAACCGCATTACTTGACTAGATAATGCCATTAAAGTTTCTTGTTGCTGTATGGTAAGTTTATTTGGTTTATTATCAATTACACAAATTGTACCTAGAGGATTCCCTTTATTTGTTACCAGTGGTACACCTGCATAAAATAAAACATGAGGATCTTCTACAACAAAAGGGTTATCATAGAATCTTTCGTCTAAACGAGCATCTTCTACAATCATTATTTCTCCGGGATTATTTAATGCGTGTCCGCAAAATGACATTTCTCTTAGTCCTTCTGTTGCCTCAATTCCATACGTTCCTTTAAACCATTGTTTTTCACTTTCAATTACACTAATCATAGAGATTGATGTATTGCATATCTGAGCGGCTATTTTTGCAATATTCTGATAATCTATTTTATCAATACTATTAATTAAGTCGTAGGATGCTAGATCTTCTAACCTTACTTTTTCTGTTTGTGGTGTTTCTGGCTTTATCATATATACATGTCTTTACAGTAATTTACATAAAAAAATCTAAGATCTTACTTTAAAATCAAGTACTTTCTCTTTCAATTAATTGTACAGGTAATTTTCTAATTATAGACATTGGAATAAATACTCTACCGTTATCTTTGGCTTTTTTCATTTCATTAATCCTATCTTGTAATAACCCTGCCGCTATGTACCCCATTTCTTTTGCTGGTTGGTTTATTGTTGATAAGGACGGGTAAAATAACTCTCCCATAGCATCACCAGAAATACCCATTACTGCAATTCTATCTGGAATTTTTATTCCTCTTTTATGCAATAAACTGATTAATTTGAAAGCAATTGGATCGTTAAATGCAATAATCGCATCTGGACGTTCTTTTAAGACCATCAATTTATCTAAAGCAGTACCTACACTCCTTCTTAAATCTATTGTAGGAACTATTAAATCTGCAGATGTACCTCTGCCGTTCCTCTCCATAGCTGTTTTATAGCCTAGTAATCGTTCCTGAGAAATGTGCATATCTGTAGGGCCAGTTATAAATGCTATACGTTTATATCCTTTATTAATTAGATGAGTTGTTGCCTGGTAACCTGCATCAAAATCATCTACAATAACTCTTGGTATGGGCAATACACTATTGGGCAAAATTCTATCAAATACTACAATTGGAATCTCCTCTTCCATTGCTCTGCGTAAATGATCATCTTTTCTTGTATTAAATGATAAAGAAATAAGTATTCCGTCTACTTGCCTATCAATTAACAAGTCAATACAATCACTTTCTTTATTTTCATTCTCATCGCTATAAACTATAATAAGGTCGTACCCTAATGGTTTAAGAAATTCATCGATACCCATTATCACAGTACCAAAGAATGTTACGGTTAATTCTGGTATTATTACACCGATAAGAAATGACTTCTTACTTGCTAACCCTGCAGCTAAAACACTTTTTTTATAGCCAATTTTATCTGCTAACTCTACAACTTTTCTTTTTGTAATAGGGTTAATATCCTGTGCATCTCTTAATGCTCTTGATACCGTAGAGACAGAAATATCTAATTTTCTGGCAATATCTTTTATGGTTGGTCTTTTCTTTTTCATCTGTTAAAAATATACAAAACGATAGATATTGGTAAGTTACAAAATTTCCGAGAACGTTACCGGTAACGCTATTTTAAAATTTTAGGAAGTGTTATTTTGGCGATTTAAAATTTAACGCTCAGATTTGAAGCATCGAAATGAAATAAAGTATTTAAAACTTAAACATAAAATACCATGCAAGCTAAAGCAATCGTAGAAAAATTTGAAGCATTATTCAGCAAAGATCCATTGATCTCTAGAGCTCCAGGTCGTGTAAACATCATCGGTGAACACACTGATTACAACGACGGGTTTGTGCTTCCTGCATCTATCGACAAAGAAATGGTTTTTGCATTGGCATTAAACGGTACTAACACTGTAAATGCTTACGCTCTTGATTTAGAAGAAGAAGGTTCTTTTGATCTAAGCAACATTGTTCCTACTGAAGGTTGGATTAACTACATTAAAGGTGTAGTTGCAGAAACAGCTATTAAAGGTTTAGAACCAAAAGGTTTTGACGTAGTATTTGCTGGCGACGTTCCTTTAGGAGCTGGTATGTCTTCTTCTGCTGCTTTGGAATGTGCTTTAGCAACAGGTTTAAATAAATTATTTGAGGGTAACTTATCAAAAATTGATATCGTATTGGCATCACAAATGTCTGAGCATAACTTTGCTGGCGTTAAATGTGGTATCATGGATCAGTTTGCTTCTACTTTCGGTCAAACTAACAAAGTAATCAAGTTAGATTGTCGTACTAAAGAGTATGAGTACCATAACTTAGACATTACAGGACACAAACTTGTTCTTTGTAATACAAATGTAACACACTCATTAGCTTCTTCGGAGTACAATACACGTAGAGAGCAGTGTGAGGCGGGTGTTGAGATCATCAAAGAAACTTATCCTAACATTATCAACTTACGTGATGTATCTGTTGAGCAAATGCATGAGTTTGAAGGTAAAATGGACGAAACTATCTACAACAGATGTTCTTATGTTGTTGAAGAAAACGACCGTTTAACTAAAGCATGTGCATACATGGATAAAGGTGACTTAGTGAACTTAGGTAAAATGATTTACGGTTCTCATGAAGGTCTTTCTAAAAAATATGCAGTTTCTTGCCCAGAATTAGACTTCTTGGTAGAGCAAACATTAGAAGATGACAACGTTCTTGGTGCAAGAATGATGGGTGGCGGCTTTGGTGGCTGTACTATCAACCTTGTTAAAGAAGAAGCAGTAGACGCATTTATTGAGCGTATGACTAAAGCTTACAAAGAAGGCATGAACAAAGATATGTCTGCTTATGCTGTTGTTATCGGTGAAGGTGCAAGAGTTGAAGAATCAGTAGAAGCTTAATTTAAGCTCTAAATTATATTAGAACGTAAATTAAGATTGGCTAAATATCAGTTTTAATTTACGTTCACTTCTATGCTAACTAGCATTTAGAACAAACTATACAGACTTAAAAGATTTAAGAAAATGGAATTTAATTTCGAAGATCATCCACATAGAAGATACAATCCGTTAACGAACGAATGGGTACAAGTATCTCCACATAGAGCTAAAAGACCTTGGCAAGGACAGGTAGAAAAAGTTGATGAAGAGCAACGTCCTGAACATGATCCTAATTGTTATTTATGTGCTGGGAACACTCGTATTAATGGCGAAGTGAACCCTGATTATAAGGATACTTTTGCGTTCCAAAACGACTTTGCTGCTCTTTTAGAAGAAATACCTTCTGGTGAAGTAAACGAAGGAAATGGTTTGTTTAAAGCCAAAAGTGAAAGAGGTCTTTGTAAGGTAATTTGCTTCTCGCCACGTCACGATTTAACTATTCCAGAAATGGATGTTGATGGTATCCGTAAGGTAGTTGATTTATGGTGTAAGGAGTATGCTGAACTTGGTGCAAGAGATTACATCAATTATGTTCAGATTTTCGAAAACAAAGGTGCTGTAATGGGATGTTCAAACCCGCACCCACACGGGCAGGTTTGGGCACAAGAATCGCTACCACTAGAACCAGAAAAGAAACAAGCTAATCAGTTGGCGTATTTTGATAAGAATGGTAAAACTATGCTATCAGATTATATTGCCGATGAGTTGAAACAAGGTACACGTGTAGTTTACGAAAACGAGCATTTTGTTGCACTAGTTCCGTATTGGGCTGTTTGGCCTTTCGAAACTATGATCGTTCCTAAACGTGCTGTTGCAAGAGTAACAGATTTAACTGAAGAAGAACGTGATGCTTTGGCAGATGCGTACAAATCATTAACTGTAAAGTATGATAATATCTTCCAAGTTTCATTCCCTTATTCAGCAGGTATCCACCAAGCTCCTACAGATGGAGAGGATCACCCTGAATGGCATATGCACATGACATTCTATCCTCCATTACTTCGTTCTGCAACAGTAAAGAAGTTTATGGTAGGCTACGAGATGTTAGCAAACGCACAAAGAGATATTACAGCAGAAACTGCTGCTGCAAGAATAAGAGAACAATCGCTTACACATTATAAAAGCACTGTTCTTGAAGAAGAAAATCGTTAGTTAGTAGTTTAATTAAGCAAACCATAGTTACTTACTATGGTTTGCTTCTTAGCTTATGTTTATAAAGTTCTTATCACTTTAAATCATATAAATTAGACTGTAATTATAGAGTTTCTTCTATACAGTTTAGATTTTTTGACTTAATATTGTTCTTTCAAACAAATTAATAGTTTTAAGAAAATCAAAAGAGTTATGAAAAAGAAGATTTTAGTAACCGGAGGGTTAGGATATATTGGTTCTCATACGTGTGTAGAACTTATTAATAAAGGTTTTGAAGTAGTTATTGTAGATAACTTGTCTAATTCTGAGGCTTCTGCTTTAGATGGTATTGCAAAAATTGCAGGCGAGCGTCCTACTTTTTATGAGTTTGATTTATTAGATGCTGAAGCATTAGATAAGTTATTCAAATTCGAAAAATTAGATGGCATTATTCATTTTGCTGCTTCTAAAGCTGTAGGTGAATCTGTAGAAAAACCTCGTTTATACTATAGAAATAATCTTCAAACATTATTGAACTTATTAGACAATATGGTAAAATATGATGTACAAAACATTGTATTCTCATCATCTTGTACTGTTTATGGTCAGCCAGATATTTTGCCTGTAACAGAACAAACTCCTGTTCAAGCAGCTTTATCGCCTTATGGTAACACAAAACAAATTTGCGAAGAAATTCTACGCGATACTGTAAAGGCTGAAGATAATGTAAAAGCAATTGCTTTACGTTACTTTAACCCTGTAGGAGCGCATGATTCTGCATTAATTGGTGAATTACCATTGGGTGTTCCTCAAAATTTAATGCCTTTTATTACGCAAACTGGTATTGGAATGCGTAAAGAGTTAAGCGTATTTGGTAGCGATTATGATACAAAAGATGGAACGTGTATTCGTGACTATATCCATGTTGTGGATTTGGCGAACGCTCACATTGTTGCGCTTAACAGAATGATTGGCAAAAAACAAAAAGCTAAATACGAATTCTTTAATGTAGGTACTGGTACGGGGTCTACAGTTCTAGAAGTAATCAATTCTTTTGAAAAAACTTCTGGAGAGAAATTAAACTACAAAATTGTAGATCGTAGAGAAGGAGATATCGAAAAGATTTATGCTGATACAACTTTCAGTAATAAAGAATTAGGATGGTCTTCTGAAAAGAATTTAGATGATATGACCTCTTCTGCTTGGAAATGGCAAGTGGCATTAAGAGAAAAACAAGCTACAGAAGCTTAATTTTCTTTTAAAAGAGATTCTTAGCATCACAAATCAATCGTTATGATAGGTTTGTGATGCTATTCTATATAGCAAATGCAACTATCGTATTTAAAATTTGTAATGAAATGATTGAAACAACACAAATTGAAAAGACATCTTGGGGAACAAATCAAGGTAAAGAAGTATTCTTATATACTTTAACAAATGCATTGGGTTCTCAATTGCAAGTAGCTACTTATGGTGGCATACTTGTGAGCTTTAAAACTGCAGATAAAGCAGGTAATTTTGGCGAGGTATTGTTAGGAAAAGACAACTTAGAAGATTACTTAGATAACACATGTTATTTAGGGGTTATTGCTGGTCGTTTTGCTAACCGTATTGCCAAAGGTAAAGTAACTATTGATGGTACAGACTATACTTTAGCTACCAACAATGGAGAAAACTTTTTACACGGTGGTGCTAAAGGTTTTGATCAAAAAGTTTGGGACGTTGTAGAAGAAAAATCTGAAAACGGAACTACTTCTTTGGTACTCTCTTATGTAAGTGCAGATGGGGAAGAAAACCTACCTGGTACCATGACAACTCAGGTTAAATATTCTTTAACTGACGATAATGAGATTGTTTTAGAGTATACCGCAACTACAGATAAAAAGACTGTAATTAACCTTACTTCTCACCCTTATTTTAACCTTAAAGGTGAAGGTGATATTGCTGATGTTGATCTAAAATTAAACTGTGAGTTCTTCACTCCTATTGATGAAACTTGTATTCCTACAGGTGAAATTATTTCGGTAAAAGGTACTCCTTTCGATTTTACAGAAACAAAGAAAATCGGTCTTGAAATAGATGCAGATTACGAGCAAAATAGAATTGGAGTGGGTTATGATCATAACTTGGTAATCAATAAGCCTTACGGTGAATTTGGTTTTGTAGGTGAAGCATACGATGCAACAACAGGTAGAGCAATGTCTGTTTATACTACAGAGCCTGGTATTCAGTTCTATACAGGCAACTGGTTAGAAGGTGAAAAAGGAAGAAACCAAACTGCTTTAATTAAGCGTGAAGGTTTCTGTTTAGAAGCTCAACACTACCCAGATACACCAAACCAACCACATTTCCCATCTGCGGAATTAAACCCTGGTGAAACATATACTCAAAAAACTGTTTACAAGTTCTTTGTAAAGTAATTTTTGAGTTTATAAAATAAAGCCAATACCTATTGAAACAGGTATTGGCTTTATTTTTAATGCAATATTTCTAAAACATTTAAGTCCTTTTCTTCATCAATATATTCTTGAAGTTCCGTAAACTCCTTTTCCTTTTGAGGGTCAGTACAAATAAGCAGTAATTTATTTAATGTATTCCAAAACTGATCATTTACTTCAAAACCTTCCGTTTGCATTAATTTCTCTATAGTCTTTGCTAAATAATAATTATGCTCTCCCACTTCTTCTTGAGCTAAGATATTCGGAAGTAAAAAGCTTATTGGCCATAAGTTATTCTGAGCTATAGCCCTTGTTATTTGAGATAAATAAAGCTGATTAATACGTTCAAAGCGTTCTTCTTCTGTAACTTCCTTTATTTCTTTATCTTTAAAATGATCAAAATCTATATCTGAAGAGTAAAAGAAAAAACGTTCCTCTATTACATTTTTTGATGTATCTAACTTACTTTGCTCTTCATAAAATTCTAGTACCTGTTCTTTATTCTTCACTAAACTAAAAGACGCAAACACCTCTTTTACTTTAGGCCAGAAATTATCACTTTTGGTCAATTCATAATCTTCTGTTAGTGTTTCAAGCTTCTTTACAAGGCCTTCAATATTAACGGGAAGTTCGTGCAGATTATGGTTTATTTGTGCATTAAAATTAAAACCAATCAATTTCATTAAGTGCTCTTCTTTGATAGCAGAATAAATACGTTCCTGAATTCTATGGTACTGTTGTACTATTTCTGGAGCATCATCCATTGGATTTTTTACCACTATTTTCTTTTCTTCTTTTGGTGCAGAAGAAAACATCTGCTTTAATTTATTGAACATACTTATAAAAATATTTGTATTGATATTAATTCTATCTAAAATTAATCAAGTTTTTGGAGAATTCAAGGTGTGCTTAACTTTAGACTTTAAAATTGAGATGTTGTACTCCAACCTCATAGAATAAGAGGAATGAACCTGCTATATAGGACGTTGCATTTAATGGTTAGAAAATGGCGTGTGATTTTAAAATATATTTTTCAGAAACTAAATATCAAATAAAAAACCTCATCGGCATTACCAATGAGGTTTCATAACTTAACTCTCTCAATTTTTTTATCACTTATCTACTAAGCGCATTCATCTAACTTCTGATTATATAAACTGCTTTAATCATTATTTTGTTTCAATTTAAACAATAAATAATATCAATAAAAGTTAACTAAAAAGGCATCTCTCAATCGAAAGATGCTTTTGTATGTATGTCAATAATAAATGTTCGTCCTTGTAATCAGTTTAGTATTTAGTTGAATACTATTTTAATTTTCTAAATGTAGAATTAAGTAGTTCATTAATCTAATAAAAGACAATGATTCACATCTAACAATCTCCCCAAATCAAATAGCTAATTTAATGTTTGATTATCTTCTTTTAATGGTATAAATAGTGTGTAAGAATCTTGCTCTTTTGTTTTAATGCTTACTGTAAAAACAGTTGGTTTTCCATCTTCTAAAAAGACAAATGGACGCTCCATTCTATGCACCTTTATGGTCTTTCCTTCTTTAGTTTTATAATTAAGTTCTGACACTTTATAATTCTTTGCTTTATGCCACGATAAACCATCTATTGAAGTTATCATACCTAGGTAACCAAAAGCATGATATATTGCATAATATCTTTCTCTAGATTTATCGTACCAAACACATGGATCTTCAGCATTAAGGTCTCCTACAGCCGCTTCTTTTTGAATTACCCATGGACCTTCTGGCTTATCTGCTAACGCAATTGCCTGACTTCTTATAAGTTCTTTTTTATTTGGTTTGTCTCCTCTTACAAACATTAAATAGCCGCCATCTGGACGTTCTGTAACAGCGGGGTTACAAGTAATATTGGCAATTGGTCCAGCTGGTGTAACGATTGGCTTATCTAAACGCTCCCAGGGTCCATTTAAATTATCCGAAACAGCTACACCAATTCTTTGGTTTATTCTTACTAATGCCCTGTTTTCATTTTCCATCCATTTAGTTCTTGCCTCAATAAATTGAGTTGTAGATAGTTTCTTATCTCCAGTATTTGTAGATATGTAATACAAATAATATTTACCATTATATTTTTTAATTCTGGGATTATGTACAGAATAAGCATCCCAATTTCCATACCCCCTAGATTCTAAAACTACTTCTTTAAACGTATAAGGGCCTGCAGGACTATCAGCAATTGCATGAGCAACAACTCCGTCGGTTAACCAGCATAAAAAACCAAACTTTCTTGGCATTTGTGCATAGAAACAATGGTATTTATTATCGTCTCCTTTTATTATAGATGCACCCCAATTAAAATTAAGAGAATCATAGAAAATATTATCGTCAGTAACTCCTAAAAAAGTATCTTGAAAAGATAAATCATCGGTATCTTTAGCAACTGTATAAGTTGCTAAAGTTTGTTTAGTTGTACTACTACAAGAAAAGAAAGTAAGAAGTAATATTAGTTGTAAAAAGTTCTTCATTTTTTAAGTTTAGTTTCGTAAAAAGTTTGCTTGCTAGTTTGCTTATTATCCACTAATTGTTTGAAATTAATAGTTGTCTTGTTAGTTTAATTTGCTTAACATGGTGCATCAAAAAACTTATCAGCACCATGTATCAGCAGAATTATTTATTAAAATTAATACGCTTTAGCTTTACACTATTTCAACTTCCTGTACTCTAATCTGATGAATCATTTCGATTACATAAGCCACTTTATTTTCAATCTGTTCTAAATTAAAATCTCCATTGGTATCTTTTACAAACAATTGAGAACCAATACCTACACAATGCACACCAGCATCTATCCAACTTCTTAAATTCTCTTCTGTGGGTTTTACGCCACCAGTTGGCATAATACTAGACCAAGGTTGAGGACCTTTTACTGCTTTAACAAATTCTGGCCCACCAACTTGTGCTCCAGGGAATATCTTAACTACCTCAGCTCCAAGTTCTTCTGCATAAGAAATTTCTGTTAGTGTACCACAACCTGGACTCCAAGAAACTTTTCTTCTATTACATATTTTAGCCATTTCTGCATTTAAGATTGGAGATACAATAAAATCTGCACCTAATTGTAAATACAAAGCTGTTGTTGGTGCATCGTAAATAGTACCAATTCCCAATGCCAATTCAGGCAGTTCTTTATTTCTAAAGTGCACTAATTCTGCAAAAACTTCATGGGCAAAATCTCCTCTATTTGTAAATTCAAATACTCTTGCTCCACCTTTATAACAAGCTTTTAAAACTTGTTTGCATACCTCAATGTCTTTGTGATAAAATACAGGAACCATTCCTACAGATTTCATCATTAAAGCAATATCAATTCTAGAAAATTTCATTTTATCTTATAATTTTTCCTAACCCGTTTGTTTTAATAAAATCAAGTACTTCTTGCTTAGAACAGATATTCTGATCTCCTTCAATAGTATGTTTTATTGCCGATGCTGCCACTGCAAATTCTATGGTTTCTTGGTGATTTTTTAAATTTCTTAAGCCATAGATTAATGCCGCCATAAAAGAGTCTCCGCCACCTACTCTATCAACAATATGCGTTAAATCATATTGCTGAGATCTGTATACTTTTTCACCATCATACAATGCACCGCTCCATGTATTATGACTTGCTGAAATTGTACCTCTTGATGTAAATACTACAATCTTACAGTTCGGGTTTTCTTTTATAATTTTCTGTCCTTCTTCTTCAAACAAATAGTCATCAATTTTACCCGCAAGTACATCTACGTCTGGGTGAGTTCCTGACATTACATGATTGAATTTCATTAATTCGGGCATTACTTCATCAGCACTTTTTCCCCATTTCCAAAGATTACCTCTAAAGTTGTAATCCATAGAAATAGTAAGTCCTTTTTTAGTTGCAATTTCTAACCCTTCTTTTAATGCTAAAGTTGCACTTTCAGACACAGCAGGAGTAATTCCAGACCAATGAAACCAATCTGCACCATCAAAAACGGTATCCCAATCTATCATTCCTTTTTCTAAAGTAACTAAAGAGGAATAATTTCTATCATAAACTACTTTACTAGATCTGCCAATTGCCCCATTTTCATAATAGTATAAACCTATTCGATCTCCGCCAAAAAGGACATCGGAAGTTGCTATTCCAAAGCCTTTTAAATGATGTAAAGCACTTGCTACCATATCATTTTGGGGTACTCTAGTTACATAAGAAACAGAATCACCAAACTGTGCTAAAGACACTGCTACATTTGCTTCTGCTCCTCCAAAATCAATAGTTAATTGTTTTGCTTGTGATAACCTTTGGTAGCCCGGTGATGATAATCTAATTAAAAGTTCACCAAAACTGACAATTTTTTTCATACTATTTAATAATTAATTTCTGTGTAAGAACTTGCTTATCTAAGTGAACTCTAACAATGTAAATTCCATTTTTGAGACTTTTAACCTCTATTTTTTTGGTATTTACACCCATTTTTTCTGTTAGAACTACTTTACCAGATAAATCTACAAATTCAATATACTCAGGAATTTTATTACCTTTTACAATTACAGAAACTTGCTCTTGCTGACTAGGGTTTGGAAGTAATACTAAATTATTGTTAGACAACTGTGTACCTTCTATTGCTGTGGGAGGCATTTGTAAGTCGAATGTTCTTTCTACAGGAAGGCTAAAATTAAATACGCGCATTGCTAAACTACTTACATGACCCGAATTATCTGGGAATGTAATTGTGATTGTATTTGTTTCTGCTAGTAATTCATAATCTACTGGTATTTCAAGAACTCCAAAGAAACGTTCTTTTTCTAGCTGATTGTCACCTCTAATATTTGTAGGAACAACAACTTCTTCGCCATTTACTTTAACCGTTGGTTTTAAAGATAAACCATGATCTCTTCCTAAGCCTAAACGAAGAACAACTTCCCCTTGTTTTTCTTTTATTACATTATTAATTGTAAATGAAAGTGGAGTATTAGATTTAATTTCTTGATAATAGTCTGTTGCGTAATATTTAGTTTCTTTAGATGTTTCTACTATTTCTAAAGTTTCTGTTAAATCAATTTCTAAGATAATTGTACCTTCTGCTCCAATAGATAACTCTTCTGGTATTGATGTAAATTCATTAACAGCCAAAATAGGTTCATTGTTGTTTGCGTAAAGATGTTTAACCTCTACTGATGTAACTTTATCATTATCAACACCAAAAGTATTTAATGAAATAGTTGATTCAGTTTGATTTAAATTACTTAGTATGATATATACTTTTTTATCGTCTACAAAGGCATCTGTTTGTATATCTAAATTTTCTGATAAAATATCTACTCTTGTTCCCTTAACATTTTTCCAAAGATCAAAAAACTTGATAATATCTGTATAAACCCACTCCTCTCCAGTTTCTCCGGCAGCTTCTTTTTTCTGACGTAATAACCTTGGGTTATAAGGCACTCCATTGTGTCTACCCCATTCTGCTTTTAATACTACAAAAGGGATTACTTTAGCAATTAAATCTGGTCTATCCATAAAAGACAGTAGCATTGAGTTTAACGACTTCATGATTATCCAATCACGTTCTGGCGTCCATGGGTCATTAAAATGAGCATGTGCTTGTGCACCGTATTCAGAAATTACAAATGGCTTTGCTACATTAAATTTATTAAAACTAGCGTGTTCCATCATGTCTAAAGTAGCTTCTACATTACTACCTTTTCTATACTGTTCTGTATTTCTAAATTCAGGAAAATCGTAAAGATGAATAGACCAAAAATCCATTTTCTCCCCACACATATCCATAAAAGTATTCCAACGTTCTTCCCAACGATTAAAGTTATTCAACTCAAAATCTGGAAATGCTGTTGTATAACCTCCAATTAAAACATCAGGGTTTTCTTTTTTAACTTCTGTAGCTATAGTGTTATGGAACTCAAAGATTTTATTTATGTCTGTTGCTCCATAATCAACTAAATGCCAAACAGGTTCATTAATAACCTCAAAATATTTTGGCATTACCTCACTTGTCTCGTTATCGTGAAACTCTTTTATGTAATGTGCAATATACTCCCCTGTTGCTGTTCCTAAAGGTTCATTTTCGGTGTCTGTTTCAGAAAAAGCCCAACCTGTTTTAGTTTCCTGACCGTCTGGCCAAAATGGATGTAATTGAGCTGCTAATATTGTAGAATTGTTTCTTTTAGCATATTTATTATAATTTACATTACTGTTATACTGTGCTTTATAAGGTAGAGATAACTCTTTAAGATGTTCTAAATCGGCATACCCTGGTCTATTTGCATCTTCTTTTACTTGTGCATTTAATATGTAACTAATATGCCCTGTGTTTCTACCAAAATAAACATCATGACCATTCATTAGGTCATCTTTCATATCCAGATGTTCGTTTACTCCTAAAGTAAAATCATTCTCACGTAAACCAGCATGAACAGTAATAAATTTATCTCTATCAAACTCAGAGATATTACCCACACTATGTTTTATATTTAAATTCACATCTACATCAATATTTTGTGCTAAAGCCCATATTGGTAGAAGAAAAATTACTATTGATAAACTTAATTTCATTCCGATATTATTTTTGTTGGTGTGATGAATTCTAAAAAATGAAGTTGTTCTATAATTTGCTTGTTGACATTGTAAATGTATAAAAATATTGGTGTGATTCAGAAGATTATCACTCGATTTATACTGTACAAAGCAAACGCAAGTACTATCTAGTTACTGTCTAGTAAAAAACAACCTTTAAAGCCCTATATAGGGTATAAACACTAAAAATATCAGTTGATAAAAAAGAGAATAAAGTGAAGATAGATCTAATAATTAAGCTAAATTAAGTCTGTAAACTCATTATTTTTTATAATCAATTGGTCTGCTTTTAAACTTTTATCACGCATTAAGAAATAATGCACAGTTACTCTGCAAAATCATTAATTATAGCTAAACTTATTGTTTATTTCTTCTAATCATATTTATAAAAAAAATAGGATAGCTATCCTTAAATAACTATCCTATTCTTCTATTTAAAAAAAATCTATCTACTCGATTTAGTCTTCTTTGCAGTTCTTTCGTTCTTAGCAGTATGTACTACTTTTCTTTTCCCTGCAAATCTTCGAATATATTGGTAATTATAACTTTGATACTTATGTGTTAAGCCCCATTCAAAAATACCAAATGGTTCGCCTGTATTTTTAGATCTATTTAAGCCCATTGCATGCGGTGCACCAGGAATAATAGCTTGAATATTGAAGTTAACACCATCGTTTGCAAATTGAACAGTATTTTTTTCCGGTCCATCTGTAGTAATTAACGACATAATACCGTCTTTATGTTTCCATACACAAATTTCGTGACCACTATTAGAAATTGGATTGTATAAAGATTTCACATACGGCCCAAGAGGGTTATCTGCAATTGCAACACCATGTCTAATCTGGCGTCCGCCAAATGTTACAGCTTCACCCATTTGTTCTCCTTTATAATAAAGATAGAACTTGTCATTATATGGAATAATACATGGATCGTGTACTTTATGGCTATCAAAATCTCCTTTTTTCTCTACTGCAAATCTATCTTGTTCAGTTCCTTTCCAAACACCATTATTGGCTGGTTTTAAAATTGGAGCAGCACTTTTAATCCAAGGCCCGTAAGGAGAATCTGACCAAGCAATACCTACTTCATTTTTTGTTCTTACGTTATAAGGAGATTTAATGGTTTGGTAGCATAAATAATATTTACCGTTGTGTTCCATTACTTCTGGAGTAAATACAGAACGGTCATCGTAGGTACCTTTTTCACCTCGGCTAACAGCTAACCCCTCTTCTTTCCACGTCCATCCATCTGTAGACGATGCCATCCAAATATCACATCTATCCCAAGGAAAAACTTTATCTTTGTCTATATTACCACCAAAACCGTCTGTTTTGCCAATAGATTTAGAATAATACACAAAATATTTACCATCAATTTCTAGTAACGCAGAAGGATCTCTTCTTACTACACCTTCTTCATACGCAAGGTCTCCTTTTAAATCTTGAACAGAAAATTCACCAAACCAATCATTATTTAATGAGTCAGGCCACTCTAATGCTCTTTTAGAAGCCGCACTTAAATGGTTTTTATCAGTAATGCCTAAAAAGTCTAATTTTTCTTCAGAAATATTCGAGAACTCTTCTCCTTTTGTTACAGTTTGTGTTGTACAAGAAGAAAATAATGAAGCTCCTAACAACCCTGCCGCTAGTAGTCCTTTAAGTTGATTTTTCATAGTTTATTATATCAAAAAATTTAATTAGAAATTAAATCAAGCTATTACCAAATGCAATAACAGAAATTCCGATCACCATACAAGAAATTCCTACATAAAGTGATCGTTTTGCATTAGTTGGTGCCGCAACCCACTCCTTTGTTATCAGGCCACCAATAATTGCTACACCTACAGAAACTGTATTAAAAATTGCATAGCCTACAGTTCCTCCGTTTTTACCTAACTTAAATGCTGCAAAAGCAAACAAAGCAGAAGCGGAAAAATTAAAGATGCCCATTAAAGTAGTTAAAAGTGAGTTTCTAGCAAATTGTGTAGTTACAAAATTACTCCATAAACCTTTAGCCGTTAATTGATAACCAAAATAAGTGGCTATAGAAATACCTCCAGCTATGTATATAATATACATTACAACAATTGCACTTACCCATTCTGGATTACCATTGGCAACACAAGCGTTTCTTATAATCTCACCTCCAACAGTATTGGCATAGTTAAACCCTGTTGCTAAAAGACCACCAATAACGGCAATCATAATTCCTGTCAGCATAGAATCTGACTTTAGTGCAGAAGTTGCTTCGTCTGAGGTTTGTTGCTTTAAAATACCTGCTCTTCCGTTACTCATAACACCTATAAGTACAATACCTATTCCTAGCATAATTGTTAAGAAAACGTGATCATCAGGTATTCCATCTATCATAAATGGAATTAATGAGCCTACCAAAATAATAGTACCTATAAAAATTGAAAAGCCTAACGATAAGCCTATGTAATTAATTGCTTTGCCCCACATCATTACACCAATACCCCATAAAAAACTGGCAATACCCATTCCTACAATCACTTTTGTAGGTAAAGATGCTATAATATCTCCAAAGTTATCTACCATAAAAAATACGGCAATATTTGGGATAATAAATGTATTGATCATGAAGAATAACCCCCATGTATTTTCAAACTCAAATTCTTTTGTAAACTTCTCTGGAAGAGCGTATAAGCCGAGCATTAGCCCAGCAAATATCGACCATAAAATACCTTCAATCATGATTTTAGATTTTTATTTAGTTGAAAATTGATAAACTGTAGTGCTATTAAAAGGCTCGTTTGGAGTAGCGAAAGCTCTTGGTGCATTATCTATATTTGGACCGTTAGGATAACGATGTGTTTCGCAACAAAATGCTCTATATCTACCAAATTGATCTCCAGATTCTCTTTTTAAATCATTTGATGTGAAATAGCCAGTATAAAATAACATTCCTGGTTCTGTAGTTTGTATTTGGAGTGCGATACCTGTTTTTGAATGATCGAATGTGGCAACTTCCTTCAATTCATCCATCTGATTAAAAAGATAATAGTGCTCACACCCTGTTGGTAATTCTGCAAATACTTCAGAAAGTAAACGACCTTGATTTAAGTCTAAAACTGTATTTTTAACTTCTTCTATTTCTCCTACAGGAACATTTGTATGATCGGCTTTTAAGAAAGCATCTGCTAAAATTTTAGCAGTATGATTACCTACTGTTTCGGTAAACCCTGAAAGATTAAAATACGTGTGATTTGTAAGAGAAATAGGTGTTTTATGATCTGTAACAGCATTATATTTAATTTGCAATGCATTACTCCCTTTTAAAGTAAAGGTAACCTGTATTTGTACATTTCCTGGAAATCCCTCTTCTAAATGTAAACTACTTTTTTGAAAAGTAATGCTTTCATCCTTCGCAGTTGATACCTGATTAACACACTTCCAAATTTGTTTATCAAAACCTTTTAACCCACCATGAAGATGATTTGATCCATCATTAGTAGCCAAAGCATATTCAGCACCATCAATTTTAAATTTCCCATCTTTTATACGGGATGCAAAACGCCCTACAGTACACCCAAAATAAGGTGCATTAGCCGTATAAGCAGCAGAGAAATAACCCTCCAATTGATCAAAACCACAGGCTACTTCTGTTATTTCATTATTTTTATCTGGAACTTGAATTGATGTAATTGTTGCTCCTAAGGTCATGATTTTCACAGTCATGCCGTTCGTATTTTGCAATGTATATAAATGTATTTTATGGTCTTCATATACACCAAATAGTTGTTGCTTGATCATTGTGCTGTTAATTCTAAATTCATTTCATTTAAAGAAAGAGGAGTTAGAAAAGTGCTTTAAAAAAGTCTTTTAACTCCTCTCTATTATTTATACTAACTCTTTATTCTTTACTTCGAAAGGAGCTAATTTTTCCCAATTAAAAACAACCCCTGTCCCTGCTATATTAGGGGCAACTGCTCTAAAATTTTCTACCACTAATGGGCGTGTTGTATATTCATCTATTGGAAAACTGTGTACTTCTAACCAACCTGAATTTACTTGTGAAGAAACTAAACTTACGTGCAACTCTTGCATACCATGAGAACACACTGGAATATTATTTTCCTTTGCTAGGTTTGCTGCTTTTAACCATCCTGTAACACCACCACAATTAGAAGCATCTGGCTGAACAAATGAAAGTTGAGATTGTTCCATAGCATATTCAAACTCATGTATTGTGTGCAAGTTTTCGCCCATGGCTACAGGAACTCCAGTTACTTTAGTTATTTCTGCATAACCTTTATAATTATCTGGAATGATAGGTTCTTCAAACCAAGTAATGTTATACTGCTTAAATAGATTTGCCGCTTTAATTGCTTTTTCTAATGACATAGAATAGTTGGCATCTACCATAAAAGTGATATCATCGCCAATGTATTCTCTTACTGCTTTAATACGTGCAATATCTTCTTGTAAATTTTCTCTACCAATTTTTATTTTAACGGCATTAAAACCACGATCAAGATATGATTGCATATTGCCTAGTAACTTCTCTATCGGAAACATTAAATCAATACCTCCACAATACGCCTTGCACGTATTGTCTTCTCCACCTGCCATTTTCCATAAAGGTAGGTTTGCCATTTTACACTTGATATCCCATAAGGCAATATCAATTGCAGAAATAGCAAAAGAAGCAACACCACCCCGACCAACATAATGAATGTGCCATTCCATGAAATCATAAAGGTGGTCTATATCTTCACCATCTTGCCCTATTAATGCAGGAGCAAAATCATGATCTAACATTGCCTTTATGGCTTTACCTCCTTTACCACCTGTGTAGGTATAACCGGTACCTTCATAACCATTTGCTAAAGTTATAGTTGTAGTTACCAACTCAAAATGCGTATGATCGCCATGTTTAGCATCTGATAATACTTCTGGTAGAGGTACTTCAAATAACCTATTTTCTATATGTTTGATCGTTGTTTTTTTCATTGTTAATCCAATTATTTCGACAAAAATTAATAAGTAATCACAGTGTTATTAGTACTTTACATAGAATGTTTTCTTCTCCATGTATTGCTCAAACCCATATTTTCCATCTTCTCCACCAGTACCACTTAATTTGTAGCCATTATGGAATCCTTGATGTTGTTCACCATGCCCTCTATTTACATAAATCTCCCCAAATTCTAACTCATCATTACACTTCATAATTGTATTGATGTCTTTGGTATAAACCATTGCTGCTAAACCAAACTCACAATCATTCGCATAAGTAATTACCTCGTCAAAAGATTTAAATTTTAAGACAGGAAGAATAGGTCCAAATGCTTCTTCATGTACTACAGTCATGTCTTGAGTTACATCTGTAATTACCGTTGGTTCAAACCAAAAACCTTTTTCAAAACCTAATCCTTGAGGTTTCCCTCCACCAAAAGCAATTGTAGCTCCTTCTTCTCTACTTTTAGCAACAAGGTGTTCCATATTCTTAATTTCAGAAGCATTTACCTTTGGTCCCATAGTAGTAGAAGCTTCCATAGGGTTACCTACTTTTATTGCCTTCACTTTGGCCATGAAACGCTCCATAAATTCCTCGTAAATATCTTCATGCACGTACATTCTTTCATTACATGTACATACCTGACCGCAATTATCAAATCTAGAATGAAAAGTACTTTCTACTGCTAAATCAATATCTGCATCTGCAAATACAATAGAAGGTGCTTTTCCGCCCAATTCTAATTGTACATGTGCAAGATGTTCAGAGGCTGTTTTAAAGATTTGTTGTCCCGCAGGTGTAGAACCTGTCATTGTTACCATCTTTGTAATAGGCGATGCAACTAACGCATTCCCTAACACTCTACCTTTACCAGTTACAATATTAATAAGGCCAGCAGGTATACCTACTTTTTCCGCAATGTAGCCTAGTTCTAAAGTTGCAAGAGGTGTTTCTTGCGTTGGCTTAACAACAATGGCGTTCCCCGCTACTAAAGCCGGTCCAATTTTTCGACCTGCTAAAGCAAGAGGGAAATTCCATGCTGTTATCGCTACTATCACACCACGTGGAATCTTATTGATCCATATTTGTTCGTTTGCATTTTGAGAAGGCATAATATCTCCCTCAATGTGTCTTGCCCAATCGCATGCATACTCAATAAAAGTTGCTGTAACTTCTACTTCCATTTCTGCAACAGACAATAATTTCCCTTGTTCTCTAGTTAACAACTTTGATAAATAAGGCTTGTTAGCTCTTATTTCAGCAGCAAACTTTCGCATAATATTTGCACGCTCAATAGAAGGTAATTTTTTCCAACTTTTTTGTGCTTTTTCGGCTGCAGACAAAGCTAAATTAGCTTCGTGCTCATCACCCATTTGTACTATACCAACAATATCTTCGTCGATAGGACTAATTACATTTTCTGTTTTTCCAGAAGATGCCTTAACCCATTCTCCATTTATGTATAAATCGTATTCTTTTACTTGGGGTGTTATAATTAGTTCTTCCATTTTTATGATTTTAATGTGTTTGAAAAAAGAGGACTGTATGAATAATTATTAAGATTATTATAGAGAAATTATCATCTAGATTCAGCCCCCTTTTTGATCATTCAAAATATATATTCATTACGTTATTAAGTATCCATAAATCAAAGTATAAAGTATACTTCTATGCACACTGATGAATTGGCTTATCTACCCATCCATCCACCGTCAACAAGCATAATACTACCGTGCATGTAAGACGCTGCTTCTGATGATAAGAATACTACCGGACCTGCAAAATCTTCTGCTTCTCCCCATCTTCCTGCAGGAATTCTTGATAAAATTGACGTAGAACGTTCTGCATCATTTCTTAATGCTTCTGTATTATCTGTGCTGATGTAACCAGGAGCTACAGCATTTACATTTACCCCTTTGCTTGCCCATTCGTTAGCAAATGCCATTGTTAATTGCCCAATTGCACCTTTACTAGCCGCATAACCAGGTACAGTTATCCCTCCTTGGAATGTAAGTAAAGAAGCTGTGAAAATAACTTTACCACTACCTCTTGCTACCATCTCTTTACCAATCTCTCTCGTTAAAATAAACTGAGCATTTTGGTTTACCTCAACTACTTTATCCCACATTTCGTCTGGATGTTCTGCTGCAGGAGCGCGTAAAATTGTACCCGCATTATTAATTAATATATCTATCTGTGGGTGGTTACCTTTTACTGTCAAGATAAAGTCATATAATGATTTTCTATCAGAAAAATCACATTGATATGCCTTAAATTTACGTCCTCTTTTTTCTACTTCTTTTTGTACATCACTACCCTCTAATTCTAGAGTAGCAGATACACCAATTATATCAGCTCCAGCTTCTGCTAAGCCAATAGCCATAGCTTTACCAATACCTCTTTTACAGCCTGTTACTAATGCTACTTTTGAGTTGAGTTGAAATTTATCTAAAATACCCATGTCTATAATTTTTTAGTTGTTTGAATTGTTTGTTGCTTAGCTTTTTATTAAGTCGTACAATAATTAATTATCGTTACACTTAATAAGATATTTCATACCTTCAGGATTTTTATCAATCTCATCAAAAACAGATTGTATATTCTCTAAATCATCTACTTTAGTAATCAGATCTTCGAAAGGAACATTACCAGAACTTGCAATTTTAATTGCTTCTTCATAATCATCTTCCTCATATAAACGAGCTCCAAGTAACTCTATTTCAGACCAGAAAAACTTAAATAAATCAACTTTCTTTTGTTCGCCTCCATGTATGGCTACCATCACAATTCTACCTCTTACATTTACTACTTCGGTCATAGTTTGTACACCAGGTGCAGAACCAGAAACTTCAAATGCACAGTCGATCATCGCTTCTTCTGTTAAGTCAGAAATACGCTCTGTTAGATTTTCTTTAGCAGGATTAATTGTTGTAAAACCTAAATCATCCAACATTTTTAATCTTGTTTCATTTACTTCTGAAATGATTACATTCGCACCTTTTTCCTTTATCACATAACCAATTAATGTACCTATTGGTCCACCACCAATTACTAAGCAATTTTCACCTGCTTTTACTCTACCAATTTTTACATCATGACAAGCAACAGATAATGGCTCTATAAAAGCACCATGCATTAAGTTTACTTGTTCTGGTAATTTATGCAGTGTGTAAGAAGGTACAGTCCAACTATTTTGGAATGCTCCACTAGAATCTATTCCAATAAACTTTAGGTTTTTACCTACATGTTTAAATCCTTTATCAAATGGATGTTCATCTCCAAAATGCAAAGGTCTAACAGCTACTTTATCACCTACTTTTACATTTGTAACACCCTCTCCAACTTCGGCAACAACTGCAGAAGCTTCATGCCCTACAGTTTGCGGAGGACTAACACGCTGATCCATCACACCATGGAAAATGTGTACATCTGTACCACATACTCCACAGTACGCAACGTCTAATCTTACTTCACCAGCTTCAGGTTTAATTTGTTCCCCTTTACCAACAGTAAATTTTCCTTTCGATTCATAGAATGCTGCTTTCATCTTTTATTTCGTTTTAGTTTAACTCTGCATAGACATCTTGTGTCTTTGTGCCTTTTTCTTTAATTGTGAGAAGTATTTTATCTTCCAATAAACCCTCTACTTTAGCTTTTACTTCGACTTTACCCTTACCTTCTTTCGATTGAAGAATGATAAGTGCTCGCCCATTTGACGTCAATAATTTTCTTGCATTATGTGTCTGCACGTTATTAATAGCTCCATTATCTACCCCAAGTACTCTTAAGTTCTCTGGAATTTCAAAATTGATTATCCTCTCTTGATTTTTGATTGGAAAACCTTTTGCATCTACTAATTGAGCTACAACATGTGCTACTTCGTACTCATCATTATCAATAGTAGATTTATCTATAGATAATTTCACTCCTGCTGCCTTACCTGCTGTATGTAAAGTAGTTTCTATTATCTGACCATTTTTCACACCTACTGCTGTTAGTTTCCCTTTCTCGAAAGGAACTGCCCATTTATAGATATGATCTTCAAATTCTGATAAGTTTCTTTGGCCTAAACTCTTCTCGTTTAAGAACAATTCTATTGATTCGCAATTAGAGTACATTTCTACACTAATCATTTGTTTTTCAGCATAATTCCAATGATTATTAACATCATGCCATTCCCATAATGCATGCTTCCAAGCATTCGGATTTTTTGCTACTAGTAAACCAGAATTTGGGTCTATTTTATTAATAGATTTTTCAATTTCTTGAGTAGCTATGTACGTATGAGGATCATCAGACCATAACGTTTTAATCATATGATAAGAGGGTTTTGTAAAACCTGCAAAATCTATCATACCCGCATTATTACCTTTAATAGGCCAAGGTCCTCTAATTTCACCCAAATAATCTATACCTGTCCAAAAGAATGTTCCTGCAATAAATGGTCTGTCCATTACAGCTTTCCATTCGTGGTATTGAGCTAAATTTTCAGTACCCATTATTACTTTATTTGGATACATTTCGTGTCCATAATCATACAGCACTCTTCTATAACTGTAGCCTACAATATCTAATGACTTTCCGTATAATGTTTCATGCGATGCAGATGGTAAAATACAATTTGCTACAACAGGTCTAGAGTTATCCATCTCTTTTGTCCAATCTACTAACTGCTTAGCTGTCATGCCAATATCATATTTTTGATGAGGTAAAGTAGTTAACTTCTCCTTAATTTTAGTGGTAGAATAAGGTGGTTTAGACCAGAAATAATTGCCGTTCCAATTCATGTTCCCAAAAAATCCTGTTGCCTTAGCAACTCTTGGATAAGTCCATTCTATCTCGTTACCGATACTCCACTGAAAAATTGAAGGATGGTTACGGTGAGATTTCATTACAGACTTTAAATCTTCTTCTCCGTAATTTTGGAAATAATTTGCATAGCCTTCCGTTTCTTTATTCTGAGATTGTTCTTTCTGGTTAAAACGCTTGTCTTTTGGGTAATCCCATTCGTCAAAAAATTCGTCTTGAACTAGAAATCCTAACTCGTCACATAAATCAAGAAATTCTGATGAAGCTGGGTTGTGCGCTACTCTAATGGCATTACAACCACCATCTTTCAACGTTTGCAAGCGGCGTCTCCAAACATCTTTTGGCACTGCAGTACCTACAAGGCCAGCATCATGATGTAGACAAACACCTTTAATTTTCATGTTTTCATTGTTTAAGAAAAAACCTGAGTCTGCATCAAACTTTATATTTCGTATACCAAAATTGCTTGACAATACATCTACTTGTTCATTATCAATAATAAGTTTTGTAACTGCTGTATATAAATGCGGGTTCTCTACACCCCACAATATTGGATTAGTTACATTTATTTGTTGAACAACTTCTAATTGTTCGTTCTCATTAATTGAAATTACTTTTATTGCTTCACCAACTTTTTCATTACTCTTATTGAATAATTCTGTCAACAAATCAAAAGATTTATTGCCTTTGTAGTCGTTCTTAATTGTAGTAGTAATATTTACTAATGCATTGTTATCTTCTATTTCTGGAGTAGAAATAAATGTACCCCATATTGGAACATACAGTTTATTTGTAACTACTAATTTTACGTTTCTATAGATTCCTGCTCCTGTATACCATCTACTATCTGCAAACCTTGTATGATCTACTTTTACTGCAATGGTATTTTTTGAATTCTTATTGATATATGGTGTTAAGTCGTAGTAAAAAGGAGAATACCCATAAGGATGAAAGCCTAATTTTTTACCGTTGATATATACTTCTGAATTATTATATACGCCATCAAAATGGATAAACGCCTTTTGATTATTGTTTAATGCTATATCAAATTCTTTTCGGTACCAACCTGTTCCTCCACCATAAATGTATCCGGTTGCAGGAGCAAATTCAGCATTAGCAGAATCGTAATGATTACCAATTACCCAATCATGCGGTAATTTGATACTTTCCCAGTCCTTCACACTTACATCTTCACTGCTAAAATTGCTATGATTATTGTCTGTTAAATGGAATTTCCAGTTAAAATTAAAGTCGTGTTCACGAGCTGTTTTATTTGAGTTTTGGGTGTTACATCCACTACTCAAAACAAACAGAGTGAGTAAATAAATTACATTCTTCATTTGTCATTTAGAGTTATCAACCTCCCTATTTTCTACCCCTGAGTATTTGACATGATAGAATTAATAAAAAACAAGGAAGTTAAATGGAGTACTTCAGTGTACCGAAGTACTCCATATATTTTGGTTTTAATTATGGTCTTAAATTCACTTCAGAAATTGTAAAATCATCCATGTAGAAGTTCAGAATAGAAGTGTTTGCAGGGTTATTACCTCTTAACATCATCTGGTATTCTCCTGTATCTGGGAAACTTTGGAATGTTATACGAGCATACACCCACTTACCTACAGGTGTTTCTGTAGTAAAGTTAAACCTACCTGTTCCCCAATCAGTACCTGGACCAAAGAAGAAGACAATATTAGGAACCTCTCCGGCAGCATCATCAATAGTACTTGTACCACTAATTACTTTTACCCAAACACCGATTTCATAATTTTTCCCAGCTTCTGCTTTAAATGTTATGTGTTCGTTGTTTCCATCTTTATGGCCTATGATTGCACCTTGACTTGGATTTAGCGCTAATTTTGCACTTTTAGCACCAGATCTAGCATCTTCTTCTACTACATCTAAAGTATATCCATCCCAAGGAGCACCCCACCATAAATATGGCCAATTTGCAGCTGTTGAAGCTTCGAAACTTTGATCGAAAGATACTGCTTCTAATATGTTTGTTGACGGCTTAAATACTAATAAATTATCAGTAAAGGCTGTTGCTTTTACAAAGTCTGTTGTCTGTAAAGTACCTGGTGTGTAAGAAACATAAATTAAATCATCATTATATAAAGTTTCATTTTCTAATGCAATCAATACAACGTTTCCTTCTTCAGAGTCAATCATAACAGTTTGAATAGTTGGTATCCATTCTGTTTCGTTATTCATCATCTTAACAGAGAAGTTATCTGAATTAATAGAAGCCGGATCCATTTCTCTTGAGAAGTCGAGTGCAATATATCCACCTTTCTCGTAGATATCAGTTAACCTAACTGGCTGATCTGATGGAACAACTTTAATTAGATTATCAAAAGACAAAGTATCAGCACCATAAGGTCTTGATCTGTCTGCTATTACAGCAACAGAATATGTTCCTAAACGCTTGTATAAAACGTCTGTTTCGTCTGCAGTTCCGTCAGTAATTAGTGCCTGTTCATAAATAACTTCACTTGGTGTACCTCCTTCAAAAGTATATTCTAAACGAGCAGGTTCACCTTTAGAACTATAGAAGAATCTAACAGAATTTCCTGCCATTAATTCATTCTCTGTAGTAAAGTCAAGATTTGCACCTAAAGAACCGTCTGTATTTACATACTTTGCAGTTAAAGTTAATTCTACAGGGTCTAAAACGGTAACTGTATATGTTGTGTCTAATTGAGTTCCTACTTGTGTAGAATCTACAAAAGCACTTGTTGAGAAAGTTTGACTTAACTTCACATCATACTGACCAACTGAATTAAACACAACATGAATTACATCTTTATCTGATGTTGTTACATTGTCTGTTCCTTCTATTGTTGCCCCCGATGGTAAAGTCCATGTTCTAGAAGTTACACCTCTAGATACATCACCAAAAGAGATATTTCCACCAATTTCTACTCTGTTGTCAAAATCTCCTTCAGAAGAATAAACAACGTGGTGACTTGGTTCTGCTCCTGGAGCTTCCCATTCCGTCTGACAGCCAAAAAGTATTGCTACCAGAGAAAATAATAATATATGATTAAATCTTTTCATTTCGATTTCTTCTTCTAGTTTAAAATACTTATTAGTTGCTAGTTAACCCAGTGTTAATTTGCTTCTCACTTGTAGGAATTGGATAGAAATCATGCACTTCTGAATCATAAATTTCAGAAGAAACTGCATAATCTGGTCTAATTCTTTCTACAATAAATAGAGGTGGTTGATTTTGAATAGATTCAAAGTTTTTAAGTCTCCATTCTTCATCTTGACGATTCTTTTTAAGTACTTCGCCAGTAATTCCCCATCTAATAAGATCTCTCCATCTATGTCCTTCAAAACATAATTCTAAAGGTCTTTCTACCATTCTTAAGTGCGTTCTTACTGTTTCTGCAGAAGGAACTACTTGAGCATGAGGAGTACCAGTTACTTGAACACTCTCGTGAAGTGCTGGAAAAGTACCTCCATTTTCTGCTATATAAAGAGCTAATGTTTTCACACCTGCTCTTGCTCTAACCATATCAATGTAAGTCATGGCTGTAGTAAAATCATTTGATCCTTCAAGCACTGCTTCAGCATACATTAATAGTACATCTGCATAACGGATATGTCTCCAATTAATTCCTGATCTACCTTGAGCATCTTCGTATTGTTTTTTGTACCAGTTAGAGAACTTTTTAATGTAAGCCGATTGACCATATGCCCAACCTGTTTTCTCTCCTGTCAACTCTTCAAAATACAATCCATCATATTCTCTTGGTACTATAGAAGTATACATTCTTTGAGATGTAGTAAAACCTTCATTAATAGTATTGGTAGGATCCATTTCATCATACACCATAAGCTCATGCATATAGTAAGATGCTATTACGGTATTATACCCACCTGCACTTAATGGAGCAGTTTGCGTACACATATTTGTTGCTTCACCCGATGTTTCAAAAGGGTTATCATCAATTGTTTCACCCGAAGCACCTGGTTTCAACACATCAGAATAAGCTACCTCAAAGACTGACTCAGCATTGTATTCGTTTTCATCAGAGAAATTATCACCAATATTTGCTACTAAACTGTAAACTCTACTATCAATTACTTCTTTAAAATAAGTAGCGGCTTTTGTATAATCCTTGTCATATAATGCCACTTTACCTAATAGAGAAGTAGCTGCTCCCCATGTTACACGACCAATGTTTCCGTTTCCACCCCACTCTAAAGGAAGGTGTTTTTTAGCAAACTCTAAATCTGGTATAATTACTTCACTTGTAACAGTTGCTTTATCAGAAATGTCTTTATTTAACTGATCTGGATCAGTAACAATATCTAAATGCACTACTGCACCATTGTAAGAATTTACAAGTTCGAAGTAGAAGAATGCTCTTAAAAACTTAGCTTGAGCCTCAATTTCAGTTTTCTCATCAGCAGTTAAATTAGCATCTTCATTTGCTAAGTTTACAATTACTTGATTAGCTCTGAAAATACCCACATATGCTTCGTTCCATTTATTTTGAACATGCTCTGAAGCATCATTCACCGTTAATTCTGAGAATGGATATTGAGGGTACCAGTTTTCTGTACCTGCCATATCTGCTCTTACCATTTCGTAACTTATTTTAGCTCCACTTAAAGAACTAAATTGTAAAGCACCATAAACAGTATTTAAAGCTTTATTAAAATCCTCGTTAGATTTCCAGAAACTTGCTGGTGTAATACTGTTAGGATTTTCTTGAGTTAAGAATTTATCTTCGCTACAGCCGATCATTACCACAGCAGAGATCAATCCTAATATTAAATTATTAATCTTTTTCATATAAAAAATCTTTTGTAGTTTCTAGAAGTTTAATTTCACACCGCCTAAGAATCTTCTTGATACTGGATAGTTACCAGCATCAACACCTCTCATGTAAAGACCATCACCACCAACTTCTGGGTCATAACCTTTGTAGTTTGTAAATGTGAAAGGGTTTTGAGCAGTTACATAGAATCTTAATGAATTTATCTTGTCATTAAAAATCTTGTTAGGAATAGTATATCCTAAAGTCATGTTTCTGATTCTCAAATAAGTACCATCTTCTAAGAAGTAATCTGATCTTGCTCTTGTGTTTTCGTGCTCTTGGTTATTTCTTGCTGTTGGAATGTTAGAATCTGCATTCTGAGGAGTCCACATATAAAGTTGGTCTTTATGGCGCGAGTTACCGTAAGCATATAATTGAGAACCGTTGTAAATTTTCGATCCTTGAGAGTAGTACAATTGCATGTAGAAATCAAAACCTTTATAAGATGCATTAATACCCATACCCATGTTGAACTTTGCTTGTCCTGAACCCGAATATACTCTATCGTTATCATCAATTACACCATCACCGTTTTGATCTTTGTACATCATGTCACCAATCAAAGCACTACCGTTCAATTCTTTATAAGCTTCAAGTTGTTCAGAAGTTTTAATTACACCTTGATTCTCTAACAAGAAGAATGCTCCTGCTTCGTACCCTTTAATTAAGAATGTTGTTGGATCTGTTCTTTCACCTCTTGAAGTAACTGGAACACCACCACTTAATGCAAAGCCTTCTAAACCATTTAAGTCTGTAACTTTATTTTGATTTTTGGCAAATGTACCTGTAACACTCCATTGGAACCCATTCTCGTAAGCTTGCTTGTATGATAATGATAATTCAAGACCTTGGTTATACATATCACCTGCATTCACTACAATATTATTGTAAAAATTTACAGCTCTTGTTGCCCAAGTACCAGAAGAAGGTGCTAAACGTTGGTTTAGTAACATATCTTCCTTATCATTTCTATACACATCTGCAGTGAATTGTAAACGGTCGTTGAACATACTAATATCAAGACCAATGTTTTTAGATACTGTTGTTTCCCATTTAATACCTTGGTTTGAATATTGTCTTTGGATTGCTCCTACACCAAGTTCCTCACTTCCTTCTGGTCCGTATGGATAATCTACACCAGATTCAATAACCGGAATGTACATATAAGGATCTATGTTTTGATTACCTACTTCACCATAACTTGCTCTAACTTTTAAGTTGTTTACAAAGCTTAAAGAGGTACTATTCTTAAAGAAGTTTTCTTCAGAAATATTCCAACCTACAGAACCACCGTAAAAAGTACCATATCTATTTGCTTCAGAGAAGTTAGAAGAACCATCATTTCTTACACTGAAAGATGCTAAATACTTGTTATCATAGTTGTATTGTGCTCTAAACATTTTACCAACTAATGATTGCGTATTTTTAGAACCGTATGGTTTTGTAGATGTTGTACCTGCGCCTAACACTGGAGTACTGTTACTTAATAAACCAACTACACCAACACCCATTTGTTTATAGTTGTACTCTTCCCAAGAATATACAGCTGTTAAACCAATAGTATGTTTACCAAAAGAATGATCATACTTTAAGATATTTTCTAAAGTAACACCAGAGTTAGACAAGTAATCCTCGTTTAACATAGCGTCTACGTTAGAGCCAGCAGGCACTAAACCGTTCTCATTATACACTAAGAACTGAGGTCTAAAAAAGTTACGCTCATATTCCCAAGTATTTCTACCAAGATTTACTTGATATTTTAAACCTTTAACGAATTCATACTCTAGCGTTAGTGCCATGTTAGTTGACAGTACATCACGTTGATCTGTGTTGTTTAATTGTCTAGCTAAGTACCCATATTGCTGTGCATTTTGAGATGCAACAAAGATTCCATTATCACCAACACTTTGTGCATCTGATAAAGCTGGATCCCAAGGTCTCTGCACAATTGCAAGTTCATACAATGCCCAAGGTTCTTGCTGTGTAGTCTCGTCTGTAATACCTAAAGAAGCAAATGCTCTAAATTTATTCTTCTTAAACTCTCCGTTTACACGAGTTGTAAATCTCTCGAAGCCAGAATTAATCATTACCCCATCTTGGTTAAAGTAGTTTGTAGAAACATTAAATTTCAACTCTTTAGTACCTCCAGAAATTCCTAAGTTATAACTTTGAATAGCAGCGTTATTCTTTTGAACATCACCAACAAAATCACTGTTATTATATAAGGCATTAGGATTAAATAAGAATGTTATTGGCTCTTGTCCAACTGCATTTAACCTTGTTTTCTCTACATATAACTGCTCTGTGGTATTCATTAATGGAGTACCCGAAGTAATGTTTTGAACACCTGCGTATCCAGAAAAATCTACGTTTAAAGACCCTTCTTTACCTCTTTTAGTAGTAATTAAGATAACACCACCTGCAGCCCTTGTACCGTAGATAGATGCAGATGCTCCATCTTTTAATACATCTATACTTTCAATTTGCTCTGGTGCAATGTTTGGATTACCCTGAAATGGTATTCCATCTACAATGTATAAAGGTGCACCTGCTGATGTTGCTGAAACAACACCACGAATCTGAATATTCGATTCAGAACCAGGTCTACCTGAACTTGCTTGAACATCTACCCCAGCAATTTGACCTTGAAGCGATTCTCCAAGATCTGAAGTAGGCACTTTTAATATAGCGTCTGATTTTATGACACCAACAGCACCTGTTATTTCTTTCTTTTTCTGTGTACCATAACCTATCACAACCACTTCTTCTAGTGCTTCCGTGTCCATCTCAAGGCTAATTGAAATAATTGTCTCCGAAGTTACTGGTAGTACTTGTTGCACATATCCAATAAATGAAGCAACGATAGATTCTCCTGGCTCAACAACCAATGAGAATTCACCATCAAAGTTTGTAATAGTTCCTTTTGTTGTTTTTTCTATAAAGATATTCACACCTGGTAGTGGCTCTCCTGTCGAAGCATCTACAACTTGGCCTTTTAAAACATTCTGTGCGTATCCATCAAATGATATGATAGAAAACAACGTTAAAATCAGAATAATTTTAAAAAATACATAAGCTTTATTCATACTTGTATTTAGTTAATTTAGATAAAAGAGTAGTAAGAGCTTTTCAATCAAATGAAATAGTTGCTTTAAAAAGTAAGCGTCTTACAACCGTTACAATTAAGTGTTCGCGAAACCCTTAACAAATATGTGTGAATGAAATTTAAAAATCATATATTTGACTAGATCAAAACTCAACACAGCTAATAATATCTATTAATTTACCTTGTCAGTACTAGACAAGATTTTTATAACTTATTGATATTAAGTTTTTTAATTTTTATAAAAACAATATTTTACTTAATTATGACTAGACAAATATTACTCTACTTTTTAGTCTTTTTACTACCGACAAAAACTTGTTTCTCTACAGAAAAAGACAATAAATCTTCAATTAAAACAGAAAATTCAGAAAAAAATTATACTGTACAGCAAAAATCTAGTGTAAATAATACACACATATACTATAATCAAGCCGAAAGTTTAAAGTTCTCGATGCCTGACTCCGCAATCGAGCTATATTATCAGTCTTTTGATATAGCTGGAAAAGAAAAAGACAGTTTACAAATGGGAAAAACTATGGCAGGGTTGGCTAATTTATATGCTCATAATGGTAAATTTGGCTATGCCTATGATAGTTATTGGGAAGCACTCACTATTGCTGATAAAATAGAAGATATTGAATCTAAAGCCATTGTATATAATGGCCTTGGGTGGCTATATAGTTTCTATGAAAGGAATACGCTATCATTAGACTATTTTAATAAAGCTATTACAATACTCAAAAATAATAAATCTATAAATCAGTTATTGTTAGTTGACAACTATTATGCTGTTGCAACTCTTAAAAGAAAAAGTAAAAATACAAACGAGGCAAGGCTTTACTTAGATAGTTGCTTGCTAGTGAAAAAAGAAAACCCTGGTTTACAAAAAAATAATGCATTTATTAATGCAGAGTTTGGGTATAACTTTTATGAAGACGAAGAATATGAAAAAGCTTTGAAAATTTTACTACCACTAGAACCCTATTTTAGTGAATTTAACCATAGCTATCTCGTTATCTACCATTATTTTCTTGGTAATATTTACAACAGAATGGGTAAACTCAAAACAAGTGAAAAGTATTATAGAAGTGCGATCAATACTGGTTTGATTCATCATACACACTCAGATTTATTCCCAATTATATATGAAGAACTTTCTACTGTGCTTTTAAAATTAAACAAAACAAAGGAAGCTTATAAAATGTTGAAAATTTCTAAAGATTTTAACGAAAACCAATATGGTAGTAGAAATACTAGAAATAGACGGTTTCTAGAAATCAAAGATGAATTCCGTAAAAAGCAAGAACAAGAGGAGGAATTACTACGAGAGCAAGAGTTAGAACGTTTAACACAAGAGAGTAGAATTAACTATCTAAAAAACATTATTTTCTATGTTACTATTATAGGTCTAATTTCTGTAGTTTTCTTTGTTTATAGAACACTTAGAAATAAATACAAGGCAAAACAGATTCTTTTTATTGAAAAACAAAAAATGGAAGAGCAAAAAGTAAAAGAAGTTCTTGACATCAAAAATAAAGAATTAACTGCTTCTGTTCTGCAAATTATACAGCATGAGGAAACACTAGCTGAAATTAAAAACGATTTAGCACAGCAGAAAAAAGAACCTGATGCGAATCAAATCAATAAAATTGCTAAAAAGATTAACCTTAATACTAATAATAACTGGAAAGAATTTGAAGCACGATTTATTGAGGTGAATGGCCATTTTTATGAAGAATTAAATGCTCGTTTCCCTAAACTTACACAAGGGGATCAGAAAATATGTGCACTTATCAAACTTAATTTTGACAGTAAGGGAATGTCTAAATTATTGGGTATCTCTACAGAATCTGTTCATACAACAAGATACAGGTTAAGGAAAAAATTAGGATTAGAACGACAAGACAACCTTGAAGAATTTATTTCTCAGATTGGATAGTATACAAAAACACCCATTATTTTGGTATAATGGGTGTTTTTTTAATTGACTACCTGAGAAGCATTGTACTTCTCAATTAATTATGGTGATTAACCACATAGCCTTTTAATCATTAAAATGTTTGAAAATTTACTTATTAATGATAATCTTTTTCACCATTCTTCTATTATCTTGTATCACCTCTACTATATATATACCATTCTGTAAAGAACTTATATCTAAAGAGTTAGTTACATTCTCAGACAATACCTTAATACCTATTGTATTATATACTTTTATAGATGCTATTGATGACAAACCACTAAAATTCAAGGTATTTTTAACAGGATTAGGATACATGGCAACTCCTTGTAATTCGTCTTCTAAAGATAAAACTCTACTATTAGTAGTAACAGCGTTAAATGTAATTTTATCAAGATTCCATTGCCAATCGTTACTTCCTGAAGCAAACACTCTAATGGTATGATCTCCTGCTGACAACGTCACTTTATTTGCCGCTAAAACTGATGTATACGATTCCCATCCGCCTGTATTTTGAACATTGTCTCTTGAAAAACCAACTCCGTCTACTACAATTTCAATCTGTGCATTATCACTAGGTGTTGCAATAGTATAAGTTACATTAAATGTTCCTGCCTCTGGTATATAGACTGTATAATCTGCCCAATCTTCCGCATTTACATAATTAATTCCATTTGCAGATGCATTTACACCAAATGGTACAAAACCATCGTTAAAACTACCACTAGTTTCATTATAGTCTTCAGCTTGAATTACAAAATCTTCGGCTAAAGGAGGCGTTGGTTCTTCTGGATTCGTTCCTGAACCTAATTTTTCTAAATTCATTTTATCAAGATTCCATTGCCAATCATTACTTCCTGAAGCTTCAATTTTTATTGTATGATTACCAGTTGTTAGCGACAAATTATTAGAAGCAGTCAATGCTTGATATGCATCCCACTGTCCATTGTTTTGAACATTATCATCTGCTACTAAATTACCATTTACATAACATGCAATTTTAGCATTATCACTTGGTGATGATATATGATATGTAATAGAATAATCTCCCATTTCAGTAATAGCAACTTCATACTCCATGTAATCTCCTGCATTAATATAATTTACACCTACAGAAGAAGTATTTGCACCAAACGGTACAACTCCATCATTAAAAGTACCTCCTGTTGCATTAAAGTTTTCGGCCTCAATTTCTAGATTACTCACAATTGGTCCACCAGAACCACTAGCTTCTACTGTAATGTTAGAGGTTGCCGTAAAACCACCATCTGTAGATGTTGCAGTAATTACTGCAGTACCTACACTATTTGCAGTAAGTAAACCAGATTGATTAACAGAAACAACATTTGTATTATTAGAAGTGAAAGTTATAGTTTGGTCTGTGGCATTAGAAGGTAAAACACGCCCTGTTAAGTTGCTTGTTTCTCCATTTTCTAGAGACGCATTTGCCGGATTTAATGTTACACTCTGAACAGCTACATCAGCTCCAGGGTTTGAACTAACAGGTTTATAAACACGTACCCAATCTACTTTCATCTGGTTCTTTGCAGGGTTTTCTAAATCACTTTGAGAAGGAGTAGAACTTGCTAACCAAGTTTGAGATTCCATATTAATAATGATATCCAATTCTTTAGTAAATCCTCTTGCTTCTTGTGTTACACCATTGCCATCTGTATCACTATCATCTCCACCTTGAAACCAAGCTGGGTCAATCACATTAAATCCATTCGATGCATTAGATGCTTCTTTCAATTTATCAAAATTATAAGTACTGCTTGTAGCATACGTTGTAACATCTGTATAGCCAGAGGCATTGTTTGTTGGAAGTTTATAACCATTCACATCCCAATTCTTAGAATTAAAATATGTGTATTTCCATGTTCCATTGTAATTTGTGGCAATTGCATTATAATACATCACCCTAACTAATTCTCCATCAATAAAATATTCAAAATGTTTTGGACTAATCCAGTTTACACCCATACGCATATAACGTCGATTACCATTGTTATAACACCAATCTCCCCAACCATAATTTGTATTTACTCTACTATCAGGGTACCAAGAATTTGTATCTCTTGGTTGGTAATCTGTAAATGGGCTACGGATAAATGAATGATGACTGATATGAGTTAAATGCTTATAACCATTCACTCCGCCATAATTCTCAATTATATCAATCTCTTCTGTATCATCTGGGCTTAATAACCAAAAACATGACGCTAAGGAGATATTTGCTACACTAATAGACGACTCAACATATACAGGAAAAAGAACTTTATTGTTAGATGTTACACATCCTGAAGCAACACCATAGTTACCCCCTTTTCCATTTTCTGAAGTATAGCCTACGTTAATCACTAAATTGCTTCCATCAACGGTTACGTTTTCATTTTTCCAATACGTATATCCTGGGCCATCCCAACTATTATGGTAAAAGTTGTACCATTTATTGCCTTCTCCAAAGTTAGACCAAGAAGATGAGTTGAAATTATAGTTAAAATCATCTGAGACATTTTCTTGTAATTCCCATTCTTTACCATTTCCTGCATTTGCTGGAATTTCAATTCCATTCCAATCTTGTGCAAAAATTTGAAAGAAAGAAACTAATAATAACGAAGTTGTAAAAAGTAGTTTTTTCATATCTATTTTAAAAATTTAGTAGTTATAAATAAGCAAAATGAACAATCTTATGACGTTCACGACCAAAATCTGAAACACCTTCTACAGAATGGATGATGTTTAAGTTTACATCAACATTTATTTCTTGTGAAAAAGCGGTGTACGAAAAAAAGAGCATAAATAGTAAGAGCAGTACTCTACTATTGTGTAGATAATAATTCATTTCATTTATTTAAATAATAATAGTTTGCTCTTGAGATCTGATTTAAAAGATTGATGTATTTATTACAAGAGCATAAAAGACTTGCCTGTCTTTCAATTATTCATAGCTTTCAACCCTTTTCTATTTGATCTTATAGGGGAATGAGAATAGAGAAATAGTTTTCTCAAGTTGAAGTGAGTTAATTTATTTAATCATAGAACAATATTAGTTTGAAGTGAAATATTTATTTAGTACTCAAGACTCAACACGGTAATTTGTTTAACGAGTACTTTATTGAGCCATAAGATTGTAAACAACACTTGTGATATTGGGTTCGCGTTCACTAAAAAAATGACAATACCACAAGTGTATTATTTACGTCAACTAATTTGAGTGTTCCTCTCCCGATTATCAATAAAACTGACTAGATAAAAACTGAATTATTTTTTTTTGAAATGAACAAAAACTGATCATACATTAGTATAAAGAGCTATTTTTCTAGACTGAAACTGTACAGATAGTCCTTAACAGGTAAAAAAAGAGGGGGCAATTATAAACCATCAAATAAATCAACTTTTTAGCAAAAAAAAGATATTGCGTTATAAAAAACATGTAATCTTTTTTGAAAAATTGCTAAATCAGAAATATAAATTTGAAAAGAAAAGCCCCTTATTTAATAGCTTAAATAAGAGGCTCTCCATTATTGATACTAAATATACTACACTATCAATTATCAAGTTATAGTTTTAAATAATAGTCATAATATATATAATTTGGATCTGACTCTAACGCTTCTGTTACTGTAGTTATTCCAGTTACTTGACGTGATTTTATATCGTCAGAATACAGTTTATTTAGTGATGTATTTTCTAATGCTGCTCTATAATTAAAATCTGAAAGAGCATTATTTTGATATTCTATTCTATGAGATAATTTATGTACAACATCTCCTTCTTCTTTCTTTTCAAAATTAATGGTTATCTGAGTATTTAAATTCTCTTTATCAATATTTAGCTTTAAAGAAACTTTAGTTGAATTATAGTCTATAGTATTCACATTGTCTAAATAAGCTTCTTTAGATATATCTATAGGTAACTTACCACCATTATATCGAATCTTCGATACAAAATCATTAGACGTGCATGTCTTCGTAATTATTGATTTAATATATGATGCATTTAAAACTTTAAGACCTGAAAGAATCATATTCTTTTTATTAAATGAAGACACAATATTGCTTATATTAAAAGTATCTGATTCTGAACTAATTTGACCATAATATGAATATTCTTCAGATAGTGAACTTGAGTTATTAAAAGTTATAATTTGAGAAGATGTATTCATTGTATAATCAGATTTTTTTATCACTAAGGTATCCTGATTATTTATCAAACTTGTAACAATAAAAGCATAAGAACCATCTTCATTTTTAGAGTAAAAATGATTTAACCATTTATCCTTAGCAGACCTCTTTTTTACTTTCATTGTGTAGTATACATGATTATATTTTTCTTCTTTTGTGAAATCTCCTATACTATTAATATTGTTTTCGACTTCCTTATCAAGTTCTAAAGGATACCCAACAGTAACTGTTATTAAATCATTTAAGTCTGTTTTTCGCTTTTTGATTTCATAATTAATTCCTACTACAGCATTAGAAACAATTTCTTTTGAATCTATATTCTCAATAACTTCATTAGTTGTTATCGTTTCCCCATTAAAAACTCTTTTAGTTTTAATTAAATAATGCGTTAAAGTACTTAAAAAAAAAATTTCGACCAGTACTTTTTTCGGGTATCAATAATCCTTTGGGAGTACCTACAAAAGATTTCGAAGGACTAACTTCTGAAATAACATCACCATACTCATTAAGTAATACAAAATTAATATTATAATTTGAAATAAACGTTTCTAAATAGTTTCCAGACGATTCATTTCCAAGTGAAAATTTATTAGAACGATTTTTACTTTCTATATAATCATTTTCAATAAAAATATTAGGGATATAGTTATCGACTTCAACGTCAAAATCAATTGTAATAGAGTTCTCTTTAAAAGACGATACGCCTTCTAAAATAGCCACTGCTGTTAATTGATTAATACCCCCTAATATCTTAGAATCAAAAGGAATTGAATAACTACCAGAGATGTTTTTTGATTGTTTTCCTAAACTTTCAGCTCCATTAAAAAGCTCTATTGCTTTAATTCTAAGATTATTTCTCCAACTTCCTGATGGATTAATTTTGATGACTGAAATTCCTCTTAAGAAATCCATTTCTTGGATCGATAATGAAGGAATAGTGTTAAACTGTTCTTCTTCTTCTTTTGTTGCACATCCATTGAGTACACAGAAAAGAACAAGAACTAACAGAAGTTCTGATTTAATAAAATTCATGGTTATAGTAATTGTTTATACAGAGAGTGTAAGTAATTGATTTAAACTAATAGACTTTATCACGGTTAATTTATTAAAGTTCTGAATCTAATCCTTAAGTTATGTAATCCAACACCTATTTTTATCAGGTAATCATGTATTTCGGAAGACCTAAGGTTTATTTTTTGACTTAAAACTTTAAGACGTTTCACACCTGAAAAAGCATGTTCCACTCTAATTCTTAAACTGGATATTCCTTTATTAATCTGTTTTTGAAGAGGTGATAGTTTCACTTTTTTAGATGTTTTATAGGGGAGAATTACATTTTCGTGTTCTTTATCTGCACCTAAAAAGCCTAAGTCTACAAGTATATTTATAGAGGATTCTTTCACGATAATATCATCCCATATACTTTTATCATGGGCACTTCCTTCATAAGTGTTACTGATAAAATGAATGAAACCACTTTCATCTGTGAAAGCAAGGTTTTTAACAGTGTGAGCCTTCTTCTTTCCACTATAAAACTCCTTTTGAACATCATAATCTATACTTCTATTGATTTGCCTTTCAGTAACATCACAAAGTATTGAATTTAAATTTGAAGGTATTATAAATGGCTCATTTGAATCGGGTAATAAAAAGCATTTACGTAAACTTTCAATCAGAATTGGTAATAGAAAGTTAACCCATTCACTTACTTTGGCTTGACTTATTTTAAAGTAGGAACCAAAAAACACCTGTCTAGGATGTTCTTTTAGATAGATTAGAATGAATTCTAATTTTTTGGAACTACCATAAAGACTTGAAAGACGAGATTCTTTAAACTTTGGATAAGCTCTTTTCTTTCCTTTTAATGTGTAGTTAGAAATTTTCATTTCAACTTGATATGAAAACTCTTTCAATAAAAAATCAAATTCCGTTTGAGTTAATGAGGTTAATGAATTAATTTTATCCAAAATGGCTAAGGTTATAATAGTTTTGTTTGTGTAGGAACTACAAAACTAAAACTTTAAGCCATTTTTTCTTTTTATAAGAAATTAACCGTGATAAACTCTAATGGTTTTTATTTAAATGTGGTATATCTAATAAATTGATAAAAATGTATAGTTGTTTTAGTATTTATAAGTGCAATGTTATTAAAAATATTAGTAGATAAATAATTAATATTTGCAAACGTAAGAAAGTCCATTCCCAAGGGAAATGGACTTTATCTATTCATTTGTATAACTAATAATGATTCCTTAGTTCGTAGGTGTAATTACAGTATCGATTACATGTACAACGCCATTACTTGCAGGTACATCTGCAGCAACAACCATAGCACCTGCTACTGTTACACTTCCATCTTGTGTTTTCACAACATCTACAGTTCCTCCACCTAAAGTTGTGACTGTAGTTGTTCCTACTGGGATATCTTCGTACATGATTACTGAAGGAATTACGTGTAAGTTTAATACCGCTCCTAAAGTAGCCAAGTCTAATGATGCTAAATCTGTATTTAATGTTGTCAACAATGTTGCAAATGCATCATTTGTTGGTGCAAATACTGTAAATTTTGTATCACCATCAGTTGCAAATGTAGATGTTAAATCTGCTCTTTCTAATGCTGCTAACAAGCTTGTTAAACCAGTTGTTGTAGCTTGGTCGGCAATTGTACTTGGTAATAATACTTTATCAATTGCATGGATTACACCGTTTAATGCATCCACATCTGCAATTGCTACAGTTGCTCCACCTATCATTACTACACCATCCGCTATAGATACCTCTAATTTAGTACCCGCTAATGTTTCTATCATTTGGCCATCTGTTAAACCAGATGAAAATGCTTCTGTAGAAACTACATGGTGTAATAAAACTCTTTGAAGTTGCTCTTGAGTTAAGTTTGCAGCCGCATCTCCTAAAGCTTCAAATGCTGCATCTGTTGGTGCAAAAACTGTATATTCTGCTGTTGGTAATGTAAAAGGTGTTACTAAATCTGCAGTAGTTAATGCACCTACAAGTGAATTAAAACTTCCGTTACCAATTGCTATTTGTGCAATCGTTAATGCTTGAGTTGGTACTATTACACTAGATACTACATGAATAACACCATTACTTGCCATCACATCTGCTGCTGTTACTTCAGCTCCTCCTACGGTTACTACTCCATTTGAGATTTTAACTTCTAACATTGTTCCTGCCAATGTTTCAACCATTTGACCATCTGATAAATCTGCAGCATAAACTTTACCTGCAACAACATGGTGCTTTAATAATTTATCTAATCCTTGAGCTGAAAGATCATCAAACGATGAAATACCGTTTTCTGCATCCAACAAACCTTGGAAAGCTGCGTTTGTTGGTGCAAAAACAGTATACTCTCCTGCTGGATCTTGAAATACACTTACTAAGTTAGCAGCATCTAATGCTGATGTAAGTGTAGAAAAGTCGTCTGTGCTAGATGCAATGCCTGCTATTGTTGGGTCTGCTTCTGCTTCTGGTAGTGTCGTTGGATCATCGTCGTTGTCTTCAGTACATGCACTGAAAGTAAACATAAGAGAAATGATCATTACTAGTTTAAATAGATTAAGCGTTTTCATAGTTCGATATTTTTACGTTATAAATTTCAACTCTATAAAAGGTCTGTAAACTAATTTTGTTTAAACAAATTTAAAAAATGTTCAACAAAATGAACGCTAACTTTAAATAATCATATTAAAACATCAATATTATGCTAATAAAAAGATATAGAACAATAAATATTACTAGTGAAAAAAAGTAGGTTTATTTTTCGTTAATAGTTTTAGATTAAACATAAGTTCAACAAACATTCGTTTTTAGGTAATTTGAGAAAAAGAGGTACTCAAAGATATTGGGAGTTAAATTAAATTTATAGATAGCTAGAAACATATTAACTAAGTAGAATTATGGATTATATTTGTAGGTATGAAGAAACTCGTGTTTTTATTTCTATATTTTTTTGTAAATGGACTTTTCTCTGTAGCAACGCCTATTGTTCCAATTGTAAAATCTTATAATAGATTTGACTACTTGGGCGACCGTCAGAATTGGGATATTGATTTTGATAGAAATAATAATGTTTATTTTGCTAATGGCAGTGGTCTTGCTCAATACTCTTATGGAAATTGGGAATTTTACACAACCACTTCTAAAGACAAGGTTATATCTATTAAGGTAGATAATGATATTATATGGTCTGGTGGGCATTCTGAATATGGCTACTTCTGGAAAGAAAAAAACAATCAATTATCATATACTAAGTGTGGCAATATTACTGACGGACAAGTTTGGGAGCTAGAATACACAAGTAATAAAGTATATATGCGTACAGAGCAGAGTATCACTATTTATAATTCTCAAACTAAAAAAGAAGAAAAAATAAAAAGTACTACTGGTTTTACCCGAATGAAAAAATGGAATAAAGTTATTTGGGCAATTAATAGAGATAATGCTTTTGGTTACATTAAAAATAATCAGTTTATAATAACAGATACACTTGCAAATCATTCTGAGGTAAAAGAATTAATCATTCATAATAATGAATTACTACTAATGCATACCGACGGAAGCATTTATTCTTTTAATGGTGGTATTTTTCAGCAACTTGATGTTCTTCCTCGTGTTATCACTAAAGAGGGTATTTTTTCTATTAAGAATATTGATAAATCATTAATTGCTGTTGGAACTATATCTGCTGGTTTATTTATTTATGACCTTAATAAACGCACTATAATAGAGCATATTGATGCTACAAATGGTTTAAATGATGATACCATTCTTGCTATTAATGTAGATGTAAAAGGTAATATTTGGTTGGGGCTTGATAATGGTATTTCGTACATAGAAAAACAAGGTGCTCTAAAAACTATTTTTGATAAGGGAGCAACTTATAAGGTAATTACAACTGCTGCTACTACTCTTTTAGCTACAAATAAAGGACTCTATATTTCTGAAGGAAAACAGCCTTTTACTCCTGTTCCTAAAAGCCAAGGGCAAGTTTGGAACATGCAACAAAATAAAAATGGTGTATTTATATGTCATGATAATGGTTTGTTCCTTTATAAAAAGAAACAGTTACAACCAATATACACTAAAATTGGTGTCATGAATATCTGTCAATTTGGAAAAACTGACAATTATTTAATGTCTACATATATTGGTGTATATCTAATTCAGATAAGAAATAATAAAGTAACCATTATCGACAAGTTGAAGAATACCAATGTAACGAAGATGTTATATGATGAAAATTCAAATTCGGTTTGGACTATAGATAACAATAAGAATGTTAGGCAGTATCAATTTACCATAAACAATACTTTTAGCAGTAAGCAGCATAGTAACTATAATCAGATTTTCTATACGGATAATCAGATAGTTTTTGTAAATGATAGCAGCCTACTTACGTATAAAGATGATAAATTTAGACTATTAAATACTCCTCCCTATTCTTTACTACCTGCAGGTAATATATCGGCTTTAGCCATAACAGATAATGGGTCGAAGTATGCCTACATTAAAAATGGACTTTTACATATGGGTATAAACATTCACAATGGTCATTTCTTTGCCTATGATAATGCTTTTAACTCTTTAAATAATCAGTTTATTAAAGGGTATCAGTTTTTAGAATTTTATAATGGTACACTAAGAATAACGACAGAAACAGGTGTGGAGATTTTTGATGCTTACTCTGAATCTAGAACTATAGAGACTCCTGTGCCTGTAATTTCAAAATTATCTGTAGCCTCAGTAGATAGTACTCGTAATTTCTTTCAACCAGGTGCTATTAAAGATCCATTTCCAGCAGGTAAAACAGATATTAGGTTACTATTTGGAATTGAAAAGAAAAGTCGAGATTTTAATGAATATAGATATAAATTAAATGGAATTGATACGAACTGGTCGCCTTGGAGTGTAACCAACGAAAAGGAGTACACGCAACTTGATGGTGGTGAGTACACTTTTACTTTAGAAAGCCGTATCAATAATGGAGCAATAAAAGCTACTACACTATCTTTTAAGATTCATAAATATTGGTATCAGACAGCATGGGTTTTGCTTCCTATTTTTATGTTGCTTATTCTACTTTATTTTATTGGAAGAAAGATTTGGTATGATGTAAATCAGAAAGCCGAAAAAAGACAACGAAAAGAACAACAGATTGAAATAGAACATCAGACGTTAGCCATAAGAAACGAACAATTGATTAAATACGCAGAAGAAATATCACGTAAAAATGAATTTCTGAAACAAGTTAGTGATGGATTATCACTCATAAAAAATAAAACTGCGGGAGCATGGGTTAAGCGGATTGAAAACGAGATGAATAACGAAAAGAAAAATTTCATTTTCTATCAATTATTTTCAGAATTACATCAAGATTTTATAAAGAAGTTAAATGAAGATTACCCTCAGTTAACTTCTCATGATCATCGATTGATCTCACTTATACGCTTTAACTTAACAAATCAAGAGATTGCTAATATCATGAACATTACGAATAGAAGTGTGATAATGAATCGTTACAGGTTGCGTAAAAAAATGGAATTAGATGGTGAAATTGACCTTGATAAATTTATTAAAGACTTATAATAATTCATCTATTTTCTGTGATGTTAAAAGGTCAAGGTTTTCTGTAATTTTATCAATGTCCCAGTTCCACCATTTTAGATGTAATAATTTTAAAATATGGTTATCTGGAAAACGCATTTTAATAATCTTGGCCGGGTTACCTCCCACCACAGCATAAGGTGGTACATTTTTTACTACTGTTGAATTAGTAGCTATTATTGCACCATCGCCTACTTTTACACCAGCCATTATGGTGGCATTATAACCTATCCAAACATCGTTACCTACTTCTATATTACCTTTTGATGGGTATTTTTTTCCTTCCATAGCCTTCTCCCATCCGTTACCAAAAATCCCAAAAGGATAGGTAGATACCGCATCTGTTAAATGATTTGCTCCGTTCATTATAAACTTAACATCTGAAGCTATCATACAGAATTTGCCAATAATTAATTTGTCGTCTATGAAATCGAAGTGGTACTTTACGTTCTTCTCGAAGTTTTCTACTGTTTCAAAATCGTCATAATAGGTATAATCACCAACTATAATATTTGGGTTTTTAATGATGTTTTTTAAAAAGCACAAACGGTCATATTGTGCTAAGGGGAATTTAGTTAATGGGTTAGGTCCATTCATAAAGAAATTGATTTAGATTTAAATTCGTCCACTAAAATAGACATAATTATTTTATCGTGATAAGAACCTTGTCTTAAACATGATTTCCTTAAGCGTCCTTCCTTTACAAAACCCGCTTTTGAATAGGCTTTTAGAGCCCCAATATTAGGCTCTGAAACTGTTAGCATAATGCGATGAAAATTATGTCCATAGAAACCAATTTCTAAAATTTCTTCAGTAACTCTAGTACCAATTCCTTGTCCCCAATACTTCTTATTACCTATAAAAAGGAAATATTCTGCTGAGTTATTTTGTCTAGAAATATTACAAAAACCTGTATAACCTATTAATTCGGATGTATTTTCTAAGAATATTCCATAGACAATTTCAAACGAACTGTTTAAAACAGAAGTAAACCACCTATTGATTTCATCTTTTGAGCTTATTTTAGAAAAAATAGACAAAGAATACTTAATTACATCATCATCATTTAACCATTTATAAAAATAATCGACGTCAGTTTTTTGTAAGGGTTTTAGTTGTATCATAGTTTTAGTTTTGTAGGTGCATATCAAATATACCTCTAAAAATATGATTTCATAGTTTATCCTTTTAAAATCTAGATCATACTTTGTTAAATTATAATGTTAATTTATATGTTATAATCAGAATCAAACCCCTCTTTACTTAACCAAGTATTAATTAACTGATACGCAATAGATGCCTTACCCGGAATTATAATAGTACCTTCTTTTATACCTTTAGAAAGTTTTTGTGCTGAAAACCAATCTGCTTCTATTAACTCTAACGGATCTACTTTTATTTTACTTGTTGTGGCATTTGCAGTAAACCCTAACATTAATGATGAAGGAAATGGCCAAGGTTGAGATTTTATATATTGTATACTATCTACTTCTATACCTACTTCTTCAGATATCTCTCTTGATACAGCTTCTTCTATCTGTTCTCCAAAATCCACAAAACCAGCAAGAGTAGTCCAAAAATCAGGAATTCTAACATGTCTACCTAAAAGACATTCTTTTACTCCATCTTTATTTATTCTTTCTACTAAAACTATTATTGCAGGTTCAAGTCTTGGGTAATGAATTTTATTACATGCATTGTTATTACATCTTCTTGTATGTCCAAAATCTTCTGAATTAGTAAAAGAGCCACATTTTCCACAAAATTTAGAATTTTTATTCCAATGCATTAAGCCTCTTGTATAAGCCATTAATGGTGCTTCTGTAATTGTTAGGAGACTTCTTTCTTCTAACATATTCAAAAATTCACCTTCTAGGAGAATTTTTTTAAGGTTCTCTTTTTCTAAAGATGAAAAATCAACTCCTATTAGATCAACCTCATCTCTTCGTCCTAAAAATATTATTTGATCAGCATTGTCAACCAATTTATCATTTAGTGTAACTTCTAGGGGTTTATATAATCCATTCACCTCAGTAATTAAATTACAATTTCTCCAAACAGCGTACACTTTTGTTTGTTTACTTTCTAGTACCTTATTTCTAAAATCAAGATCTTGACGTAAATCTACTCGTTTCTCAAAAGACATTTATTCTATTATTATGTTTTAAATACTTTATCGAAAGTAACTAAAACATCTGATTTTTGATTAATTATTTCGATGTATGGAGAAAGTTGATGTAGAAGAATTAAACAAAAAAAGGCTACCCTAATTAAAGGGTAGCCTCAGACTATATATATTTATTAGAAAACAAATTCTTACTCAAACATAAAGTTTCTGATGTAGAAAGTACCTGTTTCAAGGTGACCACCACCACCAATTACTAGACCTACTAAGTCTAAATCATTTCGAGATTTATTACAATCAGTCAAATCAAATTTCACAGTAACCCACTCTCCTTCAGCAATATCTTCCATAGCATATGTTTCACCATATTTCCAAGAATTTCCTCCATCTTCACTTGAATCTCTGATAAATATTTCTACTTTTTTCGCAAGAGCTCCTGAATAATCATTAGTTGAAGGGAAATATACTTCTACTGAAACTGTAGTAAAGTTTTCGAAACTAGCATCCTTTTCGTCAAAATAGAATTGTGCATCTGCCCATTCAGACTCTGTACGCTCGTACATACCCACTAATTCATCATTAGGTCCTACTGAGGCAGGAGTAATTATAACACCCGATGAATTAGCAGTGGTTAAACCTTTAACATTATCATCATCTTCTGCTATGAATGTGTTTGAAAGCTCTGTTAATACAATATCTTCCCAATCAATAGCATCTACATTTACATCTTTATCTCCAACTTCATTACAAGGATCACTGTTAACAACATTATCAATCATACATTCTGAAGTACTTTCTTCAGTTGCAATATTGATTTCTGGTTCATCATCCCAATTATCATAACTTACGTATACCGCTTCATTATAAGTTGGTCCATTAAATACTACTCTCATAAGATCATATCCTTCATGTTCTTCAATAATAGTAGATGTAGGAGTGATTTGTGCTCCATCAAAAGGAGCCATAGTTTCCCATTCTTCACCTTCACCACCTAACAACTTAGGAACAACCATCCATGCTCCATTACCTTCTAATACCAATTTACCTTCAACTGCATCATATGTATACTTATGACTTCCCGAGCCCCAAGCACTAACATCTTCATTATCAACATTTTTCATTGTTGATGGGCTAGGTGTAAAGCATTGATCTAAAAGGTTGTCTCCTGCAGATGTTCCAAATGGGCCATGTTCTCCCCAAAAATATCCATTATCTTTAAATTCAACTGTTCCATTTGATTTGAATATCCATTCTTGTTGATATAAACAATCTCTAGCTCCATCATTAATTAAGGCAACCCATTCTCCTTTATTTTTATCACTACTACCAATTAACATTGAGTAGCATTCTCTATACAACTTCCATGTTTTAGACCCTTTTCCTGCAATTAAAGTTTCAGTACCAGGAGCAACAACTGAAATAGATTTAGTTACTTCATTAGTAACACCAGCTGCATTTGTTGCAATTAATTTCACTGAATAATCGCCAGCTTCTTCATAAGTATAAGAAGCATTTTCTTCTACACTAGTTCCTAGATTATCACCAAAGTCCCATGCATAACCTACTGCACCTGTAGATGAATTTGTGAAATTCACTAACAATGTATTTTCTCCATCTACTGCAGATTCAAAGTTAGCTTGTGGTGGTAAAGAGATTATACTTTCTACTTCTTCTGTACTACAAGACCAAAGTGTTGCAATAGATAAAGACATAAGAGTTCCGATAAGTTTTGTGAATAACCAAAACTTGTTTTCAATTTGCTGTTTCATAATTTTTATATAGTTGAAAAATTCATTTCATCTCTTAAAAAAATGTGAGATGAATTATAAATAGTTAGAAAGGTGAAGTTGATATTGAATGATATATAAAATATCAACTTCACTATTAATTTACCATCCTGGGTTTTGTACTAAAACGCCACCCGATAAACGTAATTCAGATTCTGGTATAGGTAAGAAACCATTTGTTTCAGGTCTATAGTTTACTTCATATGGAGTATCAATATTCCTTGTTTTTACAATAGTTCCGTTCGATTTATTAATTACAGCTTCTGCATCTCCCCAACGTTGAAGATCAAAATATCTTAAACCTTCGAAGGCCAATTCATGTCTTCTTTCAGCTTTGATATTTGCTAAGCTTGGATCTTTTGCTCCCAAACCTGCTCTTGTTCTTACTCTGTTAAAGTTTTCGTTTGCATTTACACCTAACTCAGCCGCCATTAACAATACGTCAGAGAACCTTAAAAGCATTTCGTCTTGAATATTCCATGTTTGGAAATCATCAGGTGATCCATAAAGATCATAGAACATACCTTTCACAATTGTATTTCCGTCAGGATCTAATGTGTTTACAACAATTGGAGTATATTTTTTATTCCAATATCCTGTTTCATGGAAACAATCCCATTGTCCCCAAACATAATCATCGCTTATTCCTTCAGTTGGGTTTTCTACTGATATTATAGACCCCTCTTTTCTTAAATCTCCATCTTCGTATGAGTTCCACAAATCACCATTTGCAGGGCCCCATCCCCATCCCATACCGAATGGTAAAAGACCATCTTGACCTCTCATTGCTGTATAAAGAACCAATTGATTGGAGTAACTTAAAGAACCATTTCCATCATTTGCTCCAAGAATTGAATACTTTACAGAAAACAATACTTCTTCGTTTCCACTTGCATCATCAACCCAAGATAGGTTGTTGTCTTTAGCATATGCATAATCTTCGTTTGCATAAGAGTATGGCCAGATATTTCTAAAATCATCTATTAAATCATGACCACTATTTTTTATACAATCATCAATCCATGTTTTTACTTGATCTTTAGAAAGTGTGCTACCATCTGGCAATGCAATACTTGCTTTGTTGTATTTACCAGTGTAGAATAAAAATGCTCTTGCCATCATTCCTTCAGCAGACCATTTTGTAGCTCTACCATTCATATCTGATGAATACTTATTGGCAGGCATAACATCAATTGCCATTTTAAAATCTGAAGCTATTTGTCCAAATAACTCATCAGCACTTGCTTTAGGATTATCCGTTGGCTCAGGCTTTAAAATCAGTGGTGCTTCACCAAAGAATTGAGCTAAACGCAAATAATAAAATGCTCTTAAGAAATGAGCTTCTCCTAATAACTGATTCTTAACATCTTCATCTTCGAATACTGAGTTCTCGAAGTTAGCAATAATAGTATTTACTCTAAAAATACCTTTATAACTATTTCCCCAAAGTTCAGCATATTTATTTTCAACATTATTTTGAAAATTATCCATTGCCTGAACATCTGGATCATCTGGACCTCCACCACCAAAGCAGTCATCAGACATAACATTAGCAACTAATGTAGGGTTGTCTCTTCCTCCTTCTGTTGGTAAAGCATTATACACACCTGTTAATGCTTCAAATATTTCTCCAGAATTTGCATAATAAGTATCTGTACTTACTTCCGTTAAGTTTTCTTGTGTAAGAAATTTATCTCCACATCCACTTAACATTGAAAGGCAAAGTGCCCCCACTACAGTGAGTTTATTATTTATCTTTATCATGATTTTGTCTCTACTTTAGAATTTAAAACTTAACCCTAACATGTGTGTTTTCGAAGCTGGATATAAACCTACGTCTATACCAGAAGAATACGTATCACCATTACTATCAGCAGGAGAGTAACCAATTTCCGGGTCCATACCTGAATACTGTGTAAAAGTGAAAAGATTTAAGCCTGTATAATAAACTCTTAAATTGTTTAAAGGAGACTGAGATGACTTCGCTAAATGACTAAAGTTATACCCTAATGTGATATTACTAATTCTAACAAAATCAGCATCTTCAACATAAAGATCAGAAACCCATTCGTTTTGATGCCCTGCTTCTGCTAATCTAGGCTTTGTATTCGAAGTACCTTCACCCTGCCATCTATCAAAAACATCTTTTGTATAATTTTGCTTAGGTTGATCTGAGAATGATCTCCATGAACGGATTACTTGATTTCCTAATTGAGATGTAAATACAATACTTGTATATATACCTTTATATTCAGCATTTAATTGTAAACCCAATGTATAAGAAGGGATCGGGTTACCAATCATTGTTCTATCATCAGCATCAATTTTGCCATCATTATTTTTGTCTACGAAGCGAACATCTCCAGCTTGTTGGTTTTTAAAATATGGATCACCATTTGGTCCAACATAAGCAGCAGCCTCTTCAGCATTTTGTAAAACACCTGCTGTTTCGAAGCCATAGAAATAACCTAATGGATATCCAACTTCTGCTCTAAACATTGGCTCTGTGCCATTTGATAAAACATTTGCAGGACCACTTAAAAGCTTTTCTTCATTTCTGATATCAATAACTTCGTTTGTGTTATGTGCAAAAGAGAATGTTGCTCCATAAGAAAAGTTGTCTTTTCTTTCGTTCCATCTAATTGAGAATTCGTATCCTTTGTTTACAATCTCACCACCATTTTGGAAAGAGTTTGTAGTACCATAATATGCTGGAGCAGGAGGAATTACTAACCAATCTTTTGTGTTTTTCTGGTAAACATCAGCTGTGATTTGAAGTTTATCTTCAAACAAGTTAACATCAAAACCAATATTTGCTTGTTCAGAAGTCTCCCAACTTACATTTGGATTAGGAATTCTTACAGGAACACCACCTGGTTGGTTTTGTGTAGGATCATTAAAAGGATATCCATTATTATCAAAACCAATGGTAGCTGCATACTGATATTTTTTAATATCTTGGTTACCATTTTGTCCCCATCCACCTCTAACTTTAAAGTAAGTTACTTGAGGAACAGCTTCCATGAAATCATGTGATGTCAAAATATAACCTGCTGAGAATGATGGGAAATATCCCCAACGATCGTCTGCTAAGAAGTTTGAAGAACCATCCGCTCTTAAAACTGCAGTTAACATGAATGTTTCGTTATAGTTATAAGATACTCTACCAAAATAAGATAGTAATCCCCATCCATAAGCATCTCCACCTTTTATAACACCATCAGCAGAACCTTTTGTATTTACAGCATTTGATAAATAACCAAATTTAGGGTCTTGAAAGATTGTATTGTAATTTTCACCTTCTAACTTTAATTCTTCAGTCTGCTTGATCATTTCCTGACCTAATAAACCCGTTAAGTTATGCTTACCCAACTTCTTAGAATAAGTAGCTGTGTTAGTCCAAGTCCATTGGTTATTTGAATACATTGTTTGCTTAACACCATCCAAAGCTCTTTGATTATGTATTCCATAATTATATGAAGGAACATAAGTACGAGAAGAACCATACGATGCATTTACTCCAAATTGCGACTTAATTTTTAAGTTTTCGATTGGTTCAACTTCAAAATAAGCACTACCAACAATTTGATGGTTCTTATTTTCAATATCCTTACGCTCAGCTTCCATTAACGCAATAGGATTTGCTCCTTGGTCAAATATCTGAGGATCGTGATATGGATATGCTTTATGTGTGTTATCTGGAGCATACATTGGTAATAATGGGCTCGCTACTAACATGTTATGCAAATCATTATAATAACGGTTACCTGAAGCAATATTTGGCTTAGATGAATTAGTATAATTTAATGTTTGTCCAAATTTAAGAATGTTTCTATCTGCATTATTTTTAATTAATACATGATCTGTATTCATTCTAACATTAATTCTATTAAAAGAAGAATTAATTTGTTTACCAATAATTCCTTCTTGATCAAAGTAGTTAAAACCAATTGAATATGTTGATTCTGCACTACCTCCAGTCATATTAATTGAGTGACTCTGTACAGGAGCATTCTTATTGTAAGTTTCTTCAAACCAGTTTGTTCCTTTATTTGTACCTAAAGCATACTCATTAAAGTTAGTAACTTGTTTTGCCCAATCAATCGGAGCATTTCCTCCATTTGCATTTTTCTCATTCATAATCATGATGTACTCTTGCGCATTCAAAAGATCTGGAGCTTTTGCAACTTGCTGTACACCATAATACATATCATAAGAAATTGTTGGTTTAGGTCCTTTCGTTCCTTTTTTTGTTGTTACCAAAATAACACCATTTGCAGCACGAGAACCATAGATAGCTGAAGATGCAGCATCTTTTAATACATCAATAGTTTCTATATCTGCAGGAGACAAATAATCTATATCTCCAACTGCAATACCATCTACAATATAAAGTGGATTTGAATTACCAACAGTACCCGTACCACGGATAACGACTTTAGTACCTGCTCCTGGAGCTCCATTACTTTTTGTAATGTTAACACCTGGTGTAATACCTTGAAGACCATCCATTGCTGTTGCAGTATTTAATTTCTGCAAATCTTCACCTTTAACATTTAAAGTAGCACCTGTGTTTAATTTCTTCTTCTCAACACCATAACCAACAACAACAACTTCTTCTAGTTGTTCTAAATCTGGTTCTAAAGAGATATCTACAACATCAGAGAAACCTATTTGCTGAATTAAGTCTTTATAACCTACATATGTAAAAACTAATTCTGTTACCTTCTCATCTGTTGAAAGTTTATAATTACCATCAAAATCGGTAACTGTACCAATTGTTGTTCCCTTAACCAAAACGTTTACACCTGGTATTGGAGATTGATCTGCTCCATCAAGAACTCGTCCTGTTATGACCCTGCTTTGTGCATACATTGGTAATGAGCACACCAAGGACAAGAGAAACATTAATAGTTTAATATTTCCCTTTAACTGAAAATACTTCATGTTTGTTTTCTTTAAATAAATAATAGTTGTCCATTTCAATTATGAGCAAAATATTTTTGGAGCGTTCCAGCGATAAGGTAAACTCTTCATTTATGTTATTTTGCTACCCAATAATTAATTTTATTAATGGGATTTATTATACAAGTAGTACTATTTAGATAGGCTAACTATACTATATCTTTTTTGCTGTTTGCTTAGTTTAAAGATATCTTCAATAGTAGAGTTAATTACTTAAAAATATATAGTGAGATAGCCAATAAATAGTACCGTAATATTCAAGTGAGAAAGTGTATTTTCATTATCTGTATAGATTTAAATAGTGAGCAATTATAGTGTAACAATTGTTAATTCCGTTAAGCAATGTTAGTGATTTATTGATTACGTCATCAAGTTTTATCGGTTTCAATTTTACTATATTAATACTACATCTTTACGTACTAAAAGACTTAAAGCGCTGACACATAATCATTTAACCCTTTTTTAGTGATTACGTTTTTTGTTTTTATTATTTAAAAAGGAAGTATATGAAGATTGTTTATTAGAAAAAACATATATCATCTTTAATAATTAACCTTTTAAAAAGAGTAATCAATACGCTTAAATAAAAATCCTTCTACTTAAAAAAAGATTTATTGTAATTAAAAAGCTTAAAAAGCTATAACTAAAAAAAATCACACCTATTAAATAGATGTGATTTAATCTTCTTGTAACTCTTTATTATTTAATTAAAACAATAAAATGTTTAAACTAGAATTTATTCTTATTTCAAGTTTGTCAAAGTGAAAGAAACTTCGTGCAGATTATCAGATGAATTACCAACATATGCAGTAAATTTACCTGACTCTAATAGCGTTTTACCATTTCTATCTAAAAATGACAATTGGTCAGCTCCAATTGTAAAAGTAACAACTTTTTCTTCTCCTGCTTTTAGATTAACTTTTTCAAATCCTTTTAGTTCTTTCTTAGGTCGCATTGTAGATGCTACATGATCTTTAATATATAATTGTACTACTTCTGCTGCATCAACAGTTCCTAAATTTTTAACAACTACTTCTAGTGTTATAGATTCTGAGCTTGTAATTTCTGTTGATGATAATTTTGGTTCTGAAACTAAGAACTCTGAATAAGTTAAACCATATCCAAATGCATAAGCTGGAGTGATAGAAACATCTAAATAATTGTTTGATAAACCTACAGGGTCTAGAGGAGTACCTGTTGGAATACCTAACATTTCTGGGTTTGCAGGTCTTCCCGACTCCAAATAAGCATAATATAAAGGAACTTGTCCTACTGTTCTTGGGAATGTAACAGGCAATTTACCCGTTGGAGATACTTTTCCAGAAATTAAATCTGCTAAAGCTGGACCTCCCATTGTACCAGGATGCCATGCATAAAGAATTGCATCTACTTTATTTTCAATGTTTTCGAAAGTTAATGGTCTTCCTGCCATTACAACCATCACTATTTTTTTTCCAGTTGCAGCAACCTCTTCAATTAAAGTTTCTTGTGCTCCAGGTAAAGTAATAAATGCTCTACTATGTCCTTCCCCAGATAAAATTGCATCTTCACCTACAAACATTACTACTACATCTGCTTGTTTTGCAACATCAACTGCTTTATTAATAGAAGATGTATTCATATCACGAGAATTTTTTAAACCCTCAGCGTATAAAATATTATCGCCATACACTTCTTTTAAAGATGTAAGTGGTGTAATAACATCTTCTACAACAGCATCTAAAGACCATGTACCTATCTGTTCTGCTGGAGCATTTGCTAAAGGTCCAATTACAGCAATTTTTTGATTCTGTTGTAATGGAAGTACTTTTTCATTTTTCAACATTACTACAGATTCAATTGCCATTGCTTTTGCATCTGCTTTATGTGTAGCACTTAAAATTGATGAATTTTTAGGTACTCCTCTGTATTTTTTATCAAATAGCCCTAATTGAACTTTAGAACGTAAGATGTTTCTCACTGCAGTGTTTACAATATCCACATCTACTTCACCTTCTTCAATCAATTCTTTTAAATGTTTTTGATATGAGGCACTTACCATTTCCATGTCTAGGCGTGCATTAGCACTTTGTCGAGCTACATCTTTAAGGTCCTCACTATAACCTTGGTTCATCATTTGAGACATTGATTCCCAATCACTTACTACAAAACCTTCAAAACCCCAATCATCTCTTAATACATCTTTTAATAAAAAAGTATTCGCTGAAGCAGGAACGCCATTAATATCATTAAAAGCAGTCATAAAAGTACCAACACCTGCGTCTACAACAGCTTTAAAAGGAGGTAAATAAACATTCCATAAATGATAATCAGGAATTGATACTGCATTGTAATCTTTTCCATTCTCTGTTGCTCCATAGCCCACAAAATGTTTAGCACACGCAGCTATTCTTCCTTCTTCATCACTCAATTGTTCACCTTGAAAACCTTTAACCATCGCTGCACCTAAAACAGACGTTAAATACGGGTCTTCTCCTAAAGATTCTGCAATTCTACCCCATCTTGGGTCTCTACTTACATCAATCATTGGAGCAAAAGTCCAATTAATTCCTTCTTCATAAGCTTCAATTCCGGCAACATTTGCACCTCTTTCCACTAATTCTGAATTCCAAGAAGCAGCCTGACCAAGTGGAATAGGAAAGATAGTTTTGTAACCATGAATAACATCACGTCCAATAATTAAAGGGATATTATTCGGACCTTCTTTTAATGCTATTTTCTGTAATTTTTCTATCGCGATAGGTGTACCTGCATTTAATATAGAGCCTACTCTTCCTTCAATAATAGCATCACGTACCCAATCTGGAACATCATCACCAGAAGTAGATGTTATTTGAATCATTTGACCAATTTTCTGATCTAATGTCATTTTAGACATTATTTCTTCAACTCTTTGGTCTACTTTATCTTGTGCAAATAGCGTATTCTGACACATTAGCATTGCAATAAATACTAATGTTACGTTTAATAAGTTCATTTTTTTCATTTAGATAAGGCCTTATAGGTTAATAAAATTTCGACTAAAAAAAGTTAGTGCTGAAATGCATTTTCCAACGCTAACTTAATTTTATCAGTTAGTTTAAATTAAAGGGCTGATTCATCAATAATCAACCCTTTAGCATATCTATTTATATAATAATGTCTGAATTGCATGTGCAGGAATTTCTGCATTCACTTCTTTGTCGCCAACAATAAAGTTGTAGCTAATTGCTTCGTTTGTTTGGTTCATTACAACAGTAGCAATAGATCCATCTGTATTTCTGAACGAAGTACTAATTAATGTACTACGGCTTGTAGATGTAGAAATTCTCTTAGCACCTGGCTTAATATATTTAGAAAAATGTCCGATGTAATAATATGAAGGTGTGTAAATTAACTCCCCTTTATTAACATCTGCATGGATTGGAGAAAAACATAAATTATTTACATGATTTGGACCACCTGTTTGATCTAGTAAAATATTCCAATCTGTCCAACCAACTGTACCTTGATTAAAGTCATTAATCATATTTCTACCGTAACGCTCTCCATTAGACCATCTTTGGTAATGCTTTGCATCAAACCCTTCTTGACATCCTTCTGTAAATAAAATGTTTTTATCAGGAAAAGATTCTTGAATATTATCTAAATTAATTTGCATTGCTTCACCACCAGTCCATGTTTCATACCAATGCATTCCAATACCCCATGCATATTTCGCTGCTTCAGGATCTTCGAAAATAACGTTAGCTCTATGAGAAATTAAATCACGGTTATGATCCCATACTACAATATTTTTATCTGCCATTCCATTATTTTCAAATGCAGGCCCTAAGAAATTCTTTAAGAAATCACGCTCTTGTTCTGCTGAATAAATACAAGACTCCCAAGTTTGCGTAGCCATTGGTTCATTTTGGATTGTTACACCCCACATTGGAATACCTTGTTTTTCATATTCCTCTATGAACTTTACATAATAATTAGCCCAAGATTGATAGAACTCAGGTAATAAAGAACCTCCTTTAAGCATATCTTTTTTCCCTTTCATAAATGCTGGAGGAGACCAAGGAGATGCATAAGTAGTTAATTCACCACCACTTGCAGCAATTGCTCTTTTCATCATTGGAATTCGGAATTCCAAATCATGTTTAATTGAGAATGTTTTTAATTCTTTATCGCCCTCTTCTACATACGTATAAGAATAAGGAGAGAAATCACAACTATGAATTGTTGTTCTTAATAATGAGTAACCAATACCATTATCTGTGTAGTAAGCACTAATTAATTCATCTTGTTTATCTTTTGGTAATTTTGCCCAAACTTCTGCAGAAGCATCAGTGATGGCTCCACCAATTCCTAAAAATGTTTGGAATGACTTATTCGGATTGACAAAAACTGAAACTTGATCTTCTCTTGGTTGAGTTGCTTTTCCAAATTTAAATTCACCAGTTTTAGCTAATCTCAATTGTGAATTATCTGCAGTTGTAACTACGTCTACTTTAGATAATTCTAATGCAGGCATCTGAGTTTCTATTTTAGAAGTCGTTGTCTCTGTTGATGCTTGCTTTTGTGCACATGAACTCACTGCTAAAACAGTAAGTATACCACCGATAAGTTTATTGAATTTCATTTTCATAAGTTAATGATTATATAATTTAGTTGACTCTACTAAAGTCTTTCATTTCATATTTCAAATGTACAATAGACGTTTTTATATTTTTATATTACAGCACGCCAAATACAGTCTACAATCTAAAATGATGTAGTCTACATCAAGTCTACATGTATTTTTAAAGTACTGATTACATGATCTTTAAACACTAATTTAAGTCTACAATTATAAATAAAAAAAAGCTATCTAAATATTTAGACAGCCTTTATTACTATTACAATTAGAATAAAAAAGTCTTTTTACAAACCATTTATCCAAAGTATATCCATCAAATAACTAAACCTAATGTAGTAAATAATCGAAAAGCATATAGTCAATTTTATAACAATAGAATTAAGAGGATATTCATAAATTTAAATAGTGTTATATTTAAATATTAATTTCTATGCTTAGAAAAAAACAACTAACCATTGATCTAAAATCTACTTTCTAGACCAGTTTATTGATTTATTTATCATCCATAAAAACCCCACCTCACCTGTTACAGTCACAGCAGTTTCTACACCTATTTTCCAACCATTATTTCCAACTTTGTAATAAATATCAACCCAAGCATTACTTCTGTTCCAATCTTGCGTGACATCATATGTAGATGTAAAGCCGACGGTATAACATAAACGTGTATTTGTAGAAATATCAACACCTGTTACAAAACCAATATTCTCTGCTCTGTTTAAATCTTTTCTAATCGTTAAGTAGGGCATTAACTTGTCTGTCAATAAATAACCATAACCTAATGATAAAGAATAATTACCATTCATTTTTTTATTACTTACATCAGATGGGTCTGCAGGAGACATCCAATCATTTACCCCTACTCTAACATTTAACCAATGTCTACTATCACTTTTTCCTAATTGTTGCCAAGCAGAGAATTCTGCAGAATTATCCCATCCTGCTAATTGAAAGACCGTAGTTTGGGCTTTAACTTCTTCTGTTAAACACCATAATGACATTAAAAGTATTCCAAAAACTCTTAACCTACAGTCCGTAAATAATCTACTCATAGTATTATAAAATTTAAATAATTGATCAAACGAATGAATAATAACGAGCAGTTGATATCAGAGTTTCATTATTATAGTTGTAAAACGTTAAAATATAAGTTCTATGTAAAAGAGTGAACTCAAAAAGTGATGGTGAAATAAGAATATGATAGACATAAATACGCTGGATAAACAAAATAGGGAAGCAGTTTAACTACTTCCCTACTTTGTTTATTTTACATTAAAGAGAAATTCTTTCTTTCATCTTTAAGTTTTGATAACTGCTCATAAGTCTGTTTAATAATAGACTCACAATACATTTTTTCTCTATCTGCAAGTCTATCTATTTCTTTAGACTTAATAGTATGGAATACAACAATTATCTTAGAAAGATCTTTAATCATTTCTGTTTGTGTAATCAATTCTTGATTTTGTTCTTCAGAATATTTAAAAAATTCTTGCTTAACATCACAAAAATATTTTTTATCCAAAGATTGAGAAAAGAATAATGCTTTTAACGAGGCATTTACTAAATCAAAATCCATTTTATATTTAGTTTCGCCATTAGATTTAATATATAAACCTCTTAGTAAACCTTGTTTCTCTACATATTTTCTTTTTAATAAAGAGATATAACTAGAAATTTTTGTTTCATTATCGTCTACACTCATTTCTAATACTCTATTTTTCTTTTTAAGTAAAACAATACTCTTCTCTACATTAGAAATTTGTTCCGATTGGTGTTCTAATACTTTCAAACTAACATTTGATTGTACTAAAGTATATAATTGCTCTAAATATTCTGTCTGCGATTTATTTAATTGATTGATGTAATTATTCTGATCAATTAATTTTAAATAGTATTCATTTCTATCTTTTTTTAGAATAGTTAACTGTTCGTTATAAAATTCTACTACAGAATCAATTTCATGAATTTGTTGATGTGTTATTTTAAAGTACAACCTATCATATTCAGATTTTCTTCTTGGTTTTGATAGACTTGGATAATAACGTTCTTTTATCTTCTCACTAAATTTCTTATAGTTACTCTGTTCATTTTTAATAGAGTTCTTACGGTCAGAAATTGCGTCTTTCGTTAACAGGTTTCTAGAAATATATTTTTCTCTTTTCGATAAGGGAACACTAAAATTATGACGCTCCCATAACACTAAAGCATCTTTCTCTATTCTTGAATAAAATGAGACATCACTGTTATAAGAAGCTGCAGAAGAAGCGGCTTCATGATAATATATTTGCTTCTTTTTAAAGTAATTAGTGACTGCCTCTTTGTTATCAATATGAGGCACAATTAAAGTCCCTCCTTTTAATAAACTAGCCTTAGAAAGTTGTTTATGGTTTTTTTGATTAAATTCTAAAGCCATTTTTGCATCAGCATAAATAAAATCTTCTGCAGCAAGGCTATCAAAATTATCTAGATTTTCTGAAGAATAGACAACACTATTTTCTAAAGGAACGATTCCTTGTATAAATTCTTTAAGTGTTATAGTATTATCTAATAACTGCCAAGTTGGATTAGCTGGAAGGTGTGTTTTTATAAATTCGTCTGGTGAAATACAAAAATAATTGTACGTCACTTTACTTCTAAAAACCTTATCATTAATATCATTTTTAGCCGTTTTATCTTGATCTGAAGTAACTTTCCCTGCTCCCCATTGGCTATCTACTAAAAACCACCTTTCGTCTAATTTAATAGCATTCCACGTATGATTTGGTTTGAAAATTACGGTATTAATAACGCTATTATCACTAAACACATAGCCTTCTACTTTTTTACTTCTAATATTTGCCGCATGACAAAGAGAATCGAATACCATTGCAAAATCTTCGCTGGTACCTTTCTTTCTTTTTAGAATCTGATTTACTGAATAATATTTAGGCTTGGTAATATTGTATGCTTTCAAATCTACAGTTAGATTATGTACAACCCAAGTATAAATATTAAGTGCTTTTGCATAATCGGTATGCTCATTTTCAGTTAAGTATCTACTCAACTGTTCAAAAGATACAGTGATCTTACTAGATGCATATTTTGCATACTCTTTTCCTTGTATATCTTGTGCTGTTACCGTAGAACTCTTTATAGCCAGTAGAATAATAAAGAAGTAAATAATTTGCTTCATAAAAAATGTAAGTAGTTGATAGTTATGCTTTCGTACACAATTCAATAACTTCAATTTTCACATTTTTATTGTACTAAACAAGTATTTTTTACACTTTTTTTTGAATGATAACAGACTGCAAAACAATAAAATATGAGAATAATTCAATTTAATTTAGAATTATTTTGACACATTAGGGAACTTAATTGTCTCTATATCGTAAGGGTATTTTTTTTACTTATGATTTGATCATATTTTTTCCACCCTTCATTTTTAAGTCAAAAATCTATATTTTTTCTAAAATCAGTCATTTCAACCGGTTTAACGTATTATATAAAAAACAAAACAACTCAATAAAAAATGTTTTCTATTGAGTTGCTTATTGTATATTAGGAGATATTTTTTAATATGAAGTAATGTATAAATTATTGAAATAGTTTTCAGATCAATCTAATTTATTTCCAATAAAAACACACTATAATTATTTTACTTTTTTATTGTAATATATTTTTTATACACTTTATTATTTATAGAAATGATTGCAAAATAAGTCCCATCAACTAAATATTCTCCTTTATTCTGGATATTTGATTTGCCATCCCAATTATTCTGATAATCATTTGAACTATATACTTTTTGCTCCCACCTGTTATATATATCCATCTTCACTTCTGCATCAGGAGCCAATCCCTCAATTACAAATTTATCATGAATGTTGTCATTATTAGGAGAAAAACCCTCTGGAATAAAGAAATCTAATTTAACTTCTATCTTAACTTCCTGACTTGTTGTGCAACCAAACTTATCAGTTATTTCTAAAAACAATGTATAGTTACCTTCTTTGGTAGGCGTATAATCCGTTTCTAATAAAGAGTCGTCCGACAAATAGGTTGCGTCACTCCAATTAAAAAACACTCCTTCTCCTGTTATTACAGGATCAAACTCATACGTTTCACCTCTTTGCATTGTTATTGTTTGAGGCAATTTTTTAATCTCAGGAGCATCTTTCTTTACAACGTGGTATTTGTACCTTGTTACGTTGTTTAACCTATCTGTAATTTCATAAAGGTAATCTCCTTCTGTTACTGTAATTTCTCTCTGATTTACTGTCGATGATAAAATTTTACCTTTTGTAAATGAGCTTCCTTTATCAATAATCCAAAGTACTTTTTGGGTTGAATTAGATGGTTGTAATCCTAAAATTTTAATTTCTGGTTTACAATTACCCATTTCAATATTTGTAACATCAATTGCCGCCACAAGACCCGGAACAATTTTTATTAATACTGTCCCTTCTTCGGAAACAGCTGTATCATCGTCGGTAATTACATACTTAATTTCAACATCACCTTCATAATCTAATTCAGGAAAGAACTTTATTTCTTTTTGAGATACTACTGTAAAAGTTCCTTTATTCGGAACTGTAACAGACATCTGAATACCTTTTTGAGAAGGATCTAGATCAATTGTTTTGGTATCAATTGTACCATCTAAGTCAAAATCATTTGAGATAATATCAACAGTAATAGGCACGTTTTTACCTGTTTCTGCATAATCTAAAATAGCGACAGGAGACTTATTTGGGACTACTAATGCCCTTGAAAAGTTATTTGGAAGATTAAGATCAGCTTCAAATCCACTAACATTTGCTTCATTTAGGTACACTCCTTTTTTAAGTACTTTAGCCTTAATAGTTAATGCTCTCTTATCACCATTGATTAACGATCCTATTATCCATTTACTGTTGACTAAATCGAAATTTGGTAACGATGCACTTATGAATTGATAACCTGAAGGAATAATATAATTCACTTTAACATCAGTCGCATTACTAGGACCCATATTTTCAACAAGTAATGTTATATCAATTACATCCTCAATATTTGGGTTCAAATTACTGACTGATTGAGTAATTTGTAAATCCGTATCTTTAATTAAGGATTTATTTTTCACAATAATTGGTACTACAACAACTAATATTTTTACTTCGTTAGAAAATGCTCCTCTTACATCTTTTACCTTAAATCCTACTTCAACGTCACCAATATAATCTGTTGCAGGTGTAAACTTAATATTTCCATTTCCTAAATATTCAAAGGTACCGTTTGGCACAACTTTAATTCCACCTGGAGTAGTATTGCCTTCAAAATAGAATAAATTTAAATCTATTTTACTATCAATATCATAGGTTTGATCTTTCTTACCAGAAGTTTGAAAATAGTCTGAGGTAACAACCTTTTCACTTGCTAATAACTTATTAACTGTCACTTTTAAATTTTTCTTTATTGCGACAGGTGGTGTATTAACGTTTACAATAGCATTATCTGTTTTCTTTTGATCTACACCTTTTCCATCTTTAAAATTTATACTCACTACATTTGGCCATGTTAATGCAGCATTATTCACTATAACTTTTTCAGTAAAAATATAAACCTGCTTTGTAGGTATATCAGGTATATTTTGTAAAGAACCTAAAAATGGATTATTACTGATACTATACCCCTGAGGAGCATTACTTAGTAATTTAATACCTCTAGCATACGATTTACCGTTATTTGTAATACGGATTCTATAATAAAACTGATCTTTATAATTTACATCAACATTCTTCACCCACGTAATCCCTTTATCTAAGGAGAAATCTACTTCAACAAAAAGATCTATTATATTCTCTACCGAAACAGTCTCATCATCAGAGTTGTCTGTAACATCTATCTCTTTTTCATAAGACGATACATTTACCTTATTAATATAGTTTACTGCATCTAAAACTTCCATTTTGATCAATAGAGATGCTGAAGCATTTTTTGCCACAACAGGTATATCCCATGTATTCTTTGCTGTATTAAAACTTCCAGCAGAAACACTACTAACAGATAAGTATTTTAAACCACTTGGAAAATACTCTTCAACTTTAACTTTAGTTGCGTCATATTTTGCAGACTTATTGGTAACCTCTAATTTAAATTCAACAATATCTCCTACTTGATATTTTTTACCTACTGTACCTGTTAAACTCTTCTTAACTATTAAGTCTACCTCTTTAACAAATACATTAAAAGTCTGATTAACAATACATTTCCCGTATTTATCTTTGACTTGTACTTCGTATACACAATCTGATGACGGTTGGGGAAGTATACCTTTGTAAATACCAGCAGGAACTTTATTATGTGTTTTTTGCTTTTGGTTTACAGATCCTTCAAAGCTTCTACCATCCTTTCTACTCCAAGTTATATCAAAAGGACCTGCTCCACTAATGTTTAAATCTAGAGTTGTTGTATTTGTATTAAACTTATCAATTACTAGATCTGTTGTAATTACTTTTGAAATAGAAAGAGGGACGTCTTTAATAATTTTAAATGACTTATTTACCTTATTACCAAAATAATCAGTTATTTCAACATCATAACTACCTGGAGTAACATTACTTTCCTGTGTACTTATTTTCTTAACAACTGACGTTGAATTTATACCGGTCCATTTTGTTGTTACATTATTAAAATTAGATGTTGAAATAATAGAATAATCAACATCCGTTTCACAGTCAGAAATCGTTTTATCTATTGTTTGAAAGTCATCTACCAATACACCTACTCGTTCTGTAAAAGTACAACCATATTGGTCTGTAACTTCTAATTGATAAATTGTTGACGAAGTAGGTGAAACACTAATATCTTTAGTATTTGTTGCCGAAGAAAGACTAGATATATCTCCAGATATTACACTCCATAAATTTGTGATCCCCTTTCCTACAGTTGTAGTCTGAATTAAAACTGTTCCACCTGATGTAATTACATGGCCATTCGGTAGAGCTTTTGTAACTACAATACTTGGTGCGATGTCTTTTTTGACCTCGAAGTTTTTATAAGTAATATTATTATAGCTATCTTCTAAAGTTAATTGATATATACCAATTGGTAAATCAATAGCTTCATCTATGGCACTAGTTGTTGTTGACCAAGTTTTATTAATAGAATTACTAGTTGCTGAAATCCCTTTGATAGTTAATTTAGCATCTTTACCACTAGCTTTGACATGATAATTAGATGCTTTCGATTCACAACTTCCTATAAGAACTGTACTAGGTGTTTCTATCTCAAATTTAGTCAGATCTACATTTACTTCAACAGGTAACGTTACCTCACAACCAAAATTATTAGTAACCTTAATAGTATATTTATTGACTGCTTTTGTCAAATCAATTTTAGAACCTGTTGGAGTAAAACTGTATCCATTCTGAAGTAATGTGGTTCCCGTTTCATCATACCATTTAACTGCATTATTAGGTAACCAAAGGTTATTATATGGCACCATTGCACCATTTTTTAAGTATTCTAATTTCACTTCCAATTTAGGTGATGGAATTCCTGTAATTGAAGTTGTAACATTATTTGTAACTATAGTTGGGCTTGGAATCTCTTTTACCTCATAAACTTTTGATTCAGTTGGTGATGTTGTTTTTGATGTTGTTTTTCCTTGAAAGGTATTTTCTGCAACAAATTTATATTTACCTTTTGACTTTACAGTTAATTTCTTTCCTATAAGTATACCATTTGTATCATTAATATCTGTAATTCCACTTGTAATTACCTTATTAACTGTAATAAGATCCATATTCATCCATACCATTTTAGAAATAGTACCAGATGTAGAAGAAGCTATACCATTTAACTCTACATCGTTTAATCCACATTTTCCTACTTCTAATGGTGTAGTCGTAATTGAAATAGTAGGACCGCTAGCAATTTCAACATTAATTATGCCTTCCTTACAGGTTTGTATACCAGATATATCACTAATTAAATATTCAACAGGATCAAAAGTACCAGTTTGTGTTAACGAAGTAGAAGTAAAAGTAACCTTATCATTAATTATATGAAATTCACCTACTTTCACACCAAGTTTTTTAGCATCTGTCTTCTTTGTTCCATTTTTAAATTTAAATGTTGAGATATCTAAACCTGAAGAACCAAATTTCTTAATAATATTATTTCTAGCATCATATTCTAAATCATAATCATTTAATAAAGGCTTAAAATCGAATGTATTCACACCAGTCCCACCCTTAATATTATCTGTAGTTGCTACTGGACAATGATTTGGTTTTACTGAAATACTGCCCCATTTTCCTTTAGAAATTGGACTAGAAACACGAGCCCAATTTATATATTCTATACCATTTACATAAGGTAAAACCTTCAATTTAATTGTATAAATATATGCTTTAGACGGTTCCATCGAAGGTTCTGTCCACTGATTATAATTAGTATTTTGTGTACCCCCTGAAGCTGAAACAAATTTTAATCCAGTAGGAATAACATCCATAATTTCAACATTATCAGCATATGATGGTCCAAAATTTTTCACTTCAATTTGATATGTAATTTCATCTCCAATATTTGGAGTTATACTACCATTCTTAATTGTTTTTGTAATTGAAAAATCAGTCTTCCGAATTACGTTGTAATTGGCAATTGATGTAATTTTTGTCGCTCCTAAAGTATTTTCTGCATCAATATTAAAAGAAGCTACCTTATGTTCCGCTTTAGGTTTAAAAGTAATTATATACTCATAAGTATCTCCAGAACTAATTAATGGTTCTGTAATAACTAAATTTCCAGAGAAAGTAGCTTTGTTAGGTATATTCTTAGTTCCTACACTAACACCATTCTTTTTTACTTCAATATCTGTAAGAGCTGTTAAAAGTGATGAATTTAATTTTAAAGCTAAGCTGTTAGATGTTGCATTATTACAAGAGGACGTATTTTTCACAACAGCTTTAACTTGAAGTACATCTTGACCTGCAATTAAATCTTTTGATGACTTTTCCCATGAAGAAGTCGGTAAAGTTCCTGTTTTAACATACAACTCTAAAGCTATAGTAGCTCCATTTACAATGGTAATTGGCAATTTATTACTTACGGAACAAGAAGGTAACTTTTTATTCCTAGAGGCTACCCAATACTTTCCTGGAGTTAATGCAGTTCCATCAGCAAAGCCTGTGCTTGTTAATAGAGTACCAGGATTATTTGCTATATCAGAGTAAAAAATTAATTCTTCTCCAAAACCTACTTTAAACTTTTTACTAACATCTGCTGTACCTCCTGAACAAGCATCAAAGAAATTAGACGAAGTAGTTTGTAAAATAGTAGGGTTAACAAGCTTCTCAATAGTAAAAAAGTTTTCTACACTAGAATTACAAGACCCGTTTCTACCTACTACCTTAAATTTATTTACTCCATCAATTATTTTATTGAAATTTGTAATTGATGCAAAATTAGCAATTTTATTCCAAATTGAACCTACTTGAAAGTATATATCAAAAGTAGAAATATTAGTAGGTTTTATGCCATCTACAGTAAATACCGAAGTTAAATCATATTGTTTTTGAACATTACAAATTACATCAGTATTCTTTAATAATTTCACTATTCCTTTTTCTACAAAAGTTACGTTTAACACATCACATGTAGAAGTAGAAGTCTGCGTATTTATAACTTCAACTGTATAAGTTCCTGCAGTTAAAGTCCCTGTATTTGTTAATACTACGCCAGATTTATCCTTCACAACCACATCTGTATAATTTAAAGATGTAGCTGAAAACTTATCTCCTGTTTCAGCATTTAAATAATTGAAAATATCAAAAATCTGTCCTTCGCATATTGATATTGTAGAAGTATATGGTGCTTTAATCTGCACATATTTGCGATGTAAAATGATCTCTCTTTTGGGAGATTCTCCACCTTGGTTATCTTCTAAAGAGTAATAGAAACTCATTGTTTCTTTTCCTTTCCAGTCTACTCCTTGAGTAAATTTTAGAATTGCATTATTTACAGATACATCACCTTTTGTAGTAAAAGATAAAGTTGTTTTACTAGTCAAATCTGACATAGATGTATAAAGTTTTACTTTATTTCTATTAAAGCCCGAGTTGTCAGGGTCTGTAAAATAAGTAGATAGATCTAAAGTATATCCTGTTGGTGAATCACATATCCATTTCGATATATTTTGTGCATCAGGTTTTAAATTAATCACAGGGCTAACTTCTTGAATATTATCCGATTCTGTAATACTTAGATCATCAATTTTCGTTAATTTATAATTGTATTTTGACGGGTCTTTTATATGACTATCAGGATCAAATTCTCCTGGGAAATTAATTCGTTCATGTACTTCCCCTCTAATTATATAAGCAGACGGTGTTGATGAATTTATAACATTAAATTCTACAGTTACTTTAATATACGAGTTGTGTTTTAAAGTACTTAGAGTAAATTCTTTTGTAGAAGATGAATAGCTTACAACAGGGTTAGAAGAGATTATATTTAGTGAATTTAAATCATAAGCAGCAGGATTCATTAACAACTTTACATTTATATTCGTTGCATCACTTTCTCCCCAGTTCATTACATTAATATCTAGCCGGTGTTTATTTCCTACAGTATAAATGCCCTGTGGAAGTACCTCAATACCTAAATCTACAGTTGGGGTTACATACAAGTCTACAGTACTAATATTGTTATAAGGTTTATCATAAGAAGTCGTAATACTTCCTTTAATTTCTGCAGTATTTTGAGAAGACCAAACTGAAGGATAAGATGGTTTCACTTTAACCTTTACTTTAATCGATTTGGTATCATTTAATTTTAATAATGCACCGTTCCAAGTAAGGTCATTAGGATTAGGGTAACCAATCATTATTTGAGATTGGAGACTATTTGTTTCGGGATCTGTTAAATCTAAACCTACAATTTCTAATGTATTTATAAATTTATCTGTGACTTTAAAACTCTGTACTGCATCTGGTCCAAGGTTTTTTACTGTAATAGTATACGTAACTATTTCTCCAACTTTAGCATTTGTCTGAGATAAAGATTGAGAGATCTGAAGATCGGCCCTTGGATAAATATTTATTGTAGACTTCTTTTCAACATTTAAAATTTTTGGATTTATCAGCTTTGTCTTAGTACTTTTTATTATACTTCCTATTTCATAAGAACCAGGAACCATAGATTTTAATTGTAACAGCATTGTACCATTTAGAGAATTCCCAATTTTTGCATGACCAATTGTTAATTCTTTACTTCCATCTGCTTTAGTAGTTACACCACTAGTAGGTGAAACTAAGGTTAATCCTTTAGGTATTGAGATTACTTGTACTACATCTTCTACATCAGATGGACCTGCGTTATTTACTTTAACTTCTACTTCAACAATTTCGCCTGTTAAATTTTGAGTAAAACTTCTTTTACGAGTAATTAAATGGGTTACTTCTGCTAATTGTTCTACTTTAACTTTAGGTTGTTTTAGCATGGGAACTCTTTTCCCATTAATAAAAATTGGAAGTTCGTATTGTTTTCTATTAGGATGAGGTTTTAAATCTACAATTACTTTA